>CAUZTZ010000268.1:0-6207 GCA_963582805.1 Alphaproteobacteria bacterium
GGAAACTGCAGCCAGGAAATGGCGAAAAACAACAACAGGAACGTGGCCGACTTGGCGGTGCCGAGCACCAGCACCTCCCACCATTGCCCGGAGACGGCGGCGCCGACGATACCGATGAGTACCAAAACGGCGCCGGCGATCTGTTGGGGGCGCGGGATATTCTTGAACTGCAAGATGATAAAGGCGGCGATCAGGGCCGCCGACAGCGCAGCCGACGAAGGGATCTGAATAAATGCATCGGCGATGGTAAGCAGGCCGATGACCAGATAGATCCAGGCCGAAAGGGTGATGCGTTCGCCCATTTAAAGGCGCGTGCGGCTGCGGACCCGGAAAATGAAATCTGCAATTGGAGGCATGGGCAATGGCATATATACTCGATAGACGCTTAGCAATCCTGTATGAACGGGATGGTATGAACAATCCACGGAACCAATTAAGGGGAGGACAGTCTTATGGTGCAATTTTCGGGCGGATGTCTGTGCGGGGCGATCCGCTACGAGGTGGACGCGGAACCCAAGCGCATCGCCAACTGCCATTGCGACGACTGCCGAAAAGCAACCGGCGCCGCCTACGCCACCAATATTTTCGTCGATGAAGCGGCCGTGGTTGTCACCCAAGGGGCGCCCAAATCCTTCAACCACACCGCCGATAGCGGCAACACCATGACCAAGCAGTTCTGCGATAATTGCGGCTCGCAATTGTTCGGCTTCTCGTCCGGCGGCAGCGGCCTCAAAAGCGTCAAGGTGGGCAGCATCGATGATGCCAGTTTTGTGCAGCCCGGCCTCAATCTGTTCTTGAAACACGCCGCGCCGTTTACCCAGATCGACCGCTCCATTACCAGCTTCGACGGCATGCCGGAGTAGGCGGATTATACCTGCTATTAACCGGAGGGCAGCCGCCATGGCGGACAATGCAAACATAGATTTCGGCACCAATCGCAACTGGTATTGGGAGGCCGGCCTCGCCGAGGTCCGGTTTCAGGCCCTTGTGAATGGCCAGCCCCTCCTTTGCCGCGTATCGGAGGGCTGGATCGAGGCCAATATCGGCGCCTTCGAGACCAATCCTGAATCTCTGGAAGCGGTGAAAATGGCCTTTGAGCTGGTGTGCGACGAGTTCCGCCTGCGCCATTCCCAAGACCAGCTGGAAATCGATGGCAGCCTTTTATTGAAAGGCATCGGGCGCGGCGACTAATCGTCTTGATGTTCGGCGACTAATCGTCTTGGCGCTTGCGCATTTCCGGCCACAGGAACGTGGCGCAGATCATCCCGACGATGCCCGTCGAGGAGGTGATCAAGATACCGGTGGGGGCGCCCAAAACTTCCGATAACGAGCCGACGATCAAGATGCCGAGCGGCCCGACGCCGATGCACATGGTCAGCAATCCCATGATCCGGTTGCGCATTTCGGGCGGCGCGCTGGCGATCATCAGCGCCGATTGCATGGATGCGAAACCGGCAACGCCAAAGCCGCCGATCCATAATAGCGTGATCGAAAATCCGAATACGGGCGACAGGGCGAACAGAAATATACACACCAAATAAAGGCAAGTGCCGCCATAATAAATCTGGCGAAAGCGGCTCGGCTTGGCGTAGAAGGCAATTAAAAGTGCGCCGATAAACGCGCCAAAGCCTTCCGACGCCATCAGGATGCCGGTCGGAAACGGTGACAGGCCTAAGACGTTTTTGGCAATGACCGGTACCATGGCGACGAACGAAAATCCGAACAGATTGAGGACAATGGTGATCGCCAAGGTGGCCTTGATGGCGCGGCTGGTGCGCGCATATTCCAGCCCCTCCATGATATTGGCGAAGAAGCCGGACTTCTCGCCTTTCGGGCGGGCGCGGTCATAGGCCACCGGCCACATGGCAATGGCGGCGATTGTATAGAGGACCAGACCGACAAATAATGTGCCCGGCAGGCCGGCCAGCTCGAACAATAAGCCGCCGGCGAAGGGGCCGGCCATGCGGGTCAAATTGGTGGTCGAGCTTTCCAGGCCCATGGTCGCGCCGAGATTTTCGATGCCGGCGATCTCGGCGATCATGGTGCGCCGGATGGGCAGCTCCAGCGTCCAGTATGTGCCCGAGAAAAACACCACGATGGCCAGTTGCCAGACCTGCAAGGATCCGGTCCAGGCCAGCCAGGCGAGGCTGCCGTAAACCCCGGACAGGAAGAACATGGAAAACACCAGCAGCTTCTTGCGGTCGACCATCTCGGCCAGCGCCCCGGCCGCCGCGCCGAACAGGAACATCGGGATAATGCGAACGAACAAGGTCAGCGCCACAAAGAATGCCGAGCCGGTGATTTGCAGCACATAGACGCTGACCGCCAGCACGTCCATCCAGCGCATGAAGCCGCCGAGGGCGCCGGCCAGCCAGACCCGGCGGAAATCCCGTTGCGCCAAAAGCATCAGCGGCGCCGCGCGCGTCCTGGTTCCGGCAGCGGGGGCGCCGGCAAGGGGTTCGGTATCGGACAAAGTGGTAATCCTGAATAATGCGCCCGGCGAGAGGAACGCCGGGGCGCCGGACTGTAGCAAGCGGCGGCAGATTTGTCAGGGGGCGGCGCCAGAGCTAGACTGACGCTGTAGAATTTCAAGGGAGGAAACGATCATGATCAACCGCGAAACACTCAACGTCGATGGCAGCGACATGCTGGTTCTGTCGGCCTTGCCGGCGTCCGATGGGGCGCACCCGGTCTATCTGGAATGCTGCCACGCGCCGGGGCTCGACGGCTTCACCGAAAAGGTGTTGGAGCGTTGGGCCGAGGCCGGCTACGCCGCCTATTCGCACAATCTGTTCCACCGCCAAGGGCCGGACGCCAAGGGCCGCGAAGCCTTAGGCAACCTCACCGACGAAGAACTGGTCCGCGATTGCGAAGCCCTGGTGGCCCATGCCCGCGCTGCCATGGGCGGCGATGCAAAGCTGACCATCGGCGGCCATTGCATGGGTGGGCGCGTGGCGTTATTGGCCGCCGCCTCCATCGATGGCTTCAGCGCCGCCGCCGATTTCTGGGGCGGCAATGTGATGACCGCCAAGGGCCGCGAGGCGCCGACGGTCATAGACATGGTCGGCAATATTTCCTGTCCGGTGGCCGGCTTCTTCGGCAACGATGACACCAACCCGTCGCCCGATGATGTGGACCGCCTGGACGCGGAGCTGACCAAGCACGGCGTCACCCATTCCTTTCACCGTTACGATGGCGCCGGGCATGCGTTTCAGAATTTCCTCAACGAAGCCAACTACCGGGAAGCCCAGGCCGAGGACGCCTGGGAAAAGGTCATCGCGTTTTTTGCGGACGCCTTGGCTTGAGTTTCCGCCTGCATCCCCCCAAAAAGAAATCGGGCGCCTTATGAGGCGCCCGAAGAGTTTGGAAGAGAGGGGGGAGGAGGGAGGCAAATAAATTAGTCCGTGGGGTGCGGACCGTTCAGGGGGTGATCTTGATCGAGGGGCATGGATTGGCTCCGTTGCAATTTGACATGCAAGGGTTATGCAGGGGCCAGAGGCGGTTTTTGTCTGACGCAGTTGTGATGGCCAATGGGTCTGGCATCCCATCGCCGCCATCGCCATAATCCGCCGCGATATCCGTGCATCGCAATTCAGGATCACCATGCTCGACGATACTTCTGACGATACGTCCAATGACGCGATTGCCCGGCTTATCGAAAAGGCCGAGGGCGACGATTGGACGCCGGCCACCGATATCGATTGGGACTTAAAAATCAAATACCCCTTCTGGTTCCGGAAACGCACCTATCGCTCCCTGGTCTCCCAGTTCCATCACGGCGAGAAGGCGGTGATGCGCATGTGCGATCATCTGGCGCCGCTTCTGGATGGCGACGAGGCGCGCCGTTTTATCGCCCTGCAGCGGCGCGACGAAGCCAAGCATGCGGACGTCTACGGCGCCTACGCGATGCGCCTCGGCGGCATTCAGCCGATGGAGCCGGCGCTGGACGCTGTGTTACGCGAAAGCCAAGACTGGCCGGGCTCCGCCGCCGGAATCATCCTAGCCTTCCACATGGTGTTCGAAGGCGGCGCCGTGGGGCTCATCGAAAAGCTGGTGCGCCGCTTCCCGTGCCCGTTATTCGCTTCCCTCAACGCCCGCATCCTGATCGACGAAGCCCGCCACGTGGCCTTCGGGCGCCACTATCTGGCCAGCCAATTGCCGTCGATGGCGGCCGACGAGCGCATCGCCCTTTACCGCTGGGTGCAGAATCTCTGGTACCGGGCCGGCGCCGAGACACGGGCGCGCTACACCTTGCCGGTGGCCATCGTGACCCGGCTCGGCTCCGACTGGCTGGAAGCCGGATGGCAGCGCCAGTCGGGCATCCTGATCGGCATCGGTCTGATCAGCGAAGCGGAACGGGCCAGCCTCGGTGCGGCGCCGTGATGATCTCGGTCGTCATTCCGGTGCTGAACGAAGCGGCCAGGCTCGAAGCCCTGATCGGCGGGCTGCGGCGCCAAGGTGGCGGCCACGAGATTATCGTCGTCGATGGTGGCAGCCAGGACGGCAGCGCCGATCTGGCGCGCAGCCTTGGCGTCACGGTTATGACGGCGGCGGGCGGCCGCGGCGGCCAGCTGGCGGCGGGCGCCGGCCAGGCCAGCGGTGATGTGGTTTTGTTTCTGCATGCCGATACAGGTTTTCCCGAAGATGGTCTGGCATTGATCGAAGCCAAGCTGGCGGACGGCAAATTGGCCGGCGGCAATTTCGCCATCCACTTCGAAGGCAGGCGCCTGTTCGTGCGCGCCCTCAATCGCTTCTACGCCTGGATCCGCCGGCATGGGCTTTATTATGGTGACTCGGCGATCTTCGTGCGGTCCGACGTTCTGGACGCCATCGGCGGCATCCGCCCCTTGGCGCTGATGGAAGATTACGATCTCAGCCGCCACCTGGAAAAAGCCGGCGCGACGGTTTGTATTCATGAATCGCCGGTCATCACCTCGTCCCGGCGCTTCGACGGGCGCAGCGCCATTGCGATTGTCTGGGAATGGCTGAAAATTCACGCCCTCTATCACCTCGGCGTCGCACCGGAACGATTGGCGCGCTCCTATGACAGCGGCCGGCAAAGCCGGGCAAGCCTCACGCGGCAAGAGTGGCGTTGAATAATTGGATGGTCCGCGTCCACGCCAGCTCGGCTGCGCTTCTGTCATAGCGGGGCGTGGTGTCGTTGTGAAAGCCGTGATTAACGCCTGCGTAGATGTGCGCCGAGAATGTCTTGCCGTGGGCCTTTAAGGAGGCTTCGAAGGCCGGCCAGCCGCCATTGATACGCCGGTCCAGGCCGGCATAGTGGATCGAGAGCGACGCGTTGATTTTGGCAACGTCCGCATCCCCGGGTTGGCGTCCATAGAACGGCGCGGCGGCGGCCAGGCCGGGCCGGGCAACCGCCATCGCATTGGCGACGCCGCCGCCATAGCAAAAGCCGACGACGCCGATTTTGCCGTTCGAGGCTGGGTCCGCGTCGAGCCGGTCATAGGCGGCGAAAAAGTCTTCAATCAATTTGCCGCGGTCCAGCTTGCGCTGCATGACGCGCCCGTCCGAATCGTTGCCCGGATAGCCGCCGAGAGAGCTCAACCCGTCCGGCGCCAGGGCGTTGAAGCCGGCCACCGCAACGCGCCGTGCGACATCTTCGATATAGGGATTGAGGCCCCGGTTCTCGTGCACCACGACGACGCTGCCGCGCTCGCCGCCGCTTGCGGGGCGCACCATCAGCCCGTCAACACTGCCATGGCCTTTGGGCGAGGCGAAGCTGATCTTTTCGGACGTGATGCGGGCATCGCCGGGCTTGATCTGCTGGGCGAGGGCGTAGTTGGGCGCGAGGGCATTAAGAAGCATGGTCGCAGTGACGCCGGCGGCGGCAAACTTGGTGGCGCGGTTCAGGAACCCGCGCCGGTCAATCAGCCCGTGCACGTAGCGGTCAAACAGGTCGAGAAGTTCCTGATCGAATTGGTCGGCGGTTTGGCGGGGCATGCTGGGCACTCCGATATATATCAAGTGGGATATTAGCTGGAGCTTAACCGATAGCCTGCTTCACCTCGATCCAAATGTGGCGGGATCAAGTGAAATTGATGGTGCCGGCTGCAGGAGTCGAACCCGCGACCCCCTGATTACTGTCTAACGTCAGCGCCTATGGAACAACTTAGCGGTATTGCATAAGAGAGGATTTCTGGCTCATCGTAGTGACCGAAGGGAACGAAGATGAGACAGAAATCGCAG
>CAUZTZ010000269.1:0-6196 GCA_963582805.1 Alphaproteobacteria bacterium
GCCCGGTGGTCATGGTGCGTGCTTTTTTTGATGGCGCCTCGCCGGAAACCATGGACGCCGAAGTTACCTCCATCATCGAGGGTGCCGTCGCACGGGTCGCCGGCGTTAAATCCATCAGCGCGGCCAGCGAAGAGAACAATGCCCGCATCCGTGCCGAATTCTCACCCAGTGTCGATCTTGACGTGGCCGCCAATGATATTCGCGAAGCCGTTTCGCGCATCTCCCGGCGCCTGCCCAGCGGCGTCGAGGAGGTCACCGTGGTTAAGGCCGATACCGACGCCTCGCCGGTTATCCGCCTGGCTTTGGTCAGCGACAAATTGCCGTTGGAGGCGTTGACCCGACTGGCCGAGGATGACGTCACCCAGGAATTGTCGGCATTGCCGGGTATCGCCACGGTGTTGTTGTTCGGCGATCAGGAGCCGGTGCTACGCGTCGTGGTCGAGCCCATGCGTCTCGCCAGTTACAAGCTGTCCATCGACGATGTGGCCAAGGCCTTGCGCTCCACCAACCTCGACGTTCCGGTGGGCAGCTTCAAGTCCGACAACCAATTATTGCTGGTGCGCGCCGACGCCTCGGTCTGGCGGCCCGCCGATATCGAGGCGCTTAAATTGGGTCCCAACATCAAATTGGGCGATGTGGCGCGCGCCTTTTACGGCCCCGCCGAGGCGACCAATCACAGCCTCCTCAACGGGCGCAAGGTGGTCGGGCTTTCCATCATCCGGCGCGCCCGTTCCAACACCATTGCCATCTCCGACGCCGTCAACAAGGCGATTTTGCGCATCAACCGGCGCCTCGACGATGCCGAGATCGTCAAGATTTCCGACGACGCCGAATTTATCCGGGGATCGGTGTTCGAGGTTGTGCGCAGCCTGGCCATTGCCATCGCTATCGTGTTCCTGGTGATCTTCGTCTTCATGCGCGCCTGGCGCCCGACCCTGATACCGGCGGCGGCGATCCCGGTGGCGCTGATCGGCACCATCGCGGCGATCTGGCTGCTCGGCTTTTCGATCAATATTCTGACCTTGCTGGCCTTGGTGCTGGCCACCGGGATGATCGTCGATGATGCCATTGTGGTGGTCGAGAACGTGCAACGGCACCGGGCCGAAGGCTTAGCGCCCCTGGCCGCCGCCGTGGTCGGCACCCGCCAGGTATTCTTCGCCGTCATCGCCACGTCGGCGACGCTGATCTCGGTGTTTCTGCCGATCGCCTTTCTGCCCTCGGCGGCGGGCCGTCTGTTTGCCGAATTCGGCTTTGTGCTGGCCATCGCGGTTGCCATCTCGTCACTGGTGGCGCTGACATTGTGCCCGATGCTGGCGTCACGCATACCGGCCGTGAACACCGGTGCTGCGGCCAAGAAAAGTGGCATCGACGATAGGATCGGGCGCTGGGTAACGGATATCTATCGCCGGCTTTTGGATTTCACCCTTGGCGCCCGATTTTTGGTGCTGGCCGGCATGGGCCTGATTGCGCTGACCGCATTGGCGCTGTTTCCGACCATCGATACCGAATTGTTGCCGCGCGAAGACCGGGGCGCCATTTATATTTCCATGCAGGGGCCGGACGGCGTCGGCCTCGAATACATGGACCGCCAGTCGGTGCAGGCCGAGGCCTTGTTGCAACCGCTGCAAGATTCCGGCGAGGTTGGCGATGTCATGTCGATTGTCGGCCGTTTCGATCTCAACCGGGTGTGGATCATCGCGCCGCTGGCGCCGTGGGGAGAGCGATCCCGCAGCCAGGACGAAATCGCGGCCCAATTGCGCGGCCCCTTAAAAGCGATCCCCGGCGCCAATGTGCGTATTCGCCAGCCCAACAGCCTCAACTTAAGGCGCTCCGGTGGCCGCCTGGAGTTTGCGCTGACCGGCTCCAATTATAAGACCATCGCCGCCGCCGCCGACGAATTCAGCGCCGCCATGCATACGCGCTTGCCCCAGTTCGAAGACCCGGACATCGAGTATCAGCAGACCCAGCCGCAGCTTTCCATCAATATCAACCGCCGCCGCGCCGAAGATCTGGGCGTGCCGATCGACGGCATTGCCAATACCTTGCGCGCCATGGTCGGCGGCTTCAAGGTGGCCGAGCTGAACGTGGATGACCGCTCGATCCCGGTGCTATTGGAATCGGCCGCCGGCGCCATCGACGATCCCAGCGATTTAACCAACCTGTTTATCAAGAACGCCAGCGGCGCGTTGATCCCCTTGTCGGCCTTCGCCAGTATCAAAGAAGTCGGCGTCGCCGCCGAGCTGGACCGCACCGCACAGAAACGCGCCGTCGAGATCGACACGCCCTTGCCGCCCGGCTATCCCATGCTCAAGGCCATGCAAGAGGTGCAGGCCATCGCCGACGATATTCTGCCGCCGGGGATCGATCTTAGATTCCTGCGCGAAGCGGCGTCGTTGGCGGAAACCTCGAACGAGGTGGCCATCACCTTCGCCATTGCGGTCTTTGTGGTGCTATTGGTGCTCGCCGCCCAGTTCGAAAGCGTGCTCAGCGCCCTGGTGATCATCCTGACCGTGCCGTTTGGGCTGGCGGCGGCGGTGTTCGCGCTCAAGCTCACCGGCTCGACCCTCAACATCTATAGCCAGATCGGGCTTATCATGCTGGTCGGTCTGATGGCCAAGAACGGCATTCTGGTAGTCGAGTTCGCCGATCAATTGCGCGACCGGGGCGCTTCCGTGATGGAGGCGGTGCACGCCGCCGCCATGACCCGGCTGCGCCCGGTGATGATGACCATGTTATCGACGGTGCTCGGCGCGTTGCCGTTGATCCTCGGCTCCGGCCCCGGCGTCGAGGCCAGGCGCGCCATCGGCTGGGCGGTGTTCGGCGGGCTTGGTATCGCCACCATCTTCACCCTGGTGCTGATCCCGGTGATCTACAGCATTCTGGCAAATCTGGCGGCGCCCCGGGCGCATGCGGGCATACGCCTCGACCGCGAACTGCGCGACGCCGAGGCGGCCGAGTAGGGGGCGCGCGCTGGCCGCTATTCTTGGGTGGTATAAAGCTGCACCTGGCGCTGGAGATTGCCGCCCAATTCTTCGAGGATTTTCCAATAAGCCTTGAAGTGATCCGTTTCCCGGTGGGCGTCCAGAGCTGCCTGGTCATCATAGACTTCGTAGAAGACGAATTTGTGGTCGTCGTCGTTGGAAACCACCACATCGAACTGATGGCAGCCGGCTTCCCGCACCGAGCTCCGGGCATTCTCAAGCATCGCCGGCTTGATCGTTTCCAGGTATCCCGCCGCCACGGTCACCTGCACCAGATTAACCAATTTTCCCATGTCGTCTCCCAATTCAATCGCTTATTGCTCGAGGGTATTCTCGGCGAATATTTCTTCGAGGCGCATCAGCCTCGGCGTCAGCCCCTGTTGAAAGGAATATTCCGCCGCCGTTTCAAGGGTATGGCGATTGGCCGCCATGCCGTGTTGCAGCAGCGGCTCCTTGAGCGCCGCGCCGGCCTCTTCGGACAAAAGCCCGGCCTCCACATAGTAAGCCGTGTGCGCCAGGCGTTGGCTGTTGGCCAGATCGTTGGCTTTTTCGAACGCCCGGTAGAGGTTGAGCGCGATCCATGGGTGCCGGTCGAGCAGTTCGCGCTTGATCACCATGCCGTGGTTAATGGGATAGATGCCGGATTTCTCATAAAAGCGAATGCCCTCGGCGCGGGGATCGGCAAACAGGGTTTTGATATCCGGATGCTTGGATAAATCCACCGTCGAGCGGTCCACCATATTGGCGTTGAGGATGTAATGGACAACCGCATCCAGCTCGCCCGAGACCATCATCGAGCCGATGCTCTTTTCATGGAGTATCTGGTTGATGGTGACCCCTGGCGGGTGCTTGAAGCCGGTGGCGTGGGCGTGGCTGTGATCGGGGTTGCGTTCCATCCAAAAAGTCATGTCGCCGGGTTTGACGCCAAATTCATTTTCCAGAACGCCGCGCGTCCAAAGGGCGGCGGTCTGCTGATATTCGGGCACGCCGACCTGCTTGCCTTTTAAATCCGCCGGGCTTTCGATGCCGGCATCTTTGCGCACCAGAATTTCGGTGTGAAAGAATTTGCGCGTCGTGAAGACCGGGATGCCGGCCCAGCGGTCATCGCCATTGGCGGTCGCCATCAGCAGCGATGAGATCGACATCTCGGAGACATCGAACTCGCCAAAGCGCAATTGCCGCCAGAACATTTCCGACGGATGCAGGGTTGAGGGATAGAGGGTGATGTTGTCGGCCTCGACGGCGCCGCTCAAGATCGGCCAGGTGCGCGGGTTGGACGAGAGCGCGATGGTGACTTCTGCTTTCATGTTTCCATTTCCTTGGCCGGTTTTAGCGGCAGCCGGGACGCCGCCGCCAGATTTGATCCGGGCCCCTATTCCAGCTATCTTGGGTTCGCCTACAACCAATAAAGGGAGGAACGGTCCAATAAAATCGATAATTCCGGCAACGCTGACGATCGCCGCATCGCTTGTCTTCGGCGCCCAGCAGTCAACCGGCGCGGTGGAACTGAAAATGGGCATCACCGCGCCCCCTGGCGTCCATATCTCCAAGTTCTTTCAAGGTTGGGCCGCCAAGGTGAACAAAGTTAACCCGGGCGCGCTGACCATCAAGGTCATAGCCGGCACGACGCTCGGCAACGTGCGCACCATTTACGGCAATGTGCGCAACGACGTCGCCAATATCGGCTGGGTGTCCACCGGCACCGTCACCGGCAAATTCAAGAAAGTGAACGTGACCCGGTTGCCGGGGCTTTATACCAATGCCGAACGGGCATCGGTCGCCATGTGAAAATTGTATAAAAAAGGCCTGTTCGATGCCGAGTTTGACGAGGTTACGCCGCTGGCCATCCACACCTTTCCAAAATTTTCGATCCACACCACGTTCCCGGTTAAAAAATTCGAGGATTTGAAGGGTAAGAAACTGGCCATTTTCAGCCGCGTGGCTGGCGACGTGGTCAAGAGTTACGGCGCGACGCCCATATCGGTACCTTTGCCGAGGACCTACCAGGCCGTGCAGAAGGGACTGGTCGACGGCGTGCTCACGGTGTGGACCGCATTCTTTCCGTTTAAACTTCAAGAGGTGGTGAAAAACCATTTCGAGGTTAATTCCGGCGGAGCCACCTCGACCGTGGTTGCCAATCCGAAATCGCTGGCCGGTCTCGGCCCCGAGGCAAAGCGCATCCTGGCGGCGCATTCGGGAGAAGGTTTTTCGCGCTCTCTGGGCAAATTCTGGGACGGCGTCTGGCTGGGAAGCAAGAAGGCGATCGGCAAAATGCCGGGTCAGGTAATGGTCGAATTGAGCCCCGCGCAAGCCAAGCTGGGCGCTGAATTGACCAAGTCCGCTATCGAGGCCTGGAAGTCACGGACGGCGGGCGGCGCCCAGACCATCGAGGCATTTCTCGCCCAATATAATGCGGTGAAATAGGTGCTACGGGCGGGCGCTTACGGCTCGCCCGTCCGCTTCCCGGCATTATCAACGTGACGGACCACAATATCAGGCTGTCCAGTTACCTAGCTTTCATGGGCGTCGTTCTGATGCTCACCTTGTCGATGCTGACGAGTATCGATGTGGCGCTTCGGGCCTGGGCACAATCGCCTATTGCCGGCTTTAACGAGCTGGTGGAGCAGCTTATGGGCGTCGCCATCGTCGCCTGCTTTCCCGCCGCGCTGGCCGGCAACAAACATCTTACCCTGGACATCATTTCGAAATTTATCACGGTGGCGCGGGCCCGCTGGTTCCGGAATTTTGGCGCTGCCGCCTTGTTGCTATCGATCATCATCCTGGCTTGGCAGGTGGCCCTCGAAAGCGAAGCCATCGCCGGGCGCGACGAGACCACCTGGATCATGGCTTTTCCGAGGGGGCCGGTGATGTGGACGATCACGGTGCTGCTGGCGATCAGCGTGGTGGTGCAGGCGGTCGCGTTGCTGGTGCCGCTGGTTCCGACTGGTGGTGCGGAAAGCAAACTGGGTGGCTGGAACGGCCCGCTGGTGTTCGCCCTCATGCTTGCGGCGGCGCTGGTGACGTTCACCTATTTCGGTATCGAATTTTCCGACGCCTTGCAGAAAAAGCCGGTTTTACTGGCGGCCATCATGTTTGCCGCCATGTGGGCTTTTTCGCTGTCATTGGTGCCCCTCGGCGCGGCGATGATCTTGTCGGGTCTGGCCGGAACCGCCTTCATATTGGGCCCCAAGTCGTCGCTCAATCTGTTCGGTTCG
>CAUZTZ010000270.1:0-6185 GCA_963582805.1 Alphaproteobacteria bacterium
GACCGGTGATGCGTTCAATCTGTTTGTGTTCCTGGAGATATCGTCGCTGTCCACCTATGTGCTGATCAGCCTCGGCAAGGAACGCCGGGCGTTGACGGCGGCCTACCGCTATCTGGTCTTGGGCACCATTGGCGCGACCTTCTACATTATCGGCGTCGGCATGATGTATCAGATGACCGGAACGCTGAATATGGCCGATCTGGCGGAACGGCTGCCGGCCGTCGCCGAGACCAAAACCATCCTTGTCGCCGTCGGCTTCCTGACCGTCGGCATCGGGCTGAAGATGGGTCTCTTTCCGTTGCATCTGTGGCTGCCGAACGCCTACACCTATGCGCCGTCGGTGGTCACCGCGTTTCTGGCGGCGACGGCGACCAAAGTCGCGGTCTATGTGCTCTTGCGCATATACTACACATTTTTCGGCGCTGGAATATTCGAAGGCCTGCCGGTCAGCAATCTGTTATTGGTCCTCGGCATCATCGCAGCGCTAAGCATGTCGGCGGTGGCCATCTTCCAGGACAACGCCAAGCGGCTTTTGGCCTATTCCAGCGTCGCCCAGTTGGGTTACATCGTTATCGGCATATCTTTGGTAACCGCAACCGGCGCCATGGCCAGCATCCTGCATCTGTTTAACCATGCCCTGATCAAGGGATCGCTGTTCCTGGTTCTGGCTTGCGTTTTCTACCGTATCGGATCGACCAAGGTCGACGATATGGCGGGGATTGGAAAATCCATGCCGTTTACCATGGCCGCCTTCGTGCTCGCCGGGTTTTCACTGATCGGCATCCCGCTGACCACCGGCTTTGTCTCCAAATGGTTCCTGATCAACGCCGCCTTGGAAAAAGGCTGGTGGATGGTCGCCGTGGTAATCGTGGCTTCCTCGTTGCTGGCGGTGATTTATTTCTGGAAGGTGATCGAGGCGGCCTATTTCCGCCCGCGCCCGGACGGCGCGGCGGTGGTCACCGAGGTGCCGGCGGCGATGCTGGTTCCGCTCTGGGTCCTGGTTGCCGCCAACATATATTTCGGCACCAACACGGAGCTTAGCGTCGGCACCGCGCGCCGGGCGGCGGAAATCCTTATGGGTAACGGCGGATGATGGAAAACCCGCTCTTTTGGTCGCTCGCCATTCCGCTGATCGGATCGCTTGCCATCGTTGCCGTTGGCCGCAACGCCAACCTGCGCGAGACGGCGACGCTGATCACAGCGGTAGCATTGTTTCTGACCGTCGCCGGCATCACTCCCGATGTGTTTGGCGGCGCCCGGCCGAGCCTGGTTTTTGGTACCATTTTCCCGGGCCTCGATTTGTTTCTGAAAGTGGAGCCGCTGGGAATGCTTTTCGGTCTCGTTGCCTCGGGGCTTTGGATCGTCAATTCGCTCTATTCCATTGGCTACATGCGCGGCAATAACGAGCGTAACCAGACCCGGTTCTATTTCTTTTTCGCCATTTCCCTGGCTAGTGCCATCGGTGTCGCCTTTGCCGGCAACATGCTGACCCTGTTTGTATTCTATGAAATCCTGACCATCTGTACCTATCCGCTGGTGACCCATTCTGGCACCGAAGAAGCGGTCAAATCGGGGCGCGTCTATTTGGGCATACTGATGTCCACATCCATCGGGCTACTGTTACTCGGCATCATCTGGACATGGAACGCGGCGGGCACCTTAGATTTCACCCCAGGCGGCATCCTTAAGGGTAAAGTTTCCGACGGCCTCATCGGCGTGCTCCTGTTCCTCTATATGTATGGCATCGGCAAAGCGGCATTGATGCCGATCCATCGCTGGCTGCCCGCCGCCATGGTCGCGCCTACGCCAGTCAGCGCTTTGCTGCATGCGGTTGCGGTCGTCAAGGCCGGCGTCTTCACGGTGCTGAAGGTGATCATCTATATCTTCGGCATCGATTTGGTGAACGGAACCAGCGCGTCCCTGCTGCTCGCCGGAATCGCGGCGGCGACACTGCTGATCGCATCGGTTGTGGCCATGCGCAAAGATAACCTGAAAGCACGGCTTGCTTATTCCACGATCAGCCAGCTTTCCTATATCATCTTGGGAGCCGCTATCGCCACCGGGGCCAGCGTGGTCGGCGGCGGCATGCACATCGTCATGCATGCGTTTGGAAAGATCACCCTATTTTTCTGCGCCGGCGCGATCTACACAGCCCATCACCTGACCCTGGTGAGTGAACTGAACGGCATCGGCCGCAAAATGCCGGTAACCATGATTGCATTTGTAGTGGGCGCCCTCAGTATTATTGGCCTGCCGCCCATGGGCGGCTCCCTGAGCAAGTGGCACCTGATGTTGGGCGCGGCGGAAGGTGAGCAATTCATATTCATCGCCGTTTGGATGCTGTCTTCGATCCTCAGCGTCGCCTATCTGATGCCGATCGTGGTGCGCGCCTTTTTCCGGCCGCTGCCGGCGCCGCAATCGGTCGGTGCGGCGGCGGCGGGCGGTGCCGGCGGCGGCGGCATTGAAGAAGCGCCGTTGTTCTGCCTGATTGCGATCGTTATCTCGGCGGCAGGCACCTTCGCACTGTTTTTTGCGGCTGGCGATATCGGCCAATTGCTGGCGCCTCTGGCCAAACCGTGATGGAAGCAAAGTGACGTGAGCGAAACCCCGAAAAATAAGACCGCCCCGGAAGAGAGCCCAACTAGGACCTATTGGCTCGATGACATCCGCAACGTCCACAAGTTGTTCTGGATACTGGTCGCGATCTGCGCCCTGCTGTTTGCATCCGACGCTTTTTACGAAAAGCACGTGATTTTTCCCTTTGAGCATTGGTTCGGATTTTTCGGATTATTCGGATTTTTCCTTTCCTTTGCCTTGGTACTGACGGCGCGCGAATTGCGCAAATTTCTGAAGCGCGACGAGGACTACTATGATCGCTGAGTTTCCCCCCGGCCTGTTGATGATCGCCGGCGCGATTTTCGTGCCGTTCGTCCGGGGCCATCTGCGTTCGGCCTATATGCTGGCGCTGCCGTTGCTGGGGCTTTGGCAATTGATGTTGCTTGATCCAGGAACCTTCGGCGCTATGCCTGTGTTCGGATTCGAACTGACCCATGTGCGCGTCGACAAACTCAGCCTGATATTCGGCTATATCTTTTATATTGCCGCCGCCATCGCCATCATTTTTGCCTGGCATAATGAAGATTTGGCGGAACAGACTTCGGCATTGGTCTATGTCGGCGCGGCGGTGGGTGCAACATTCGCCGGCGATTTGATTACCCTGTTCGTCTATTGGGAATTGGCGGCGGTGTCATCGGTGTTTCTGATCTGGGCGGGGCGCACAGAGCGGGCCTACAGCGCCGGAATGCGATACCTAATGATCCAAATATTATCGGGCGTGCTGCTGGCCGGAGGCGCGGTTTTGCTGGCCAACGAAACCGGATCCGTGGCCTTCAATAACATCGGTGTGGACAGCCTTGGCGGCATCCTGATTCTGATTGCCTTCGGCATCAAGTGCGCCTTCCCGTTGCTGCACAACTGGCTCCAAGATGCCTATCCGGAAGCCTCGCCCACGGGCACGGTGTTCTTGTCGGCGTTCACCACCAAGTTAGCGGTCTATGCTCTGGCGCGCGGCTATGCGGGCACCGAAATATTGATTTGGATCGGCGTAGCCATGACCGCATTTCCCATATTCTTTGCAGTCATCGAAAACGATTTGCGCCGGGTGCTCGCCTATAGCCTCAACAACCAATTGGGTTTCATGGTGGCCGGCATAGGCATCGGCACGACCTTGGCAATTAACGGTGCGGTCAGCCACGCCTTTGCCCATATTCTCTACAAGGCGCTTTTGTTCATGTCCATGGGGGCGGTGCTCCACAGGGTGGGCACGGCCAAAGGTTCGGAATTGGGCGGACTGTACAAGACCATGCCTTGGACAACTGGATTTTGTATCATCGGCTCGGCCTCCATCTCCGCCTTTCCTCTGTTCAGCGGATTTGTCACCAAATCGATGATCCTGACTTCGGCCGCCGAGGAGGGCTATCTGATCCCGTTCCTGGTATTGTTGTTTGCATCGGCCGGCGTCTTTCATCATTCCGGAATTAAAATTCCGTTTTTTGCCTTCTTCGCCCATGATTCCGGTAAGCGGCCCAAGGAGGCGCCTTTCAATATGCTGCTGGCCATGGGGCTTGCTGCGTTCTTCTGCATCGGCATTGGTGTCTATCCGCAGCCGCTCTACGCGCTGTTGCCGTTCCCGGTAGACTACACGCCTTATACAACCACCCACGTGGTGACCATGTTGCAGCTTCTGATGTTCTCGGCGCTGGCATTTGGCGTGCTGCAACGAACCGGGCTGTATCCACCGGAGCTTCGCTCAACAGTTTTGGATTTCGATTTCAGCTATCGCTGGCTGGTACCCAAATTCATCAACTGGTTTATGGATGCGGGCGCGCGGGCCTGGACTTCCCTGATCGCCGATCTGTTTGAAAATTTGAACCGCTTCATTGCTACCGTATTCCGCTACCATGGCCCCAAAGGTCTACTCGCCCGCACCCAAGCGACAGGCTCCTCGGCCGCCGTGATCGTCACCTTACTGCTGATATTCCTGGTGGCGCTGCTGGCCTAAGGGGCCGAAACCCTAGCTCGGCTTTACTTTTCTCGGCGCCCAGGCCTTGACCTCGACGGCACGGCCGGTGTGCGAGCGCATGACCTTGGGCTTCACGACGCTATCGACAGCCGGGGTTTCGGTGGAGGCGATGAACGAATCCCGCATTTCGGTAAGATCGATTTCGGCGCGCCGCCCGCGCTTCAGAGCCGCCTTATAGGCGGGATTGCGGCGGCAAAGCTTTGCCAGATAATCCGCCGAATGATGACCGAAGCGGCGCCAGATGCTGTCCACGAAGGAGCGCACATCGTCGTCGAGATTGATCGGCACGTCCAGGTTGGGGCGGCCCCGGGTAAAAGCCTGATAGATCGAAGGCTCGATCGGTCCGACCACCTCGGCGACGAAAATGGCCGGCACCAGCCGTTTGCCCTCATAGGCGACGGCGAAATAGGACTGCGCCAGGAACATCAGATATTGCAGCTTGATGGGCTGCAGATATTCATTGTCGTTGAGCGCCCGGTCGGAAAACCAGAAGGCGATTTCAAAAACGGAATCCACGGCAGATGGCATCGAAACCCTTTCGCTTAACATTCGCCGGCGGGCCGGAACGCGTGATCGTTCATAATAAATACCCCACCGATCCTCAATATATTATTACCGGCGGCTGCAAGCGACAATGATTTGATTTGCCTGCATTGAAATTACCGGCAATGCCGGTCACTCTGTCATCATAGGAATTGGCTCAAATGGAATGGTGACAGACAATGACCATCAGCTACCCCCAATCCGATCTCACCGTGCGCGAGGATTTGATCGGCGCCCAGACCCGTTTTTGGGAGCATTTGGCGGCGCCCGGCACCTGGCTTAGCGGCGCCGAACGCGTCGCCATCGGCGCCGAGGTGCGCAACGTGCGCAACTGCGCGTTTTGCAAAATCCAGAAAGACGCCCTGTCGCCGAATTCAGGCGAAGGCACCCACCAATCGGCCACCGATCTTTCGCCGATGATGGTGGAAGTGATCCACCGCATCGTCAACGATCCAGGGCGCCTGACCGAAAGCTGGGTGCGCGGCGCCGTCGATAGCGGCATATCGGACGGCGCTTATGTGGAGACCATCGGTCTGGTGTCCGCGGCGATGATCATGGATACCTTCGCCGCCGGCATCGGCCACGATGATGTCCCGCTGCCGGAGCCGGCGTCGGGCGAGCCCATCAGGTACACGTCTTCGGGCGCCAAGCGCGCCGCCGCGTGGGTGCCCATTGTCGAGCCCGAAGACGCCACCGAAGAAGATGGTGATCTCTACCCGGGCACGCGCAACGCCTATATCCTGCGCGCCCTGTCGTCGGTTCCGGATACCAAGCAAGGCTATTGGGATCTGGCCGTGACCAACTACCTGCCCGCCGAGCATATGGGCGACTTCGACACCCATTTTCGCGCCATTTCGCGCAATCAGATCGAACTGATAGCGGCCCGAACATCGGCCCTGCACAGTTGCGCCTATTGAACGACGGCACATGCCTATATGCTCCGTGAGAGCAACAACACAATCGGAACCACGTTTGTCATGACCGACATCACCGGCGGCGTCAGCGGCGTCAGCGGCGAGACGGATATTCCGCACGCGGATCTGTTGGCCGCCTATGCGGA
>CAUZTZ010000271.1:0-6161 GCA_963582805.1 Alphaproteobacteria bacterium
TCGGTGTAGCGAACCGCTTTGATGTTCGGACATTTGGAGGCTTCGTTCTCGAATTCGCGGCGCGTAATCTGGCGCCAATAATTGCCGCCCCAGCCGTCGGAAAACGCGACTTTTAAGTCCTTCGTGCCGCAATATTTCTTCACGTCCTGCATATCTTTGATGCCGCCGATCTTGTTCGGCGCCAAATCAACGCCGGCGAACTTACTTTGCGCGTGCAAAGGCGTCACATTTGCGAATTGCAAGGCGAAACCGAACGCGGCCAGCCCAAGCAAAATTTTATTCGTAGATGCCATAATTTGTCTCCCTGGTTTCAAATAAATTGATCCCGTGTTATCCCGGAATGAAGCGCGCTGAACAGTGTGCCACGTTAATGCATCTGCTATCCTTTGCGCAACATTGGAAGCAGCCAAAAAAATATCCTTAAGGAAGGCGTTTTATGAAACTCAGCACGGACAGAATTCTCACCACCCATGCAGGGAGTTTGCCGCGTGGCGAGCCCTTAAGCTCTCTGCTCATCGACGACGAGGACGGCAAGCGGATCGATCCCAAGATGATCGACGAGGTGGCCGAGGAACGGGTCGCCTATGTTATGGAAAAAGAGGCGCAAGCCGGCATCGACATCGCCAACGACGGCGAGCAGGGCCGGGTCGGCTTCCAGACCTATATCCCGCAACGAATGCGCGGCTTTGGCGGCGTTTCGAGCCGGCCATATGGCCGGGAATTTATCGAATTCGCCAAATTCACCGAACGCATGCAGGCGCGCATCCCGAAGACCAGCAAGGTGTTCGACGCCCCCGAGGCGATCGGCGAGCTTTCCTATCACGGTGAAGCCGAGCTGCAAAAAGAGATCAATCGATCCTTGCGCAATGCGGAAAACCCCAATGCGCAGGCGGCCGAGCGGTTCATGAACGCACCCTCTCCTGGCATCATCGCGACCACCATGATGAACGCCTATTACGAATCCGATCAAGCCTATCTCGACGCCATCGTGCGCGAGATGTCCAAGGAATACCGGGCCGTGGTGGATGCGGGCTTCGTGCTGCAGATCGACGCCCCCGACCTGGCAATGGAACGGGTGCTGCTCTATCAGGATCTGACCGACGCCGAATTCGCAGAAAAGGTCGAGGAGCATGTGGACGCGCTGAACAGGGCGATTGAGGGCATCCCCAGGGACCGGGTGCGGCTGCATGTGTGCTGGGGCAACTGGGAAGGGCCGCATTGCTACGACGTACCGATGGAAGTGGTGCTGCCGCCGATCTATCAGGCCAAAGTCGGCGCCGTCGGGCTCGAATTCGCCAATCCCCGGCGCCAGCACGAGACCGCAGCGCTCAAGGCGAACCGGCCGCCGCCCGAGATGGCCATCATCCCCGGGGTGATCGATTCCAAGAGCAACTTCATCGAGCATCCAGAGGTGGTGGCCCAGCGCATCGAGCGCGTGGTTGACGCGGTTGGCGACAAGGAACGCGTGATCGCCGGCGTCGATTGCGGCTTCGGCACCTTCGTCGGCTGGGAGTGGGTCTCCGAAGACGTGGTCTGGGCCAAGCTGAAAACCCTGCGCGAAGGCGCGGACCTGGCAACCTCGCGGCTCTGGGGATAGCCGCAGCCAACCTAAGCCCGTTACGGCGTCCCTTATTCTTCTTCGTGAAACGCCCGCAAGTCCGGCGCATTGCCGGGCAAGCCAAGCTCGTTCCAGCGTCTGGCCACCCGCTCGGCGACCGATTTCCGCAAAGTCGTCCGCTTTGGGAAATCGGCTAGATGGCGGTGCGGCATGCAGGCGTCGATTAGCGCCTTCGAGCCATAGGGGCGCAATTCGGGCGGGAACTGGCTGGGATCAAGGCCGGTGGACCAGGTTTTCCGTTGGAAATCGATATCGTCCACCGGATTACAGCGGGTGCTCATGGCCCACATCACCTGATTCATGTCGGCGGGATCCACATCGGCATCGACGCCGATGATCCATTTGGTGAAATAGGCGCCGGCCGGGCATTGGGCGGCGGCGGCCAGGATTTGCGCCACGTGGCCGGCGTAACGCTGTTCGATGGCGATGACGGTCATGCCCCAGCCGGACGCCGCCGCCGGATGGCAGTAGATGCCTTCGATGCCTTGCAGCCCAAACCGCTCCAGATCGTCCCAGATGGCGGCCGAACGCATGACCGCGTAATAGGCGCCGATCTCGCAGGCCGGATAATCGGCCATCAGCGCCGCCGTTAAGATTGGATCGGAGCGCATGTGCAGCGCCTTCACCTCGATCACCGGCTGCAAGCCCTCGGGCCGTCCGTAATAGCCGGTGAATTCGCCAAGCGGGCCTTCCATGGCGGTATCGCCCTTGGTCACGGTGCCCTCGATAACGATCTCGGCGCGCGCCGGGATCGGCAGCGAGGTGGCGACGCCGGCGCACAATTCCACCGGTGATCCCATCAGCCCGCCGATGACATCCAACTCCGACACATCCGGTCCATACGATTGGGCGGCAACCATGAACGATACCGGATCGATGCCGTAGGCGGCGACCACTTCGCAATCCTCGCCGCGCGCCCACCAAGCTTCCCGGTCCAGCCCGCCATGCTTGCCCGGCGAGCAATACATGCCGATACGCCGGGGCCCTTGCAGCATTTGCCGGTAGCAGCCCACATTGAGGCGCCCGCTATCGGGATCACGGGTAAAGGTGATGTCGCCGGTGCCGATATAATCGCCGCCATCACCGGGCCAGAAGCGCGGCACCGGCAGGCGGGTCAAATCGATATCGTCGCCGGTGAGGACGATCTCATTGACCGGCGCTGCGGCAGCATCGACCATGACCGGCTCAATCCTAGACGCCGAAATGGCGCGCATGGCCTGGATCAATTCGGTTGTCGAGAGATCGGGCTGGATGCCTAAGGCATGGGCGAAACGGCGCTTGGAGGCGCCCAGCATGTTGGCGAGGATGCGGGTGCCGGTTTCATCGCCCTCGATATTTTCGAACAGTAACGCCGGCGAATTTTCATAGCGCGCCGCCATATAGGTAATGCCCGACAGCTCTTCGGAGGCGCTGACCGGCTTGTCGATCCGGTGCAGGCCGCCATCGGCTTCGATGCGCTCCAGCCATTCGCGAAGATCGGCGGGCGCCGGCTGATTGCCCCGGCGCTGGTCTTTGAGCCCTGATGATTGGGGCATGGCGGTCACTCCCACTTATTTGCGGCTACATAACAGATCGCGAGCCTAAGATCGAGGCATCCCGGACACCAGCCGATTGCCCACAAAAATAGATTGAACTCGGCCAATTCGACCCCATATCCAAATCTGCTAATTCATTTGGAAGCTAGGCAGGAGCGCGGACCCGGTAAATCGGCATTAAATAATACAATTCGTACGGCTAAAACAGGGCTCCGCTCATCGATCAGCGATGAATGCACTGAAGCAACTCGTCGGCGAAAGCCACCGGAAGAGCCGAATTCTTCCGCTAGTCGCGACCATGATCGTGGTCGCGCTGGTGGTCGACGCGGCCGCCTCATTTTTGCTTTACTCGACCGCCGTCACGGAACGCGGCAATCGCTTGACCGAACTGGTCGATGGTCAGGCAGCGCTGATCAGCACCATCGCCAAGTTCAACCGCTATCACTTTGTCGAAGTGATGAAGCAAAGCCCGGATACGGCGCGCCTCATCACAATCGAGCAAGTTGAAAATGCGCGCAAAATTTATTCGGGCTTCGGGCGTTCGGGCGAAATCACTTTGGCGCGCAAGGAAGGCGGCGCCATCCAATACGTTGCGTCCAACAAACACTTGGATCCGGGAAGCGCGCAGCCCTTTTCTTTCGATACGCCCATGACGGTGCCCTTCGCATCCGGCCTTGCCGAGCCAATGCAGCGCGCGCTCAACGGCAGTCGCGGCTCCATGAAGGGTTTCGACTATCAAGGAAACCAGGTACTTGCCGCCTACCGGCCGCTGCCGATATTAAATCTGGGCATCGTCGCCAAGGTCGATATATCCGAAGTGCGCGCGCCGTTTATCCGCGCCGCCCTGCTCGCCTTCGCCATGGCGCTCGCCGCCATTGCCATCGGCGCCGCCTTCCTGATGCGCTTTTCCAATCCGATCTTCGAGACCATGCGGCTCGGCGAGGAGAAATTCCGCTCCATATTCGAAAGCGCCGCCGATCCGATCTATGTTCTCGACATCAACGACAATACCACCGGCAAGATTGTCGATGTCAACCGGGCCGCATGCGATAGCCTCGGCTATTCGAAATCCGAACTTTTGCGCATGAGCGTGCCCGATATCGAGGCCGAGCTGAGCGAAACCGCCCGCATCGAAAATTACGATGAATTGCTGGATGGCAAACCGGTGGGCACATTGAAAGGCGTTCACCGGCGCAAAGACGGCTCGACATTTCCAATCACCATCCACACCAACTTATTCAAAGCTGGCGGGCGCACATATTCGCTGTCCATCATTCGCGACGATACCGCCGAGATTGAGGCCCGGGAGAAAATCAGAACCACCCAGCAGCGCTTTATCGACGCCATGGAACATCTGCTGGCCGGCTTCTCCTGGTGGGACGCGGATCGGCGCTTCATCGCCTGCAACAGTTTTTTCGCCAAAATCCAGGGCCAAATTGCCAACAAACTGATCCCCGGCGTGCTGTATGACGATTATGTCAGGCTGATCGCCGAAAGCCGCAACATGCGCAATTCCTTCGCCGATCAAGAACAATGGATCGCCGAGCGCATCGCCGAATTCGAAGTGGATTTCAACGACCGCGAGACCACTACCTTTGATGGGCGCACCTATTTCATCCGCAAAATCACCCTCGACGACGGCTCGATGATCGCCTTCCATTTCGATATCACCGAGCGCAAGCAAGCGGAACAGGAAATTGTCAGGGCCAAGGAAATGGCGGAATTGGCAAACCGGGCGAAGTCGGAATTCCTGGCCAATATGAGCCACGAGTTGCGCACCCCGCTGAACGCCATCATCGGTTTCGCCGATACCATTCGAAGGGAGCTGTACGGCCCGCTGGCCAATGGTAAATACGGAGAATATGCCGAAGATATCTATTTTTCGGGCGAGCATTTGCTGGATATTATCAATGACGTGCTTGATGTGTCGGCGGTGGAATCGGGCCGCCTCGAGCTGCAGGAGACGGAAGCCGATCTCGATGCCTGCTGCGCGTCGGTAATGAGCATCGTCAAACCGCGCGCCGAAGACAGCGGCATTCAACTGGATACCGGGCGCATGACCGGCTTGCCGCGATTGTTCATCGACGAGCGCCGCTTCAAGCAGGTTTTTATCAATATCGTCGCCAACGCCATCAAGTTCACCCCCGAAGGCGGCCGCATTTCCATCGCGCCCAAGCTGACCAGCGACGGCGCCTTCGAGATTCGCATCGCCGACACCGGCATCGGTATGAACGAAGACGATATTGCACTGGCGCTGAAACCCTTTGGCCAAGTGAAAAATGCGATGAAAATGGAGAGTGAGGGAACCGGATTGGGGTTGCCGTTGTCAGCCGCCTTGATGGAAATGCACGGCGGCAGCCTCAGCCTTGAAAGCGCCCCCGGCAAGGGCACGGCGGTCACCCTCCATGTCCCCATGATCCGGGTCATCGGAACCTCCGATCCCTCCGGCTCGATGGTCGCCGCCCAGTAATTACCCGATTATCGGCTGGCTTCGAGACGCCATTGAAACTAGGCTATAGCCTCGCAAATCCGAACCGCTGATAAAGGGGACATACCGATGGATGAAGGAACTTCAATTTCCGAGCGCGCCGACGCGATCGAATATGCGCAAATGCGCGAGCTTGGCGACCGCATCGTCACCAAATCGAACCTTTATCTGTTGTCCGACGGCACCCAGCCGGAACGCGCCGATTTCGGTATCGGCAGTGGCCGTGAATTGCTGATGGGCGACGATGCGCGCCTGCCGCAGATGCCGGCGGCGCCCACCTTCATGGATTTCATCCGCCTCCGTTTCCAGATCGGCGGCCAGCAGCATCTCTTGCAAAGCGCCAACCTGGCGCAAAAGAACGGCCTGCCCGAGCATATGGTGCTCGCCTGTTTGCTGCACGATGTGGCGGTGTCCGGCTTCATCCGCTCCGACCACGGCTATTGGGGCGCCCAGATGATTGAGCCTTATGTGGATGAAGAGGTCAGCTGGGCGATCCGCATGCATCAATGTTTGCGCTTCT
>CAUZTZ010000272.1:0-6144 GCA_963582805.1 Alphaproteobacteria bacterium
TTAGCCGCCGCCAGCCTGGCCTTGGCCGCCTGGGTCTATCTGATTGTCTTTCGCGGCGCCTTCTGGCGATCCGATCAATTTCTGCCTGCCGCGGCCGCCGGTAGCGCGCATCCCTGGCCCGATGTGGCCGCCGTCATTCCCGCCCGCAACGAGGCCGATAATATCGCCGAAGCCGTCGCCGCGCATCTGGCCCAGGACTATGCGGGCGGCTACCGGATATATCTGGTGAACGATCAAAGCAGCGACGCCACGCAGGCCCTGGCGGTGGCAGCTGCGGCGGGCGATCCGGCCTTGCAAATTATCGAAGGCAGCCCGTTGCCGGAAAACTGGACCGGCAAACTGTGGGCAGTGAACCAAGGTCTGGAGGCGATCGAAGATCAATACCGGCAAGCCAAATATGTGCTCTTCACCGATGCCGACATCCGCCATTCGGCAAATACCGTAACCGATCTGGTCGCCAAGGCGGAGGCGGAAAATCTGGTTCTGGTATCGCAAATGGTGATGTTGCGATGCCAATCGATCTGGGAGCAATTGCTCATCCCGGCCTTCGTATTTTATTTTCAAATGCTGTACCCGTTCCGCTGGGTCAATGACCCGAGGCGCAAAATCGCCGCCGGCGCCGGTGGCTGCATGCTGGTCAGGCGCGATATATTGGACAAGGCCGGCGGTATCGAGGAAATCGGGAACCGCATCATCGATGATTGCGCCGTGGCCCAATTGCTAAAACCCCATGGCCCCGTTTGGCTCGGCCTCGCCCGAGAATCTTTAAGTTTGCGCGCCTATGACCGGTTGTCGGATATCTGGTCTATGGTAACCCGCACCGCCTTCGTGCAACTGTCCCATTCGGTCCCGGCGCTGATCGGAACGATTGCCGCCATGATCATCATATACCTCGCTCCGCCGGCATCGGTTCTGGCGGGAGCGGTCTTCGGAGCCCCGGCGCTATTGGGCTTGGGCGCCGCGTCCTGGGTCTTGATGGCGGCCAGTTATCTGCCCGCGTTAGCGCTATACCGCCAGCCCGCCTGGGCCTCTGTTTTTATGCCGGTCGCTGCTTTATTATATACCCTCATGACTATTGATTCGGCACGCAAATACCTGACCGGCAAACCGCCCGTGTGGCGCAACCGGCAAATAGCGGCCCCGCCCGCCCGGGAGCCGGACCGATGACCATGGATCAATCGCCACAGCCCGCATCGGATCAGGTGGTCGCCGACATCACGCGGAAATCCGGATCGTCGTTCTATTGGGCCATGCGCCTGTTGCCGCGGCACAAGCGTTCGGCCATGTATGCGATCTATGCGTTTTGCCGTCTGGTCGACGATATCGCCGATGGCGACGATGACATCGAAGCCAAAAATTTAGGCCTCAGGCTCTGGAAACAGAATATCGAAAAGCTATTCAACGGCACGCCGGTTGAGCCGATTTCCGAAGCGCTCCATATCCACATCGATAAATTTGGGCTGCAGCAAAAGGATTTCGATGCGGTGATCGACGGCATGCTCATGGACGCGGTTCCGGCCCTCCAAATCCGGGACATGGATGAGCTTGTCCTATACTGCGACCGGGTTGCCTGCTCGGTTGGGCGCATGTCGGTGGCTGTATTTGAAATCGAGCACGGCATCGGCGCCGAGCTGGCCAAGGCCCTCGGCCTCGCTCTGCAATTGACCAATATCCTAAGAGACGTGGGTGAAGATTGGGAGCGCGATCATATCTATCTGCCCGCCGACTTGCTGCGCGCCGAGGGCGTCGATTTGGGCGATCTTTTGAACCCCCAATTCAATGCCGGATTGGCGGCGGTGTGCGATCACATCGCCGAAATGGCGGCGTTGCAGTTCCAAGACGCGGAACGGCTAATAAATTCCTGCGATCGATCCCGGGTGCGGCCGGCGTTGATCATGAAAAATGTGTACCAGAGGCTGTTCCTGCGCATTCTGGACCGGGGCTGGGGCCGGCCTCACGAGCGGGTGGCACTTTCCAAATTCGAAAAATCGGCGCTGATATTGAAATCCACCCTATTCAGCCACTAATTGAATCACCCGGAGCCGGCGGTGCCGGCCTCCAAGCCTAAGATTTACAAATCGGAAAATTCTTGACAAAATAGCCGCATAAACGCGAAAAAAAGTATTATTCGCATCCTCGCGGATACCCTTATAAGGTTGAAATAATTGGCGTTTCTAGTGCTCCATGCAGAATATTGATCCACATAGCAGCAATTTTCAGTCCGGCGCGCAGCTGCTCTCGGGCGGCGGCCGGCTGGATTCGGTGATCGACGCGGCGTCGGACCAGCTTTTGGCCATGCACGCGGGCGATGGCCACTGGTCGTTTGCGTTGGAGGCCGACGTAACGATTCCGTCCGAATATATCATGCTCAACCATTTCCTGGGCACGCCGGACGATGCCATGGAGCGGAAAATCGCCGCCTATATCCGGCGCACCCAAGGCAGCGATGGCGGCTGGCCATTATATTTTGGCGGCGAATCAAATATCAGCGCGACCGTAAAGGCCTATTTCGCGCTCAAACTTGCCGGCGATGATATCGAGGCGCCCCATATGGTGCGCGCCAGACAGGCGTTTTTGGACCGGGGCGGGTTTCCCGAATGTAACGTGTTCACCCGCTTCACGCTGGCCATGTTCGGCATCATATCGTGGCGGGCGGTTCCGGTCTCCCGCGTCGAGATTCTGCTGGCGCCCAGATGGTTTCCAATCCATGTGGAAAAGGTCTCTTACTGGACCCGAACCGTCACCGTTCCGCTGCTGGTATTGACGGCGCTACGCGCCAAGGCGGTTAATCCGCGCGCCGTAAATTTGAATGAGCTCAACAGCCCTTCGCGCAACGGCACCAAGTATAAGCAGAAGAACCCGACCGGCCATTGGATGGGATCACTTTTGGTCGCGTTCGACAAGATTGTGCGGCCCATGGAACCGCTGATCCCGAACAAGCTGACCCAAATGGCTATCGACCGGGCACTCGAATTCATGGAAGTACGCGCCAACGAGGAAGACGGCCTCGGCGGCATATTCCCGGCGATGGCCAACGCCTTGATGGTTTACCACGCGCTCGGCGTGGCCGCCGATGATCCCAAGGTAGAGACCGCGCGCAAAGCCATCGACCGATTGCTAATCGTGTCCGACGAAGAAGCCTATTGCCAACCGTGCCTTTCGCCGGTTTGGGATACCGGCCTCGCCGCCCACGCGATGATGGAATCGGTCAACGGCAAGGCCAAGGCGGAGCTGGCCAAAACAGGCGATTGGCTGTTGCAGCGCCAGATTCTGGACATCAAGGGCGACTGGGCGGGCAAGCGCCCCGATCTCAGGCCCGGCGGATGGGCCTTCCAATACCGCAACGATCATTACCCGGATGTGGATGATACCGCGGTCGTTGTCATGGCCATGGACCGGATGAACCGCAAGGAATACGAGCCGGCGCTTAACCGGGCCGCCGAATGGGTGCTCGGCATGCAATCCAATAACGGCGGCTGGGCGGCGTTCGATGCCGACAACACCTATTATTTCCTGGAACATATTCCATTTGCCGATCACGGTGCGCTGCTGGATCCGCCCACATCGGACGTCACCGCCAGATGTATCAGCATGCTCGCCCAATTGGGGTATGACCGCTCGCACCCGGCAATCGAGCGGGGCCTGAATTTTTTGAAATCCGCGCGAGAGACAGATGGGTCGTGGTATGGGCGGTGGGGCACCAATTATATCTACGGCACCTGGTCGGTATTGTCGGCGCTCAACGCCGTTGGCGAAGACTTGGACGGCGAACTTGTCGGCAAAGCCGCGGACTGGCTGCAAGCCAAACAGAACGATGATGGCGGTTGGGGCGAAGACTGCGCCAGCTACTGGGACGGCAAGGGCGAAGATTTCGATCTCTCGCTTCCCTCGCAAACCGCCTGGGCGATATTGGGATTGATGGCGGCGGGCCGCGTCGATTCAAGTGCCGTCGAGCGCGGCATTAATTTCCTGACCGATTCCTTCGACGACGACGATGGCTGGTCCGAGGAACATTACAACGCGGTTGGGTTTCCGCGCGTGTTTTACCTCAAATATCATGGCTATCGATGGTATTTCCCGCTTCTTGCCCTGGCCCGCTATAAGGACATGGCAACACGGAACGATCTGCGCGTCGGCTATGGGATATAGAGCGTCTCATATCTGTCCGGAACCGCTCTAGTTGCCAACCGTTGGCGTCATCACCGGATTACAAAGCGAAGCCGACTGCCTGCGCAATATTGCCACCGAATTAAATCTGAAAATTTTGGCCTCCGGTGTATCGCCGATACGGGCCGAGGCGCTTGCCCGGCAATTGGGCGAAAGCCGGTGCGATCTGTTGGTAAGCTTTGGTATCGCCGGTGCCCTTCGCCCGGGCATCAAGACCGGTGATCTGCTGGTACCGGCGACGATCAAACAAAAGGGCGGCGGCAGCCATGCAACCGACAACCACATTCGCGCCGGGTTGCTGCAAGCGGCCCGGGCCGCGTTGTCGGATTTGGCCGTATTCGATGATGTCTTGTTGGGGTCGGACACGCTGATCGGAGCGGAGACGGAAAAATTATCGGCCGGCGAGGAATACGCCGCCGCCGCCGCCGATATGGAATCGCACCGCATCGCCATGGCCGCCGCAGCCCACGGATTGCCGCTGATCGCGGTGCGCGCGGTGTTGGATGACGTTGCCACCGAGCTGCCTGGTTTCGTGAACAGCTGGGTCACGCCCGAAGGCAAGCCCGATTATGCCAAGGTATTGGCCGGCGCGGTCTTAAAGCCATGGAATATTCCGAAACTGGCCAGCCTTGCGATTTTAAGCCGCACCGCGCACCGGAGTTTACGCCGCGTCGCTCCGCTTCTCAGCCGTGTTTTGAGCGCTTGAAAATTCGGCCACGGTTTCTTCGTATGTAAACTCGGCCGGGCGCTGCGCGGCTAGCGATATTTCTTCAGCCATGGCGCCTTCGGTGCGAGGCCCCCGGAGCGATACCATCATCGCCTTCAGAGGATGCGCAACGGTGTCATCGACGGCGGTCGGCTCGTAGCCGCAATGAACCATGCAATCGGCGCATTTTTCATAATTGCCGGTTCCGTATTTCTGCCACTCGGTTTCGTCCATGAGCTCTTGGAACGAAGCGGCATATCCTTCGCCCAGCAAATAGCATGGCCTTTGCCAGCCGAAAATATTACGGGTCGGGTTGCCCCACGGAGTGCAGGAGTAACTCTGATTGCCGGCCAGATAATCGAGAAACAGGCTCGACTGGCTGAACCGCCATTTTTTGCCCGTATTCAATTTGAAGACATCGCGAAACAGCTGCTTGGTTTTTTGCCGTGTCAGGAAGTGATCCTGATCCGGCGCCCGCTCATAGGCGAAGCCCGGTGAAATAGTGATCCCCTCGACGCCCAATTCTTGGGTCACGAAATCGAAATAGCCGGCCAGTTGCTCTGCTGTCATCTGGTTGAAAAGCGTGCAATTGACGTTGACGCGAAAGCCGCGATCCCGGGCCGCCTTGATCGCCGCCACCGCTTGAACGAACACGCCCGATTGATTGACCGCCTCGTCATGCACCGCATCCAGCCCGTCCAGGTGAACCGAGAATGTGAGATAGGGGCTTGGGCGGAACCGCTCCAGCCGTTTTTCCAACAAAAGCGCGTTGGTGCAGAGATAGACGAATTTCTTGCGGGCGACGATGCCTTCGACGATTGGAACGATCTCTTTATGCAGCAGCGGCTCGCCGCCGGGAATGGAGACCACCGGCGCGCCGCATTCGTCGACCGCGTCCAGGCATTCCTTAACGCTCAGGCGCCGATTGAGGATCGCGTCTTCATAATCGATTTTGCCGCAGCCGGGGCAGGCCAGATTGCACCGGAACAACGGCTCCAGCATGAGCACCAATGGATAGCGCGAAACGCCGCGCAGCTTTTGCCCGATGATATAAGCGCCAACCCGAAGTTTCTGAATGTTTGGAACCGCCACCCTACACGGTCCTCCGGTGCCTGGATGCGTTATCGGCATCCAGATCAGTCAGTTCCGCCGGCAGCTTGAATTGAATATTTTCTTCGACACCATCAATGGTCTCTAATCGCACTTGGCGCAAGGATTTCAACTTTTCAATCAATTCCTCGACCAATTCCTCCGGTGCCGAGGCGCCGGCG
>CAUZTZ010000273.1:0-6134 GCA_963582805.1 Alphaproteobacteria bacterium
TCAACCATGGCCAAATGGCGGGCGCCGCCGACCAGCACCTCGGCCTTTTCGAGGGCCGCGCGCGCCGAAGCGTTGAGGCCGTCGATGCCGTCCTCGCCGATGCCGATCACGCTGAGCCAGGGGATCATGACGCAGCGCCTTCATCGCCGCCGAGGATAACGGCGTTGACGGCCGCCGCCGCCATGGCGCTGCCGCCGCGCCGGCCCTTTACCGTGACAAACGGAATATCCAGTCCGGCATCGATCAAGGCTTGCTTGGATTCGGCGGCTCCCACAAAGCCGACCGGGAAGGCGAAGATGGCGGCGGGCCGGGCCGCGCCACCCGCCGATAGAATTTCGATCAGGCGGAACAAGGCGGTCGGCGCGTTGCCGATAACGGCGAGCCCGCCGTCCAGCCGGGCGCCCCATAGATCGATGGCGGCGGCGGAGCGGGTGGTTGCCGCCGCTTTCGCCAGACCTGGTGTTTCCGGATCGTTGAGGGTGCAGAGGATTAACGATGCGCCCGGCAGGCGCGCCGTCATGATGCCGCTTTCGACCATGGTCGCATCGACGCAAATATCAGCGCCGGCAGCAATTGCGCCCGCCGCCGCGGCGGCGGGATCACCGAACCAGGCCAGGTCATCCACCAGATCGGGCATGCCACAGCTATGCACCAGACGGATGGCGAGCGGACGCAAGCCTTCGGGCAGGCGCGAAAGATCGGTCTCGCGCCGGATGGCGGCGAAAGATTCCTTATAAATCTCGTCCGGGTTTTTCAAATATCCCAAATTAACTATCCCGGGGGCCCCGGTCCTATTCCACCGCTTCCGGATTGCGCTTGCCGGGCCCGTGCGGATGCTCGGCGTGGGGGTGCGGTGGATGTTGGTGGCCGTGATCATCGTGGTCGTGGTCATGATCGTGGCCGTGATCGCCGTCGCCGCTTGCGTTGGTGCCGATGCCTTCCACATGGTGATGGTGGCTCATTTGCGGCAGCCCCTGGTGGGCTTCGAAGCCGACCACCTGTTCCCGGTATTTGCAAAGCTGGCAATTCATGGCGTTGTCGCCGGTGCCGATGCCGTGCACGCGGGCTTCGAAGGTATCGATGACTTTCGGATGATCGTTGAGGTAGCCGGCCTTTAGAAATTCGATGTCGGGATATTGCGCGGCCACTTGATCGGTGATGTCGTAGACGCGGTTGACCAATATTCCGGTGAACAGGAAATAGGGAAAGACAAGGATGCGCCGGTAGCCCAGCCGGGCGGCATGTTCCAGTCCCGGCGCCACCAGTGGGAAAGTAACGCCCGAAAAGCACACCTCGCCCCAGCCGAAGCCAATGCCTTCCCACAACATGCGGCAGATTTTGGAGATCGAGCCATTGGCGTCCGGGTCCGACGTGCCGCGCCCGACCACCATCAGAAGCGTTTCTTCCAGGGGCACATCGGTGTCCGCGGCGGCCACGGCTTCGCGAATGCGGGCCTCGGCGGCGTACATCATCTTGGCGTCCACATCCAGCGGCCGGGCATATTCGATCAGGAAATCAGGGTTGGGATGGTCCGCCTGATACTGGTTTAGGACCGAGGCGATATCGTTCTTCACATGGCCCGCCGACAGCAGCATGCCGGCCACCGCCAGAACGTGATCGACGCCCTGGGCCGCCAGCTTGTCGAGGCCGGTGCGGATAATCGGCGTCGCGAATTCCAAAAAGCCGTACTCCACCGGCCAGTCCGGAAAGCGTTCGCTCAGGCGCGCCTGTAGATTGGCGAACTCGGCCACGGCCTTATCGTCGCGGCTGCCATGGCCGCAGATCATTACCCCGGTTTTACGCATTTGTTTCCCTCGCCCTGATATGGGGCTTTACCATCTCATATGCGACGCATATTAAAACAATGCAGCCGATGGCTAAAGCCCATTCAGCCGCCGATTGACCGGATTTCGGCCCCCTGATACCACTTCCGCCATGCCCGACGCAGAATTCCTTGCCATAATCGTGACCGCGCTGTTGATCGACGCGGTTGCCGGCGATCCGGTGCGCCTCTACAGGGCGCTGCCGCACCCGGTGGTGATCTTCGGCCACGCCATCGGATTTCTCGACCGGCATTTAAACCGGGATGGGCTCAGCTCCGGCTTGCAACGACTGCTCGGCACCGCCGCCATCGTGGGCCTGCTGGCGCTCTCCCTATGGCTTGGATATTGGCTGCACAGCGCATTGTCGGCGTGGCAATATGGCGGCGCAGCGGAGGCGCTGATCCTCTCCACCCTGATCGCCCAGAACAGCCTTTACCGGCATGTGCGCCGGGTAGCGCTGGCGCTGGAGGCTGACGGTTTGGGCGCCGGCCGGGACCAGGTGGCCATGCTGGTGGGCCGCCAAACGGACGCGCTGGACGAGGCCGGCGTATCCAGGGCAGCCATCGAAAGCCTCGCCGAGAATTATTCCGACGGGGTGGTGGCGCCGGTGTTCTGGGCGTTGGCGTTAGGCCTGCCGGGGATCATTGCCTACAAGATGCTCAATACCGCAGACAGCATGATCGGCCACCGGACCCCGCGCCACCTTCATTTCGGCTGGGCGGCGGCGCGCCTCGACGATGCCGCCAATTATATTCCGGCGCGTATCGCCGCGCTGCTGATCGCGCTGGCGGGCATGGGGCGGGGCGCCGGCGCCATATTCCGGGACGCGCGCCGCCACCGCTCGCCCAACGCCGGCTACCCGGAAGCCGCCATGGCCGGCGCGCTTCGCCTCAAGCTGTCCGGCCCCCGTATCTATGACGCCATGGTGGAAGATGCGCCCTGGATCGGCGATGGGCGCAGTGATGCCACCCCTGCCGACATCCGCGCCGGGCTGCGGCTCTATGTCATAGCCTGTGTATTGTTGTTTGCAGCGGTGGCCATCGCAGCGCTGCTAGCGGGCTAGCGCGGCCAAACCATCCAAATTTAAGTGGCTCTCCATGGCGTCCGCCAATTCATCGAGCGCCGCCTCCACATCGCTTTCATAGGCCAGACCCGACCCATGGCCGCCGAGGCGGGCGAGGAAGGCGGCGCGGAATTCGTCGGCGGCAAACAGGCCGTGCAGGTAGCAGCCCATGATGCGCCCGTCCTCGGACACCGCGCCGCCGTCTTCATCGCCCAAGTCCAGGAACGGGCGCACCCTATCGGCGCCGCTGCTTTGGCCCATATGCATCTCGTAGCCGCGCACGCGCCCCAGCCCGCCCGACGCCGTACCCTCCGCCTCGGCCAGCGTCTTGTCGCCGCCAAGCCGGGTTTCAATATGCAAAAGCCCCAGCCCCTTGGTCTCGCCGGGCGCGCCCTCGATGCCGTCCGCATCGATGATACGCTGTCCGAGCATCTGATAGCCGGCGCAGATGCCGAGCACCTGGCCGCCGCGCCGCACATGGGCGGCCAGGTCCACATCCCAGCCTTGTTGCTGAAAATCCTTCATATCGGCGATGGTGGTTTTCGATCCGGGCAGGATCACCATTGCGGCGTCGCCGGGCAGCGCCTGGCCGCGCGGCACCATCACCAGCTCCACATCGGGCTCCGCCGCCAGCGGATCGAAATCATCGAAATTGGCAATATGGGCAAGGCGCGGCACGGCGATCTTGATCCCCTGCCCATTGGGCGCGCGTTCCCGGTTTTCCAGGGCCATGGCGTCTTCATCCGGCAACCGCCGGGCGGCGGCCAGATACGGCAATACGCCAAGGCTTTTGAGCCTAGTTTTTTCGGCGATGATGGTCACGCCGTCGTCAAACAGGCTGATATCGCCGCGAAACTTGTTGACGATAAAGCCCTTGAGGAGCGCCCGCTCGTCTTCCGGCAGTAACGTCCAAGTGCCGACCAGGCTGGCGATGACCCCGCCCCGGTCGATATCGGCAACCAGCACCACCGGCACATTGGCCGCCAGGGCGAAGCCCATATTGGCGATATCGTTGCGGCGGAGATTGATCTCGGCGGCGCTGCCGGCGCCCTCGACGATGACGAAATCGGCCTCATCTTTAAGCGTCTCGAAGCTCTCAAGAATCTCCGGCATCAGGCTTTGCTTGAAGGGCTGAAAGTCGCGCGCGCTGTAATTGCCGCGCACCTCGCCGAGCACCACCAGTTGCGCGCCGATATCCGATTGGGGCTTCAACAGGACCGGGTTCATATGCACCGTTGGAGCAACACCGGAGGCCCGCGCCTGTAACGCCTGGGCGCGGCCGATCTCGCCGCCGCCGGGAGTGACGGCGGCGTTGTTGGACATGTTTTGCGGCTTGAACGGGCGCACGACATGGCCGCGGCGGAAAAGCGCCCGGCACAGCCCGGCGGCGAGCAGGGATTTGCCCACATCCGAGCCGGTGCCTTGCAGCATGATCGCCCTGGCCGTCATAATCTTAGAACTCGATTCCTGCCTGGGCCTTGAAGTCGGCGCGGAAGTGATGCTTCACCTCGGTCATTTCGGTGACCAGATCGGCGATCTCGATCAGTTCCGGCTTGGCGTTGCGCCCGGTGCAGATCACATGCACGTCTTTCGGCTTGTCTTTCAAAAACGCCGTCACTTCGGCAATCGGCAGATAATCATTGCGCAGCACAATATTAATCTCGTCGAGAAGCACCATGGAATTGGCGGGATCGAGGATCATCTCCTTGGCCCGCTCCCAGGCCGCGATGGCGGCGGCGATATCGCGCGCCCGGTCCTGGGTCTCCCAGGTGAAGCCCTCGCCCATGGCGGTGATGGTTACCAGATCGGGAAAGGCTTCCAGAACAACCCGTTCGCCGGTCTCCCACCGGCCCTTGACGAACTGGACAATGCCCACCTTCTGGCCATGGCCGATGGCGCGCGCCACCATGCCCATGGCGGCGGTGGTCTTGCCCTTGCCCTTGCCGGTATGGACCACCAGCAAGCCGCCCTCCTTGACTTTTTTGGCGAGGATTTTGTCCTTGGCCACTTTGTGCTTGCGCCGCTTTTCGTTGGCTTTGGCGTTGATATCGTCGTCGCTCATTGGGCTACTCCTTCGATCAGGCGCGCCAAAAGGGCGCCGGCGGAATTGGATTTGGGATGCCAGAAACCGCGCGTCACGGCTTCTTCGAAACGCTCGGCAATCTCTCTAAGGGCCGCCGGGTTGGCGTCTTCGATGAATTCCCGCACCCGGGCGTCTTCCAGATAGGCTTCGAAAAGCTGGTTGAAATGATGGTCTTCAACAACGCGCGAGGTGGCGGCGAAGGCGAACAGGTAATCCACAGTGGCGGCAATCTCGAAGGCGCCTTTGTAGCCGTGACGCATGACCCCTTCGATCCATTTCGGGTTGGCGGCGCGGGCGCGGACAACGCGGCCGATCTCGTCCGCCAGGGTGCGGATTTTGGGCGTTTCGGGCCGGGAATGATCGTTGTGATAGATGGCCGGCTGGGTCCCCGACAAATGCCGGACGGCAGCGGCGATGCCGCCCTCGAACTGGTAATAATCGTCACTGTCGAGGATATCATGCTCCCGGTTGTCCTGGTTATGGACCACCACCTGGGCGCCTTTTAGGCGGGCCTCGAACAGGGATTGCTCCGCTTCTCCCTCGGCGCCGGCGCCATAGGCATAGCCGCCCCAGGCCACATAAGCGCGCGCCAGATCGGCATCGCCGTCCCAGCATTTCTCGTCAATGAGGGTTTGCAGCCCGGCGCCGTAGGCCCTCGGTTTGGAGCCGAATACCCGGTAGCCGGCTTTCTTGTCCGCGGCTTCCAAATCCAGACCGGCGGCGGCGAATGCGGCGGTGTCTTTGGCCACCTGGGCGGCCAGCGGATTGACATCGGCGGTCTCGTCCAGGGCGGCAACGGCGCGCGCCGCTTGATCGAGCAGTTCCACCTGGGCCGGAAAGGCGTCCCGGAAAAAGCCCGAAATCCGGAACACCACATCGACGCGCGGGCGCCCAAGCACGCCGGCCGGCATCACCTCATAGCCGATAACACGGCCCGATTGCTTGTCCCATTCGGGCTGCACCCCCATCAGCGCCAGAGCCTGGGCGATATCGTCGCCGCCGGTGCGCATATTGGCGGTACCCCAAGCGCTGAGCGCCATGCGCTTGGGATATTCGCCGTGGTCCTGGAAATGCCGTTCGAGCAGCAGCCCCGCCGATTTCCAGCCCAGCTTCCAGGCCGCCGGGGTCGGCACGCTGCGCGAATCCACCGAATAGAAATTACGCC
>CAUZTZ010000274.1:0-6098 GCA_963582805.1 Alphaproteobacteria bacterium
TCAGAGGATCGAAATCAAAGCGCACTTGTTGGATCAGGACCAACCCAATCAGTCCGCAAGCGCCGACCGCCAAGCCCAATGGCCGGGTCCAGCGATAACCGGCTTGGCGCGCAACCGCCACGGCGGCAATCCGCGTTGCCGCCACCGGCGCCAGCATCAACAGCGCCGGCAATAGGGTCAAATTGGCGGCGAGGGCGATAAACATGCCGCCGCCGGCGATAATGCCAAGCTCGGCGAGGCCGATATAATCGGTGGGCACGAAACTCAGGAAACCAAGCGCCGCCGCCACCGCCGACAGGATCAGCGCGCCGCCCACGTCGCCGCCGGCCTCGGCCAACGCGTCCCCCGCCATTGCGCCCGCGTCCAGCGCTTCGGCGTAGCGCAAGCTGTAATGGATGCCGAAATCGACGCTGAGGCCGATAAACAGGACCGCAAAGGCGACCGAGATCAGGTTCAAGGTGCCCACCGCCGCCGCCGCAAACCCGGCGGTCCAGATCAGCCCGGCGATAAGGGTCAGCAATACCGCGCCTGCCAGTTTCAGGTTTTTGAGGCCCCAGATCAGTAGCGCAATTACCAGCGAAAACGATAGCGCGCCCGCCAATCCAAGCCCATCGACGACGCTTTCCAGTTCTTCATATTCGAGGGCGACGGAGCCGGTCAGGCGGGCGCGAACCTGATATTTTTCCGCCAGTTGCAATTCGGCGAACAGGCCGCGCAGCCGGTCAATGACCGCGCCGCCCGGCTGCAACGAGCCGTAATCCAGGCTTGGTTTCAAAATGATGGCCCGGAAAATATTGCCACCGCTGCCATCCTCGCCGGCGATCAGATTGCGCCAACCTAAGGATTTCCGTTGCCCGGCGACCGCCGCCCGAATGACGGCTTCGGTCTCTTTAAGAACGCCGCCGAGGGACGCGCTTTCGCCCTTGTCCGAAGCCTTGTCGCTTTGCTCCAGGATCAGGTGCAGCGTGCCAAACAGGCCGGGCAGGGTGGGATCGTTCCAAAGCCTGCCGATGAACGGCTGCGCATCGTTCAGCCGCCCAACCAGGCTTTCCAGCTCCGTCTTCGATAAATAGAGGAATCCGTTCCGGGCAAAAAACGCCAGGCCCTCAGGGTCAAACACAAGGCCATAAATGTCCGGCGATTTGGCCAGCGCACCGGTCAGCAGTTTGGCGGCGTCGGCCACCAGATCGGCATTGGCGCCATCCAGGACAATGACCATATTGTCGTCGAACTGGGGAAACGCCTGGTCCATGGCCTTGGCGTTTTTCCGGAATTCCAAATCCGGGGACAGCATGTCTTCGGTGTTGGTGTTAACGCCGATATGGCTGGCCGCAAAATAGCCGGTCCCGGCGGTCAGCACCGCAATCAGAACCACGGCGGCCGCTGCATTTCTGGTGATAAACCCGATCCATCCCTTGAGGGCCGCTTCGGTCATATTCAACGAATACCTGTCCCCGTGAAAAGCCTATAAAAATTTCGCGTGCTTATAGCATACGGCTCACCGCTTGACATCATCAGCGCCGTCCAACAATTTCTTCGGCCATGAAAACCATGAACATTATGCCTTGGGATCAACGCATCGCCCGCGTCCTGGTTCGCCCGTTGGTGCGCAGCCCAGTGCGGCCCAACCATATATCGGTAGCCACGCTGGTGGTGGCTCTGGCGGGCGCCGGATTGCTGGCGACCGGCGAGCCGGTAATGGTCAATTGGGGGGCGGGGCTGTTTATTCTGGCGCGCTTCCTGGACCATTTCGATGGCGAACTGGCTCGCCAGCAAGGCTCGACCTCCAAACTGGGCTATTACCTGGATTACGTTTCCGGCGGCCTAAGCTATGCGGCCTTGTTCATCGGCCTCGGCGCCGGGCTGGCGGGCGACCTTGGGCTTTGGGCGATTGTGCTAGGGGCGGCGGGCGCCGCATCGGCGTTGATTTCCATGTTTTCGAATATGCAGATCGACAAATATCAAAGCGGCGCCGAAACCATCGACGCGGTCGGCTATCCGGGCTTCGCCGGGTTCGAGCTTGAAGACGGGATTTATATTTTGGGCCCGATAACCTGGGCCGGATGGCTGTTGCCGTTTTTTGTTGCCGCCGGCATCGGCGCGTCCATTTACTGCGCCTGGACCATCGCCGTCCAATTAAAGCACGCCGCCGCCAATCGCTAGACCCTGGTAAACAAAGTGCGCCGGTGAAACAAAATAAAGATGACGGCGAACAAGGATGCGCCGATGGATGCCGCCAGGATCAAACCCTCGTTCCAGCCAAGAAGCACCGCCGCCGGCACGAACAGCATGGCATCGTCCGGATCAAAGCCGAAGGAATTGCCGATCTCGGCGGCGCCCTGGCCTTTTTGGTCCTCAATGCGGACCACGGTCAGCAACACCAACAGAACCGCGGCGCCGGCGATCACGCCCAAGGGGATCGCCCAGCCGCCGAGGCTCCCCAGCCGCAATCCAAATCCGATGCCGACGAACACCAGCGCGTTGGACGCCGAATCGGCGATCAAATCATAGATATGGCCGAACTTCGATGTCTTGCCGGTGAGCCGCGCCAGGATGCCGTCGGCCCGGTCGAGGATAAGCGATAGCACGAACAGCCCGCTCGCCAGATAGTCCCAATCGGCGTCGCCGATGCCATAAACCGCCGCCGCGCCCAGCCCGGTCGCCAGTCTGAGGCCGGTCAGTTGATTGGGCGTGACGCCGGTCCTGGCCAGCGGGCGAACGCCGGTCTCGACAATGCGGTGAATCCACGTATCGTGGCTGATAGCGCCGTTCCTTCAAGTCATTGAGCTGCCGTCCACTAGACATATAGAATGGCGCCCGCGTTATAAAGCCACCTGCCGGATAGACCATGAACGAGCCTCTACTCCTGACACCCGGACCGCTGACCACATCGAAATCGGTCAAGCAAGCCATGCTGCGCGACTGGGGCTCCCGCGACGGCGATTTCATCGAATTGACGGCAGGCGTTTGCGAAGCGCTCACCCGTATCGCCGGCGCCGATCCGGCCTCGGGCGCCTATTCTTGCGTCCCCATCCAGGGCAGCGGCACCTTCGCCGTCGAGGCGACGATCGATACCATGGTGCCCAGGGACGGGCGCCTGCTGATCCTGATCAACGGCGCTTACGGGCGGCGGGTCCGCGATATCTGCGCCTACATCAACCGGGATTGCGAGATTTTGGAATGTCCCGAGGATGCGCCGACGCCGGTGGATCAATTGGCCGCAAAACTGGCGCAGGATGCCTCGATCAGCCACGTGGCGGCGTTTCACTGTGAAACCACGTCGGGGATATTGAACCCCTTGGCGGAGATCGCCGAGGCTGTTAACGGCGCCGGGCGCAAGCTTATCGTCGATGCCATGAGCACATTCGGCGCCCTGCCCATCGATGCCGAAGCGCTCGGATTGTCCGCTGTCATCGCATCGGCGAACAAATGCCTGGAGGGGGTTCCGGGCATGGGGTTCGCGGTTCTGAAAACCGATGATTTGGCGGATGCGGCGGGCAACGCCACCTCCTTGAGCCTCGATCTCCATGCCCAGTGGCAAAATTTTGAAGACACCAAGCAATGGCGGTTTACGCCGCCGACCCATGTGCTGGCGGCCCTGGCGCAAGCGATTTCGGAGCACGAAGACGAAGGCGGCATTGCGGGCCGCGGCCGCCGCTACGCCGGCAATTGCCGTATTTTGCGGGACGGGATGAAGGCGATGGGGTTCGATGCGTTGCTCCCCGATGATTTGCAGGCGCCGATCATCGTCACCTACCACGCGCCGGTGGATGCGAATTATGATTTCGGCGCTTTTTACGATGCCCTGCACGCCAAGGGTTTCGCCATCTATCCCGGCAAGATCGCCAAGATCGACAGCTTCCGCATCGGCTGCATCGGGGCCATCGACGGCGACGATATGAGGCGGGCCTTGGCGGCCATCGCGGAGATTCTGACGGAGCAGAATATCGTCAACCGGGGGGCAAGGTGAGGCCAGCCGTCGCCGAACCATACATTTTATCAGTGCCCAGGGAGATAATTATGTATTGTGCCCCCTTTATTGACTGGAGCCAAAGGAAGTGGCGATCATCGAATCCATAGCCCGGACGCCAAGCGCTAACGTCCGTGTGGGAAAGCGAGGCTGACGGTGCGTGCGAAGGGTAAACCTGATAAGCCCCCAAAGGCGCTCGATAAGGCACAATTACGGCGCATTTCGGAAATTACTATCGGGCATTACGATCGGGCGGCCGGTGATTTCTGGCGCGGCACGCGAAATCACGATGTCGACGAGAACTATGAGGCGCTCCTGCAGGCGATTGCGGGCGAGCCGCCCTTTACCATCCTCGATTTGGGTTGTGGGCCCGGGCGAGACTTGCGGTATTTCCGGTCGTTAGGCCATGACGTCACCGGCCTCGACGGATCGGAGCAATTTGTCGCCATGGCGCGCTCAAATTCCGGATGTGAGGTTCTCCATCAGGATTTTCTCGCCATGGATTTGCCGCAGAGCCACTTTGACGGCGTGTTCGCGAACGCGTCCTTATTTCACGTGCCTAGCCAGGAATTGCCGAGGGTTTTACGCGAACTATTCATAACCTTGAAGTCTTCGGGTGTCCTGTTCTGCTCCAACCCGCGAGGCAACAATGATGAAGGGTTAAGCGAGGACCGCTATAGCTGCTTCTTCGATCTCGACACCTGGCGCGGTTACGTCACAGCTGCCGGGTTCATTGAGGTTCGGCATTATTTCCGCCCATCGGGGCTCCCATGCCACAAGCAGCCGTGGCTTGCGACCGTTTGGGGCAAAAAGGCTAGGCTGAAATAGCGAGTGTCCGCGGTGGGTCAACAGGAGACGTTCAGCGTTATGGCCGCGAATCAGCGGACGCGAATTATGATTTCAGCGCTTTTTACGATGCTCTTCGCGCCAAGGGTTTCGCCATCTATCCCGGCAAGATCGCCAAGATCGACAGCTTCCGCATCGGCTGCATCGGGGCCATCGACGGCGACGATATTAAGCGCGCCCTGGCGGCCAACGCGGAGAATCTGACTGAGCAGAATATCGTCAACCGGGGGGCAAGGTGAGCCTCAATTCACAATTCATGACCGGAGCCTCGCCATACGACCCCTCGCAATTGTGAAGCGTTCCGTGATTGCACCGGCGGGCTGTTTTTGGTTCACTGCACCAGCCCCCGCATCTTGGCTAGGGGAATTTCAACAAACCAAATGACTGGAACGATCATGGCAGAAAAACTTGGACCCGGATCAGCCTTCCCCGAGATGACACTTGGTCTCGTCGGCGGCGGTTCCATCAATCTGCCCGGTGACCTGGACGGCAAGTATGCGTTTGTCGTCTTCTACCGGGGACATTGGTGACCCTATTGCCAGCAGCAGTTTGCTGCTATCGAAGCACGGCGTGAAGCGCTTGAGGCGCTCGGTGTCAAAATTATCGCCGCTAGCGTGGATACCGGCGATGAGGCGAAGGAAATGGCCGACAAGGTCGGCTTTGCGGTCGCGGAAGGCGTTACCCGCGGGAATGCGGATCAGATCGGCGCCTGGTACGGCGATGCCCGCCATCCGGAAATGATTCAGCCTTCGGAATTCCTGCTCAACGGCGAAGGAAAAGTCATGATGTGTACCTACAGCGCCGGTCCTCTCGGACGGATGAGCCCGGAAGACATGATCAAGGTGATCGGCTTCCTGGAGAACCTGGCCAAGGGGTAGGTCTCAGCGCGAAAATTTGGGAAAAGGCGCGGGCACCTGTCCGCGCTTTTTTCTCTTTTGCATCTCTAAATTCACACCTCTGGGCCAAAGCAGGCCATCAAGCCGTAATGCCCGGGATGTCCGCTATTTGTGAGTAAAGCCAACATCAATTCGAGAGCCCGAGAGGTCTGCTTATAGCCGAGGCTGTTGAAGAACTCCGATTTTTATGAGATTTCCGTGTCCGCTATAGTCAGTAGCGGACATCGTCGTTTGGTCCGGCGGTTTGCCGGTGTTTTTTATTATTTTTTGTCTGATTATTACGGTTTTTTTGCATCGGATCAGGCGATAAAGGTCCTCGGTGGTGGTATGGCGAGCCGTGCCACCAGTCTTTTTAGGTTCTGAACCGTGGCGAGCAGCAGGAACTC
>CAUZTZ010000275.1:0-6086 GCA_963582805.1 Alphaproteobacteria bacterium
CCGGCGGTATCGATGGGTACGTGGACGAAGCGCGTAGCGGTCTGAAATGTCAGGCTGCCGATAACGCCCCCCAGCTCCGCAAAATCGTGAAAAATGCGGCTGATATCTTTGCGCATATAAGCGGGCAGCGGCTCTTCGGACCGGAATACCAAATCGAATTTTTTGCCGCTGGATTTCACCAGTCCGTCCAACTGTATGCGGCCGAGGCGGCTCAGCTCGATATCAACCAGAAACCGCGATGCGTCTTCAGAGCCGTCATCGTCATCGGCGCCGGTTGACTGTCCGCGCAAATGCATTTGCAATGCATCCAGCCCTTCGCCGTTCATGAACGGGATAATCAATGTTCGCCAATCGCCCTGCGGGCCTTCGTTAAACAGGCGCGCCACCTGGACGAAATCTTCCCTGAGGCGCCCGGCTAATTCGGGCTGCGATTGTTCCAGATTGCGCGTCATTTCCCCCAACCACTTGCCGACATCGCCGCCGCGCAAGGCGCTCAAATACAGAAGTATATTGGCGGCGAGGCGGTTGTTTGCCTGTGGCATCCGGTTCTGGGCGAACGATTGCGCCATGTCCGGTGCGCTATGGCGCAACTGGCCCAAGGCCTGATCCAGGCTCGGCCATTCCCGTGATGCCGCCAAGTTGGACGAAAAATTCTGCGCCGCCGGTGTTCCCGAAACGGCGGTTGCCTGAAGCTGGAGCAGCAGTTTGGTGCCGGCGGGAAGCGGCGCCGCACCGATCAGCGACAAGGTGCCGCCAGCTATCTGTACCAAAGGCGTTCCCCCCATGTTGGAGCCGACAACCGTCCCGGCGATGCCGGTTTGTGCCGCCGCCGGCGTTACCGATTGTGCCGTCTCGCCCGGCCTGGTGATCGTCAACACCTTGGCGTCAACGATTGCACCCGGCTTCTGAGCGGTTGCCGCCACATTCGGCGCCCGGTGGCTTGTTCGGGATGTTTGGCGGGTATTGCCGTGGGCGCCATGGCCAGGCTTAAGGGCCGATCTTGCGCCGCCGGAGCGGGAGGGCGCCGAAGCGGTGCGATCTATGCGGGCGGCGGTCTTTTGCGCCTCTGGGCGCGCCGAAGTGGCGGCGGCCAGCACCGGCTTCGTCTGGTTGCCCGCCGGTTCCAGATATTGCGCCCGGACCGTGGAACCGGCGTTCAATTTTAAAGGCCCGTGACCGATTTTTGGCGCGCCGGAATGCGCCGCCCCGCCACCGCCTATAGCCGCCTTGCCCGCGACCGATGCGCCCGGCGCGGCGCCGGCGGCTATTGGCGCCTTTCCTTGTGCCTTGGCCGCCGCCTGTTGCCCGCCGCGCCCATTTGCCACTTCGTTGCCATCGATGGCGCGAATTTGAAATTGGGCTTGGCCGCCGGCGCGCAGCAATTGCAGATCGAGTTTCGCGCCGACCGCCAAGCTCACGGCGGTTCTGATATCAAAATTGCCGAGGCTTGTTTGTATCTGGGCAAGGCCTTGCGGCAATTGACTGATCACCTGCGCGGCCAAGATGGTGCCTTTGGGAATTAAGGCCAATTGGGCCGGTGGATTGGCCGCAACCGCCGTCGCCGGCGTTCCGGAAACCGGTACCGGGAGGGGCGTCGGCGGCGGGGGTGTGACGGTTGGCATCGGCTATGACAGGAGCTTTTTCACAATGCTTTCGACATCGGCCGCCGCCTCGGTGTTCGGGTATCGGACGAGCGTGGACGTCTGATTGCGGATCGATTCACGCACCTTGGTGTCGCGCCGGATCACGCCCGCCAGCGGCGGCGAAAATTTCAAAAAACCTTGGCAGGCTTTCAAGATCGTATTGTAGGTGCGTTCCCCTTCGCGGGTCGAATTGGCCATATTTATAACCACGCGCATATCCAGGTTAGGACGCTCCATATGGGAGATTTTGATAAACGCGTAGGCATCGGTCAGCGCCGTCGGCTCGTCGGTGGTGACAACCAAGATGGTATCGACGCTGTTGGTTAAATTGCGGACGGTTCTCTCGACGCCGGCGCCCAAATCCAAGATCACCTGGTGATAGGCTTGGCTCAGAAGGATCAATTCCTCGCCGAGGGTATTGAGGCTTTTGGCCGACACATTGGCCAGGTTGCCCGAACCCGAGCGCCCGGCAATAATATCAAAGCCGCCATCCTCAAATGTCGTGGTCGCCTGATTGAGCGGCATGCGGCCCGATACGACGGCGCCAAGGTCATGTTTCGGCATCAGACCAAGCTGGATATCCACATTGGCCAGGCCAAGATCGCCGTCAAACAACAGCGTCTTACGCCCCGCATTGGCGAAGGCATGGGCCAAGGTGATGGCAAACCAGGTTTTGCCGACGCCGCCCTTGCCCGAAGCAACGGCGATCATCTTCGGAACCTTGGCATTGATGCCTGCCTGGGACGCCTCGGTGGGAGCAATGGCCATTTGTCGCTCTTGAATTGCCTTAAAAAGCCGAACCGGTGGTATTCCCGCGCAACTGGCGGCGAAGGTCAAGGGGACTTGTGCCGGCCGCGCTAAATTTGCCCAACCGTTTTAATCTTTGCGCGCGGGTGAATTTCGTTTTGCGACATGACGGCGGTCGACGGGCGAAACCTTTCGACGATCGAACGGACAAAGGGCCGGATGTTCGGGCTGGTCAGCAAGACCGGCATTTCGCCCGTCATGGCGTGGCGCTCGAAGGTTTGCCGTACCCCGGTTATGAATTCCTGCAAATTGCTTGGCGACATGGAAAGCTGGCGCTCATCGCCGGTGCCGATGATCGATTCGGCGAAGGTCTGCTCCCATTCGGGTGACAGGCTGACCAATTGAATGACCCCATCAGGCGTCGTGTTGGTATCGCTGATTTGGCGCGCCAGGCGGGTGCGGACATGTTCGGTTATCATCATCACATTGCGCGATTGGGCGCAGGCCTCGGAAAGACCTTCGAGTATGGTCGGCAAATCGCGGATCGAAATGCGTTCCTGCAGAAGGTTTTGCAGCACCCGTTGGATGCCGCCCATGGAAATCTGGCCGGGCGTGATATCGCCAACCAGCTTTTGATGGTCCTTGTCCAACTCGTCCATAAGCTTTTGGGTCTCGGCGTAGGACAAAAGATCGGCCATGTTGTCCTTGATTATTTCAGTCAAATGGGTGGTGATCACGGTTGCCGCGTCGACCACCGTATAGCCCCGGAACAAGGCTTCCTCGCGGGCGGTTTCCTCAATCCAGGTCGCCGGCAAGCCGAATGTCGGCTCCGTGGTGGCTTCGCCCGTGATCGTGATATCTTCGCCGCGCGGGTCCATAACCAGCAACATAGTCGGGCGCAAATCGCCGTGGCCGGCGTCGATTTCCTTGGCCCGGATAACGTAATTATTGGCCGATAGCTGCATGTTGTCCTGGATGCGCACGGCCGGCATCACGAACCCCATTTCCACCGCCAGTTGGCGGCGTAGGGCTTTGATCTGGTCGGTCAGGCGTTGCCCCTCCGGCCCCTCATTGATCAGCGACAGCAATCCGTAGCCAAGTTCCAGACGCAAGAGATCGATCTTCAAAACCTGCGAAATGGGCTCTTCGGCAACCGGGATCGATTCGGCTTCCTCGACGGCTTCGCGTTCCTTGAACTCGGCCTTATTTCTGGCCTCGCGGCGGTTGGCAAAAAATCCGATTGATCCCATCGTAACCGCCAGAATCAGGAACGGCGCGGCGGGAATGCCGGGCAGGACTGCCAGGGCTATCAGAAGAACGCAAACCATGCCGAGGGTCTTGGATTTACCGCCCAATTGACCGAACACGGCTTTGTCCATCGGACCGGGCGTGCTGCCCTTGGTGACCAGCATGCCGGCCGAGGTCGATACGATCAGGGCCGGTATTTGCGACACCAGCCCGTCGCCAACGGTCAGGCGCGTGAACGAAGACGCCGCATCGAGAAAGGTCATGTCCCGTTGCGCAACGCCAATAATGATGCCGCCGATCACATTGATAAATGTAATCAACAGCCCGGCAATGGCATCGCCGCGAACAAATTTGGCGGCGCCGTCCATGGCGCCGAAGAAGGCGCTTTCGTCTTCCAGCTCTTTGCGCCGCACCTTGGCGTCGGCTTCATCAATCAAGCCGGATGAAAGATCGGCATCGATGGCCATCTGTTTGCCCGGCATGGCGTCCAACGTGAACCGCGCCGCGACTTCGGCGATGCGGCTTGAGCCCTTGGTGATGACCACGAAATTGACGATGACCAGGATCGCGAAGATGATGATGCCGATAACGAAGTTGCCGCCCATGACGAAGCTGGCGAAGGCTTCGATAACCTGTCCGGCGGCGCCGACGCCCTGATGGCCATTGGCCAATATCAGCCGCGTCGAGGCCAGATTCAACGACAGCCTGACCAGGGTCGCTATCAGCAATATCGTTGGAAACGCACTAAACTCGAGCGGCTTTTCCAGAAATAACACGGTCATCAGGATCAGCACCGCGAACATGATCGAGAACGCCAGACTGATATCCAGCATCCATTTCGGCATGGGCAGGATGAGCACCACCAGGATGGCGACGATGCCAAGGGCAAGGGCGATATCGCCGCGGCCCTTGAAGCCCCCGATCTTGTCCATCAGCTCCCGGCCCATCTCGCCGATGGCGGCCTCGGCCGCGGATGGCGGCGCGCCCTGGAATACGGTATCCAGCGCCGCGCCCTGGCCGGCAGCGTCGTCCATCATTTCGGCGGGCACGCCGCCAGCGGTAGCGGGTACACCCGCCGCCGGCGCGGCATCCAGTTCCGTTGTTGCTTCAGCCATGTCTGCGATGGTCTCGAGCTAACTTCATATTTTAAGCGCTAGGGCGTTGAACGCCTTCGTTCGGCATTGGAACGGCGATGCCATCGTCGCTATATTGCCGGAGCTTATTGCGGAGCGTGCGGATCGAAATGCCGAGGATCTTGGCGGCATGGGTACGATTTCCCAGGCAATGATCCAGGGTCTCGATAATCAGATCCTTTTCCACGTCGGCCACCGTGCGTCCAACCAGATTGATTTCGCCATTGCCGTCGGCATCTCTTTTGGATGTCTGCATCTGAATGGCGTCCAGTCCCATGACGCCGTCTTCGGATAACAGTACGCCCCGGTGAATGGTGTTTTCCAATTCGCGCACATTGCCGGGCCAGGCGTGAGTTTTCAGTGATTTGAGGGCATCGGGCGTGATCGTTGGCGCGGTCATTCCATTTGCCTCGGCATATTTTTCGAGGAAATGGCCGATCAGCGGTTCGATGTCGCCAGGGCGTTCAGCCAGACGCGGAATTGCGACGGTGACCACGTTCAGCCGAAAATACAAATCTTCGCGAAAATTACCGTCGGCGACCTGATTTTCCATGTCGCGATTGCTGGTTGCCAGGATGCGGACATCAACCGGCACCGGTTTCTTGCCGCCAATCCGGTCGATTTCCTTCTCTTGGATGGCGCGCAGCAGCTTGGCCTGCAGGCGCATATCCATTTCGCTGATTTCATCGAGCAACAAGGTGCCGCCGCTGGCTTCTTCGAACTTGCCGATGCGTCTGGAAACCGCGCCGGTGAAAGCGCCTTTTTCATATCCGAACAATTCTGATTCCAGCAAATTCTCCGGAATAGCCGCGCAGTTTACGGCAATGAACGGCGCACCCTTGCGTGGACTTTTTTGATGAATGAGCTGGGCCATCAATTCCTTGCCGGTGCCGGAATCGCCGACGATAAGGATGCTGGCGCTGGAGGCGGCGACCTGGGTTGCCAGTTTGATGGCCTTTTCCATGGCGGGATCGCCACAAATGATCTTGTGGGATTCTTCGGCAACCGCTTCCAGGACGGCGGCAATGAGATCGGCATCCGGCGGCATCGGAACATATTCGAGCGCCCCGGCCCTGATCGCCTTGACCGCGGTTTGCGCATCATCGCCGACGCCGCAGGCAACCACCGGAATGGCGATACGTTCCGAGGTGAGCGCACCGGTGAAAGACGCGATATCGAGCGCCGTATCGATCATGACCACATCGGCGCCCTGGCCCTTGCGCAGGGTGTTGAGCCCGCTTTCGATGTCGTTGGCTTGGCTTACCTTGGCACCGCGCGCAACCGCTATCTGACTAGCCGCGCCGATTTGCCCACC
>CAUZTZ010000276.1:0-6050 GCA_963582805.1 Alphaproteobacteria bacterium
ATCTGGGGGATTGATCGATGGCATATGAAATTGAACGCGGCGCCTATGCGGCCATGTTCGGGCCCACGGTGGGCGATAAAGTGCGCCTCGCCGACACCGAACTGTTTCTCGAAGTGGAAGAAGACCGCACGACTTACGGCGAGGAGGTCAAGTTCGGCGGCGGCAAGGTGATCCGCGACGGTATGGGGCAAAGCCAGGTTAGCCGCGCCGATGGCGCCGTCGATACGGTCATCACCAATGCTCTTATTGTGGATCATTGGGGCATCATCAAGGCCGATATCGGCATTTTGGATGGCCGCATTTGCGGCATCGGCAAGGCCGGCAATCCCGATATCCAGCCCGAAATCGATATCATCATCGGCCCCGGCACCGAAGCCATCGCCGGCGAAGGCCGTATTCTGACCGCCGGCGGCATCGATGCACATATCCATTGGATTTCCCCGCAACAGGTGGACGATGCGCTCTATTCCGGCATCACCACCATGCTCGGCGGCGGCACCGGCCCGGCGGAAGGCACCAACGCCACCACCTGCACCCCCGGCCCCTGGCATCTGGGGCGCATGTTGCAGGCCGCCGAAGGTCTGCCGATGAATTTGGGCTTTTTCGGCAAGGGCAATGCGTCCTTGCCGGGCTCGCTCACCGAACAGGTGGACGCCGGCGCCTGCGGTCTGAAACTGCACGAAGATTGGGGCACGACGCCGTCGGCCATCGACAATTGCCTCAACGTGGCCGAAGACGCCGATGTGCAGGTGGCCATTCATACGGACACCCTCAACGAGTCGGGTTTTGTTGAGAACACCATCGCCGCCTTCAAGGGCCGTACCATCCACGCCTTTCACACCGAAGGCGCCGGCGGCGGCCACGCGCCCGATATCATCCGCCTCTGCGGCGAGGCCAATGTGCTGCCGTCTTCGACCAATCCGACGCGCCCGTTTACAATCAACACCATCGATGAGCATCTGGACATGCTGATGGTCTGCCACCATCTGGACGCGCGCATCCCCGAAGACGTGGCCTTCGCCGAAAGCCGCATTCGGAGGGAAACCATCGCGGCGGAAGATATCCTCCACGATCTCGGCGCCTTTTCGATGATCGCCTCGGACAGCCAGGCCATGGGCCGGGTCGGCGAGGTGATCTTGCGCACCTGGCAGACCGCCGACAAGATGAAGCGCCAGCGCGGGCCGCTTGCCGATGAGGCGGGCGACAACGACAATTTCCGCATCAAACGCTATATCGCCAAATACACCATCAACCCGGCCATCAGCCACGGCATCGCGAGCCACGTGGGCTCGGTCGAGGTCGGTAAGCTGGCCGATTTGGTATTGTGGAAACCGATGTTTTTTGGCGCCAAGCCGGACATTGTGTTGAAGTCGGGCACCATCGCCGCAGCGGCGATGGGCGATCCCAACGCCTCCATCCCAACGCCGCAGCCGGTGCATTACCGGCCCATGTTCGGCGCCTTCGGAAAATCCCTGACCGCCAGCGCAGTTACGTTCGTCTCGGAAGCGGCGCTGGCCAACGGCACGGCGGCGAACCTCGGCCTCGAAAAACCGGTGCTCGGCGTATCCGGCACCCGCAGCGTGACCAAAAAGGACATGGTGCATAATGATCTGACGCCGGTGATCGAGGTGGACAGCGAAACCTACGAAGTGCGCGCCGACGGCGAGCTATTGACCTGCGAGCCAGCCGAGGAATTGGCATTGGCGCAGCGGTACTTTTTGTTCTGAGGGGATGGCAATGTTGGCATCAGAATTCCGCTCCCCCCCACCCTATCCCTCCGCCTCGCTGGGGGGAGGGGACCAAAGCCGCGCCGCCGAAACTCCTCCCTCTCCCCTGGTGGGGGAGGGTTGGGGTGGGGGGGACGCCCCATCCCCGAGCCGCAACGATGGAACCCTTGTCCCATGCGCCGCGTAACAACAGTCAAACGGGCAAGCGAATGGCGCGGCGAAGAAGCCTCCGCCGCCGTTACACTTGCCTTCGATGACCGCCACCGGCGGCGCATCAAATTGACCGACGATAACGGCGGCGATTTCCTGCTCGATCTGGCCGAGGCAACCCGCCTGGAAGATGGCGACGGGCTGGTGCTGGAGGCGGGCGGCATCATCGCCGTCGCCGCCGCCGATGAAGACGTGCTCGACATAATTTGTGCCAACGCAGCCGAAGCAGTGCGCATCGCCTGGCATATGGGCAACCGGCACATTCCGGTTCAGGTGCGCCCCGATGGCGGCTTGCGCATCGCCTATGACCATGTGCTGGAAGCCATGGTTATCGGGCTCGGCGGGCGGTGCCAGCGTAACCGCGCCGCCTTCGCGCCCGAACCCGGCGCCTATGCGGAAAGCGGGCATAGCCATGAACACTGAGCCGATCACCGACGAGGCCCTTTACCGGCTGATGGCCTGGCTGTCGCCGGGCTTTCCGGTGGGCTCCTATGCCTATTCCCACGGATTGGAGTTCGCCGTCGAGGATGGCCTTGTTACCGATGAGGCGAGCCTTTGCACCTGGATAGAGGGGGTATTGAGCCTCGGCGCCGGGGCTATCGACGGGCCGCTGTTCGCCGCCGCGTGGCGGGCGGGCGGCGATGCGGCGTTGCTGGAAATTGCGGAACTGGCCGATTGCTATCGCGCCACGGCGGAAATGGCGCTGGAATCCGGCGCCCAAGGGACCGCCTTCCTGAACACCGTCGCCGAGACCTGGATTTCGCCGGAATTTGCCCATCACGCGGATATCCTTCGCAGGCAAGACCGGCCGATCGCCTACGCCGTCGCCGTCGGGGTGGCCGCCGCAGACGCCGGCGTTCCTTTGCGCGCCGCGCTGATCGCCTATTTCCATGCCTTTGCCGCCAACCTCACTTCGGCGGCAGTGCGCCTGATCCCCTTGGGCCAGGTGGCCGGGCAACGCATCATCGAAGATTTACGCGCCCCGGTCAGCGCCGCCGCCCATGCGGCCATGGAAATTCCGGTGGATGAGATCGGCAGCGCCGGGGCGCTGATCGATTGGACCTCCATCGCCCACGAAACCCAATATACGAGGCTGTTCCGATCATGACCCAAAGCACCAATCCCTTACGCGTCGGCATCGGCGGGCCGGTGGGCACCGGCAAGACCGCTCTTCTGGACCGGCTTTGCAAGGCCTTGCGCGGCGACTATCAACTGGCCGCCATCACCAACGACATCTATACCCGCGAAGACGCCGAGTTTCTGACCCGGTCGGGCGCACTTGATGCGGAGCGTATCACCGGCGTCGAGACCGGCGGCTGCCCGCACACCGCGATCCGCGAAGACGCGTCCATGAATTTGGCGGCGGTGGCCGATATGCGGCAACGCTTTCCGGACCTGGATGTGGTGTTTATCGAATCCGGCGGCGACAATCTGGCGGCCACCTTTTCGCCGGAATTGGCGGACCTCACCATCTATGTCATCGATGTGTCGGCGGGCGACAAGATCCCGAGAAAGGGCGGGCCCGGCATCACCCGCTCGGACCTGCTGGTCATCAACAAGACCGACCTCGCCCCCCATGTGGGCGCCGATCTGGATGTCATGGCGAGGGACGCAAAGAAAATGCGCGGGACCAAGCCGTTCGTGTTCACCAATTTAAAGACCAATAGCGGCCTTGATGATGTCACCAGATTCCTCATCGACGCCGGCGGATTGGGGCGTTGAGCCAACTGCTGCCCACCACCCTGGTCGGCAGCTATCCGCAGCCGGACTGGCTGATCGACAAGGAGATGCTGTGCGCCAAGCCGCCGCCCCGGGTGGCCATGTCCGATGTCTGGAAGGTGGCGCCCGAACAATTGCTGGAAGCCCAGGACGATGCGGTGCGCCTGACCGCGCACCTGTTGGAGCGCGCCGGGATCGACATCCTCACCGACGGCGAGGTGCGCCGGGAAAGCTATTTCAATCAATTCGCCAACGCCCTTGCCGGCATCGATACGGATAATCCCGGCGAGGCCCTGTCCCGCGCCGGGCGGCCGACCAAAGTGCCGCGCGTCACCGGCCCGATTGCGCGCGCCGGTGCGGTGCTGGTCCGCGATGTGGAATTTTTGCGTAAACTTACCGATAAGCCGATCAAGGTAACCGTGCCCGGCGCCTTCACCATGACAAGGCTCGTCCAGGACGATTACTATCACGACGAGGAAGCATTGATCGCCGCCTACGCCAAAGCGGTGAATGCCGAGCTGAAAGATTTAAAAAAGGCCGGCGCCGATATTGTGCAGCTGGACGAGCCCTATCTGCAATCCAACGCCGATGAGGCGCGCCTCAACGGGCTCAAAGCCATCGATATGGCCTTGGACGGCATCGAGGGCGAAACCGCCGTGCATCTTTGTTTCGGCTACGCCCATGTGGTCTCCGGCAAGCCCAGCGGCTATGCCTTTCTGGAAGAGCTGGACGCCTGTTCTGTACGCCAGATATCGGTGGAAGCGGCGGAGCCGGGCCTCGATCCCGCCATCCTCGAGAAATTGCCGTCGAAGACCATCATCTATGGTGTCCTCGATCTGAACGGGTTAGCGGAAACGCCGGAGATGGTTGCCGGGCGCATCCGCGCCGCGCTCGAATATGTGCCGGCGGATCGGCTGGTGGTGGCCCCCGATTGCGGCATGAAATATCTGCCCCGCGACGTCGCCTTCGCCAAGCTCAAAGCCATGACCGAAGGCGCCGAAATGGTACGCGCAGAGATCTAAGGGTTCGCCGGTTTCGCTTGCAGGCGCCGGATTTCCATGCGCCGGTTGATGGCGTGGGTGGGCCGGCGCTTGTCGGCCAGGCGCTCCTCGCCGCGCCCGGTGGCTTGCAGGCGCGCCGGCTCGACACCGAAATTGCGGATCAGATATTGGCGCACCGCCTCGGCGCGCTTTTGCGACAAGGCCTTGTTGGTGGCAGCCCGCCCCGATGCATCCGTATGGCCGATAATCTCGAAAGCGCCCGCCGATAGCGCCTTGGAGGCGAGCGCAATGCCCAATTCACGCATCTGATCCTTGGCCCGGGGCGTCACCGAGGCGTTGTTCACGCCGAACTGGATATTGAGATCAAGCGCCGCGACGCTACCCAGCCGATCGATCAGCACGTCGGTGGTGACGATACCCGCCGTCTGGGCAAGGACGCCTTGCGGCGAAATAGCCAGCAGGGCGAAGATCGCCAAAATCCTCGGCCATCCAGATTTGTTGATGCCATCCTGTTTCATCGCACCGAATTTGACAGCAATCGGGGCGCAGCACAATTGGGGAAGTTAGCGGCGGGATTGCGTTTTACCGCCCGCCAGCCGTCGCTCGGCGCCGAAACGCTGCCGGGGCTGGGCTGAAAACTGGCGGGTATCGGGGATGGTCATGGCGATACGGCGCATGGCGTCATCGATCATCGAGGGCAGCCGGTCGCCGTCGCCCTGCACCCAGCCGGCGCTGATGGCGGCGCCGCCAAGCCCCAAAGGAGATAACGGCAGCCCGCCATCGCCGCGCCGCGCCTTGTGGCGGGCGTACCAGAGCCTAAAACCGTCGGCGGGACGCTCGATGGACAATTGCAGTTCCACATCCATCTGTGACCAGAAGACCACGAAGGTATTGTCGATAGTCTTGACCGATGGCACGGCGAAATGTTTGCACCCCGTGGCGGCGAGGTAATGTGAGCGATCAAACCCGCTGTTCAGATCGACCACCAATTTGCGCACCAGATGGCGGCGCTCGGCGGGGCCTATGACCCGGCCCAGGCGCTGGCTGAGATGGCGCGCCGCCGCCAATTCGACCATCGCGCTGATTTTCGGATTTTTGATGCCCTTGGCCGGCATCACCGTCACGCACTCGGGCAGGTCGCGGTAATAGGCGTCGGAAACTTTGTAGAAAACTTCCCGCGCAAACGGCATCGACGAAGCGGTATCGGGGTCAGCCTGGCTGTAGGTGGTGGTCACGCACCCGGTCAGAACGAGGCCCAGCCCGGCCATTGCCGCCAGCTTTTTGATCCTGCCCAATTTCATGCCGAGCACCTCCGGGTGACGGGCCGCAATATAATCTCGCCGGCAACGGCTTTGCCGTCGGCGGTAATGTCGCCGACGCTGACCCCCGCCGG
>CAUZTZ010000277.1:0-6003 GCA_963582805.1 Alphaproteobacteria bacterium
TATGGCCTCGGCAATGAGCGCCCAACGGTCACCGACGCCAATCTGGTCCTCGGGCGCATCAATGGCGAGCGGCCCATCGGCGGCAAGCTGGACCGGCTCGAGGTTGATGCGGCCAAGGCGGCGATCGCGGCACATGTGGGCGCAGCGCTCGACATCGGCGTCATGGAGGCAGCCGAAGCGGTGATCCGCATCGCCAATTCCAAGATGGCCGGCGCCATCCGTCTGGTCTCCATCGAGCGCGGCCACGATCCGGCCAAGTTCGTCGCCATGCCGTTCGGCGGCGGCGGCGCCCTTCACTGCGGCGCCCTGATCAAGGATATCGGCCTTGCCAAAGCCCTGGTGCCGCGTTTTCCCGGCGTCACCAGCGCCATGGGATGTGTCATCGCCGACATGCGCTTTGATCGGGTACACACCCTGAACGCCCTCACCGCCGATCTGGATATTGCCGCTCTGCAAGCGGAAATTGCGGCCACCAGCGAAGCCGGCGCGGCGCGCCTGGCCGCCGCTAACGTCACGTTCATGCGCACCGAAAGCGAGATCGAGCTGGATATGCTCTATGTGGGCCAGACCCACACGGTCCCGGTGCGCGTCACGCCGGACGGATTATCCGAGGGTAAAATTCAGGCCGCCTTCGAAGACACATACCGCACCGCTTTTGGGCGTTTGCTGGACAATATCGCGACCCGCGTTCTCAATCTCCGTATCGCCGTTATCGGGCGGCGGCCCAAGTTCGATCTCGCCCTGCTGGCGCCCCAGGGGGACAACAAGGGCGAGACCAGCTTGGCAGACGCCCGCACCGAAAGCCGCGAGGTTTGGATCGATGGCGGCTGGCGATCAGCAAATGTCTACCGGCGGCTGGATTTGCCCGTCGGCGCCGTGGTTGCGGGCCCGGCGCTGTTGGAACAGCCCGACACAACCATCTTCATCGAACCCGATCTGGAAGGCCGCGTCGATGACTTCGGCAATCTGGTCATATCCAGGAAAGATCAACCCTGAGCCACTTCCGCCAGATCGTTCCACACCATTTGGCCGGCCAGCTTGCCATCGGTGACAACAAACCGGTCGATGAAGCGGATGCCTTCAAATTCCACGCCGTCCGGCCATTGGCCGTAAAGGGTGCCAAAGCAATAGACGATGATGCCGTCATCACTTATTTGAGGATCGAACCGGTCGTAGGTTTTCTTGACCCAGCGATAGCGGGGCGATGCCCAGGCGATCAACTCTTCCAGGTTGCGCATGGTTTTGCCGCCGGGAAAAACCATCGAAAAGCCATCGCCCAAGCAGGATTTGGCGGCGTCCAGATCACGCTCTTCCATGGAACCCAAAAAACTTTCGATCAACGCCACCGCCGCGGCCAGAGGTTGGTTATCGTTCATTGAATTTCTCAATCAGTTCATCATGGCGCGCCCGCGCCGCGATAATGGAGCGGTCGCGTATGTGCCCAAAGCCGCGAATTTGGTCCGGAACATTGGCGATCTCGGCGGCCAGCGCCAGATTATCCGCCGTCAAAAGTTCGGCCAATTCGTCCATCACCGCTTCATACTGGACAATCAGTTTGCGGTCGCGGCGGCGGTCGGCGGTGAAATAGAACGGGTTCAAAAGCGGGCTGCGCAGGAATTTCAGCCTGCTCATCAGCCCAAAGACCAGCGACATCCAGGGACCGAATTTTTGCTTTTTGCCGCCGCCGCCGAGGCGTCCCAAATGATAATGGACCCGGTAGCCGGCTTCGAACATATGGTTCAATTTCGCCTCGAACACGCCGTCGCTATAGAGCCGCGCCACCTCAAACTCGTCCTTGATGGCCAGCAGCTTGAAATAATTATCGGCAACCGCTTCGGTCAGCGCGCCGGGCGCGCCGGCAAGCGTGGTCTCGATCCCCCGGAACCTGTCGACCAGTTCCCCATAGCGCACCGCATAGGCCTGATCGCGATAGTCCACCAAATACTGCATGCGAAATTTGATCTTGTCGCCAAGCCCGATTTCCGCGTCCCCCGCCTCCAAACCGGCAATTCCTAGAACCCGTTGCCGGTCCGCCGCCAGCCGCCGGCCCCAGGCAAAGGCGCGAAGATTGTTGTCCACTTCGGTGCCGTTCAAGGTGATGGCCCGCGCAACCGATGCGCTGCTTAGCGGTATATGCCCATTTTGAAAGGCGAAACCGGTGAGCAGCATGTTGGCGTAAATTTTATCGCCGAGCAGCGCCAGGGCCAGCCCGCCCGCATCGGCGAAATCGTCCTCATCATCGGTGATTTGCGCGCCGAGGGCATCGAACACCGCGTTCCGGTCGATGGGGGTTTCCGGGTCCAGCGCCTCGGCGGCGGTCGGCGCCATGTGGCGGTTCACTACGGCAACCGTGCGGCCCTTCGATACGCTGCCCGCCACTTCGGGCCCGGCGGCAACCAGGGCATCGCAGCCCAGCAACAGATCGGCGCCCGCGTCTTGGATGCGCGCCGCATCCAGCTCCGCGTCCGCTGGCGCCAGGCGGAGATGGGTGGTGACCGCGCCGCCCATGCGCGCCAGGCCGGTGTTGTCGAGGACGCTGCATTGCATGCCTTGCAAATGCGCCGCCATGCCGAGGATGGCGCCGACGGTGATCAGACCAGAGCCGCCGACACCGGCAATCAGGATGTTATAGGGGGCCGCCAGCGCCGGCGTTGCCGGCTCATCCAGCGTCCAATCATCGCCATCAATTATGCTGGGAGCCCGCAGCTTGGCGCCGCTGACCGTCACCATGGCCGGGCAGAACCCGTCCAGGCAACTGAGATCGGAATTGCAGCTCGATTGATCCACTTGGCGCTTGATGCCGAGCGGCGTCGGCAGCGCACGCACGGCGATGCAGCGCGATTGCACCGAACAATCGCCGCAGGCTTCGCAGACCCGCTCGTTGATGACCACCCGCGCCTCGGCCGGCGCACGGGCGCCGCGCTTACGCTGGCGGCGTGTTTCGGCGGCGCACATCTGATCGTAAATCAGAACCGACGTGCCATCGAAGGCAGCGAAATCCGCCATCACCGCATCCATTTCGTCCCGGTCATGCAGACCGCAGCCTCCGGGAAGATCGGAGGCCGCATATTGTTCCGGCGCGTCCGATACCAAGGCCAGTTTGGCAATCCCCTCGGCGGCGATCTGCGCCGCGATATCGGTGACCGACGGCGCCCCTTCCACCGGCTGGCCGCCGGTCATGGCGACCGCATTATTGTAGAGGATCTTGAAGGTGATGCGGCTTTTGGCGGCTGCCGCGGCGCGGATCGCCAGCAGCCCGGAATGGGCGTAGGTGCCGTCGCCCATATTCTGGAACAGATGATCGCGCTCAACAAAGCCGGCGGCGCCGATCCAGTTGGCCCCCTCGCCGCCCATGTGCGATAGGGTGATGGTGTCCGAGCCGGGCATCCACATGGCCAGGGAATGACAGCCGATGCCGGCCATGGCGACGCTGCCATCGGGCAGCTTGGTGCCCCGGTTGTGCGGGCAGCCGGGACAAAAATGCGGGATGCGGACCGGCACCGCTTTAGGAGCGCGTCTTTGCACCGCCGCCCGTTCCAGGCGCGCCAGGTTCTCGGCAATCACCGGATGCTCGGCCGCCTTCACCAAGCGCCGGCCCAGAATCAGCGCCAGACCGGCGGGCTCGGTCATGCCCAACGATGCGATCAGCGGGTGGCCGTTTTCATCCGTTTTACCGATGATCCGGGGCCGGTTGCTGTCCGGCCAATTATAGGCGAGCGACTTGATCTGAGTTTCGACAAAGGCAAGGCGCTCCTCGACCACCAGAATTTCCTTGAGCCCGCGGGCGAAGGCGCGCATGCCGTCCGGCTCGATGGGCCAGATCAGGCCTAGCTTATAGACCGACAGCCCGATCTCGAACGCGACCCTATCGGTGACGCCGAGGACGTCCAGCGCCTGGCGCACATCCCGGTAGGGTTTGCCGGCGGCGACAATGCCCATACGGCGGCCGGGCGCATCCATGACAATCGCATCGAAGCGGTTGGCTTTGGCGAAATCCAAGGCCGCCGGCAGCTTGATCTGCTGCAGCCGCGCATCCTGGCTCCAACGGTCATCGGGCCAGCGCTGGATCACTTTCTCGGCATCGAAATCAGCGCTGTCGGGGAGGATAATTTTGCCCACATTCGCATCGAAGTTTACCGAGCGGGTGCTCTCCGCCACGTCGGACACCAGCTTGAACCCGGCCCACAGCCCCGCATAGCGGGACAGGCCATAGGCTTTGAGACCCAGATCCAGCATGTCGGCAATGTCGGCGGGATAAATGACCGGCATCATCGCCGACTGAAACGCCTGCTCGGCGCCATTGGCGATGGTCGATGACGACGCGCCGGGATCATCGCCCGATACCGCGAGGACGCCGCCATGGCGGGACGTGCCGGCGAAGTTGGCGTGTTTGATGGCATCGCCGGAGCGGTCGAGCCCCGGATTTTTGCCGTACCACATGCCGAAAACCCCATCGACACGGGCCGCACCGAACATATCGGTCTGCTGCGAGCCCCAGACGGCGGTGGCCGCCAGATCTTCGTTGAGGCCCGGCTCGAACTTTATATTTGCGCGGGCCAGATGTTCACCGGCGTCCCAAAGCGCCATATCGACGCCGCCGAGGGGCGAGCCGCGATAGCCCGACACAAAGCCGCCCGTATTCAGCCCGGCCAGCCGGTCGCGGCGGCTTTGTTCCAGCAACAAACGCACCAAAGCCTGGCTGCCCGACAGGAACAAGCGGCCATCGGTAAGGCCGTATTTGTCGTCGAGGGTGTAGCTATCCATGGCGTTATTTGCCGGTGCCTTGCGCCCAATTGCAATACCGGCAGCGATTGACGGGTTTCAGGCGGGCCGGGTATGATCCACTCCTTGACCAGAATACCACAAAATTATTCCTTACAGGGAGGATGTCATGATTTCCAAATTAATCGGTTTAAGCGCCGTTGCCGCCATTGCCGGCGGGGTTGCGCTCAGCACGCCCGCACCGGCAACGGCGGCGGCCGCCAAGTTGACCCTCGTCTATCCGTTCCCGGACTTTTTGGTTTACACCAAAAACTGCAAGGCGCTGGCCGCCAAAATCAACGCCCGCGGCAAAGGCGTTGTCGAGATCGAAGTGCTGCCTTTCAATTCCATCAAAATGTTCCAGCAGCCGCCGGCCGCCTCCAAGGGCCGGGTTGATCTGGTTTGCACGCCGGCGGCGTTCTACGCCCGCGCCATCCCGGAAAACGAAGCCGTTTCCACCGCGTCCTCGTTGCCGGAACAGGTGCGCGCCAATGGCGGCACCAAACTTATCGACGCGCTGCAGCAAAAGCATTTCAACGTGAAATATCTGGGCTGGACTTCGGGCGGCGACCGCTTCCGCATCTATATGAAAAACGCGCCGAAATTCAACAGCGCCGGATTGCCCGATTTCTCCGGCGTGAAAATGCGCGACAACCCCATTTACGGGGCGTTCTTGAAAGCCTTGCACGCCACGACCCACCCGCTGCCGTCTTCGGCGGTCTTCTCGGCTTTGGAAAAAGGCGTGGTTGACGCCAGCGCCTGGGCCACCAACGGGCTCATGGGTCTGAAATGGGATAAATTCCTGCGCCATGCCATCGATGAGGAATTCTACCGCACCGATATCGGCTGGATCATGAACCTGGACAAGTGGAAGGGCCTGAGCGCGAAGGCAAAAGGCATTCTGCAAAACACCGTGATCGAGCAGGAAAAGATCAACGCCGCGCAATTGGCGGCGATGGCCACCAAGGAAAAGGCGAAACTGATCGCGGGCGGCATGAAGTTCCATGCGGTTCCGGCCAAAGCCAAATATCTCAAAATGGCCGTTGATTCCGCTTATGAGCGGATGATCGCACGCCTCAAGAAAGCCGGGCGCCCGACGGCGCATGTGGCCAAACTGCGCGGGGGTTTATTCGGATTTGGCGGCGGCCGGGGCGTTTGAGCCCTGCCGCCGCCGGTTCCGCCAGCCATGCGGCAAGGTTTAAGAAAAATCGACGCGGCCTGGGCCGGCCTTTTGTGGCTGGG
>CAUZTZ010000278.1:0-6001 GCA_963582805.1 Alphaproteobacteria bacterium
GGCCAATCTGATCCGAACTCGACCGAGATATCGGACTTCAAACTATATCATCAAGCGATTGGGCACCCTGCCCGAATTACACGCTTTTCCGCACCTGCGGCCCGTTTTTTCATTTCCCCCTATATGCAAGATTACACACATGAACCTTCAAGAACTTAAAGACAAAAACCCTCCCGATCTTTTGAGCTTCGCCGAGGATCTTGAGATCGAGAACGCCAGCAGCCTGCGCAAACAGGACATGCTGTTCGCGATCCTTAAACAATTGGCCGAAAACGATATCGCCATATTCGGCGACGGCGTTTTGGAAGTGCTGCAGGACGGTTTCGGCTTCCTGCGCTCGCCGGAGGCCAATTACCTGCCCGGACCGGACGATATCTATGTCTCGCCCAGTCAGGTGCGCCGCTTCGGCCTGCGGACCGGCGACACGGTCGAGGGCCAGATCCGCTCACCCAAAGACGGTGAGCGCTATTTCGCCCTCCTAAAAGTCAAGGATATCAATTTCTCCGATCCCCAGGATATCCGCCACCGCATCAATTTCGACAATCTGACGCCGCTTTATCCGGATCAGCGCATCAATATGGAAATCGATGATCCCGAATTCAAGGATCCCACGTTACGCGTTATCGATCTGATCTCGCCGGTCGGCAAGGGCCAGCGGGCGCTGATCGTGGCGCCGCCGCGCACCGGCAAGACGGTGATGCTGCAAAACATGGCGCAGGCGATCTCCCACAACCATCCGGAATGTTATCTGATCGTGCTGCTCATCGATGAGCGCCCGGAAGAAGTGACCGACATGGCGCGTTCGGTGAAGGGCGAGGTGGTTTCCTCCACCTTTGATGAGCCCGCCGTCCGCCACGTACAGGTGGCCGAAATGGTGATCGAAAAAGCCAAGCGGCTGGTCGAACACAAGCGTGACGTGGTCATCTTGCTGGATTCCATCACCCGTTTGGCGCGCGCCTATAACACGGTGGTGCCGTCGTCGGGCAAGGTTTTGACCGGCGGCGTCGATGCCAACGCCCTGCAACGGCCGAAACGCTTCTTCGGCGCCGCCCGCAATATCGAAGAAGGCGGCTCGCTGACCATTATCGCGACCGCCCTGGTGGATACCGGATCGCGCATGGACGAAGTGATTTTCGAGGAGTTTAAGGGCACCGGCAATTCGGAGATTATTCTGGATCGCAAGCTGACCGACAAACGCACCTGGCCGTCCATGGACATCACCCGTTCCGGCACCCGAAAAGAAGAGCTGCTGGTGGACAAGGGCATGCTGTCCAAAATGTGGGTCCTCAGGCGCATCCTCAACCCCATGGGCGTCGTCGATTCCATGGAGTTCCTGCTAGAGAAGCTGAAGGATTCAAAGAACAACAGCGAATTCTTTGATTCTATGAACACCTAACGGCGCGGCCCAGCTGGGCGTCTCACCAGGCGCCTGTCCCCAAATATATTTCGCTACGGCAACAACACCGTCGAGCCGGTTGTCGCGCGGCCGTCCAGGGCCGCGTGTGCCTTGGCGGTTTCGGCCAGCGGGAAGGTTTGGCCTATCTCGATCTTGACGGCGCCGCCCTCCACCGCCTCGAACAGAGCGCGCGCCGCTTCCAGGCGCAGCGCATGATCGGCGGTATAGTTCATCAATGTGGGCCGGCCCAAAAATAGCGAGCCTTTGGCCATCAGGGTCAAAGGCTCCACCGCCGGCGCTGGTCCCGACGCATTGCCGAAGCTGATCACATAGCCAAAGTTTGATGCGCAATCCAAGGACGCTTCGAAGGTGTCTTTGCCGACCGAGTCATAAACCACCGGCACGCCGGCGCCATCGGTGATCTCAGCTACCCGTTCGGCGAAATTCTCGGCCGAATAATTGATCGCATGATCACAGCCATGGGCCTTGGCGATCTCCGCCTTGGCGTCGGAGCCGACGGTGCCGATCACCGTGGCGCCCAGATGCTTGGCCCATTGGCACAAGATCGTGCCGACGCCGCCGGCGGCGGCGTGGACCAAAATCGTATCACCAGCGCTGACCGGATAGCATTTGACCAACAGCATGTGGGCGGTCATGCCCTTAAGCATCATCGCCGCCGCGGTCTCATCGTCGATGCCGTCCGGCATCGGCACCAGCACACCCGCATTCATGATCCGCTCTTCGGCGTAGGAGCCCATCTGTCCGCCCGCATAGGCAACCCGCTGGCCGACCGCCAAGCCTTCGACGCCGGGCCCCACCGCCTCGATAACGCCCGCCGCCTCGGTGCCGAGGGTGAGCGGCAGATCCATGGGGTAAAGCCCGGAGCGCTGATAACAATCGATGAAGTTCAAGCCCACCGCGGTATGGCGAATGCGCACCTCGCCGTCGCCGGGATCGCCGATATCCATGTCTTCCCATTTGAGAATTTCGGGTCCGCCATGCTCGTGGATGCGTATCGCCTTGGTCATGATTGTCCTCTCTGAATTTTTAAATGTGGCCTGATTTACAGCAACCTATAGCCTTCCAGTCGGAGCAAGGCCAGCTTGGTTTCGATGCCCTCGCCGCCGGAATAGCCGGTCATGCGCCCGCCCGCGCCGATCACCCGGTGGCAGGGAATGATGATCGGAATCGGATTGGCACCGCAAGCGCCGCCGACGGCGCGCGCCGCGCTGCCAAGGGTGTGCGCAATATCGCCATAGGTGGCGGCGGCGCCATAGGGAATGGCGCACATTTGATCCCAAACGGTGCGCTGAAACGCGGATCCAAGGGGCGCCAGCGGCAACTGGAAATCGGTGCGTTTCCGTCCGAAATAGGCGTCGAGCTGATCCCGCGCCTGCAACAATAGGGGTGTTTCCGAGGCGTCCACGGCGCGCCCGAAATCCAGGGCAACGATTGTGCCTTCTTCTTCGAATATGGTCAGCGGCCCCTGCGGGCTCAGCATGGAAAGATGCGCCATGGAGGGATATTAAATCTCTCGAAGCGCCTTTTTCAAGTCTTCCGCTTCGCTCACCGGCAAGCCGCAAACGGTGCCGACGCAGACATAAGCGGCGGCGCGGCCACCATTGCTGGTCTTGCCGGCGGCCGGGTGGCCGGGCGGCAGCGACGCGCCATCATCCAACGCAATGAGGACCAGATTGGGGTGCCCGGATGCGTGCGCGGCGGCGCACAACGCCTCGCCGCCATGCCCGACCACCACCACCTGCACGGCGGCGTTTAGGAAATCACAACCGTTGAGGATGCCGGGCATGCCCAGATATTGTTCCTGCGGCTGGCGTCCGAACAAATCGATGATGGCCTCGGCGCGCTTCCGGTAATCGTCGTCGCCGGTGAGGAAATAAAGCCTGCCTAAATTTTCCACCATGGTGCCGTTGCCGGCGGGCGTTGCGTTATCGAAGGCGGTGCGCGTGCGGACGATTACATCGGCGGCGTCGCCCGGCGAAAAATAATAGCCGCCGTCATTTACGTCCCAGAAATGGTCGTTGGCGGTAGCGGTCCAGCGCTGCGCCGCCGCCAAATATTCGGGCGCTTGGGTGGCCTGGTATAGGGCCAGGGCGGCGCGGATCATTTGTGCGTAATCATCGATCACGTCGCTTTCAAGATGCACGCCGAGGCGGCTGGAATGGCGGAGCCGCCCGGCCTTGGTTTCCAGCCCGGCGATAAAGGCGAAGGCCTTTTTGGCGGCGTCGATCCAGGCGGCCTCGCCGAACATGGCGCCGGCGGTGCCTAAGGCGGCGATCATCAGACCGTTCCAGTCGGTAAGGATTTTGTCGTCGAGGCCCGGCCGCACCCGCTCCGCCCGCACCGATAGCAACCGCGCCCGCGATGCCGCCCGCGCCGCCTCGGCGCCTGCGTCGCCCAGCTCCAAATGGCGCAGCCGGTTTAAGATAGTCTTGCCCTCCCAATTGCCACCGGGCCGGGCGTCGTAGATTTCCTTGAAGGCGGCCGCGCCCGAGCCCAGCGCCGCATCGATCTCGGGTTCGGTCCAGACGTAAAAGGTTCCCTCGGCGCCTTCTGAATCGGCGTCTAGGGTGCCGGCAAAAGCGCCGCCCTCCAGGCGCAATTCGGCCAGGCTCCAATCAATGGTTTCGCGCAGCCTTTGTTCGAACAGGGGCGCCCCTCTGTCGCCATGCACCTGGGCCAGCAGCGCGATCAATTGGGCGTTGTCGTAGAGCATTTTTTCGAAGTGCGGCGCCAGCCAAATCTCGTCGGTGGAATAGCGGGCATAGCCGCCGCCCAGATGATCATAGATGCCGCCCTGGGACATATGGGTGAGGCTGTTGGTGACGGCGATGCGGAAGCGGTCATCGCCGCTGCGTTTATAGGCGCGCCACAGAAGGCCGAGGAACACCGGCTGGGGAAACTTGGGCGCGCCTCCAGTGCCGCCGTGGACATCGTCGATCAGGCTGAGGGCGTGCTCGGCGGTGGCGTCGATCTGGCCGGGCCCGTAAATGCCCGCGTGACGTTTCGGCGGCGCCTCCGATTGACGCTCCAGACCGTCTATGATGGCGGCGACGTTTTGCTGGATCTTATCTTTCTCTTTGGCATAAAGATCGGCAACCCCGTTGAGGACGTCGGGAAACGCCGGATGGCCGAAGCGCGGTTCGGGTGGAAAATACGTGCCGCCGTAAAATGGCAGTTTGTCCGGGGTCAGAAACATGGTCAGCGGCCAGCCGCCCTGCTGGCCCATCATGGCGAGCGCCGACATGTAGATGGTGTCGATATCCGGGCGCTCTTCCCGGTCGAGCTTGATGTTGACGAACTTGGCGTTCATCAGTGCCGCAATGTCTTCGGATTCAAAGCTTTCGTGGGCCATCACGTGGCACCAGTGGCAGGCCGCATAGCCGATCGAAAGCAGCACCGGCTTGTCTTCGTCGGCGGCGCGCCGGAAAGCGTCTTCACCCCAGGGATGCCAATGAACCGGATTGTCTTTATGCTGTAGCAGATAGGGGCTGGTCTCGCGCCCAAGCAGGTTTTCCGGCACCGCCGCGCCTCCACTGAGAACGGGCGTTTCGATGATTGCCGCCCTTCCGCCAGAATAAACCCTGGCCAAAAAATTGAAAGATGTTTGTTGCGAATTAGAATAAATAAAAAAACAATTCTCGTTGATTGATGGAAAAAATCAGCATAAGTAATTGAAAATGAATATGAATTAGAAAAATGGATATGAACAGCCAAACCATTTTTGCCTTGGCCAGCGGCGGCGGCAAGGCCGGCGTCGCCGTCTGGCGGGTGTCCGGCGAAGGCGCCAAAGACGCCTATGGGGCGCTCACCGGAGAAAAACTGCCGGCGCCCCGGCGCGCCCAGCGCGTGCGCATTGCCAGCCCCAGTGATGGGCTTATCGACGATGGCTTGGCATTGTGGTTTCCGGCGCCGGGCAGTTTTACCGGCGAAGACGTGGCCGAGTTTCATCTCCATGGCGGCCGCGCCGTGCACGGGGCCATGCTGGAGGCGCTCGCCGCGCTGCCCGATTTGCGCCCCGCCGCGCCCGGCGAATTTACCCGCCGCGCCTTCGAGAACGGCAAGATGGATCTGACCCAGGCCGAAGGCCTGGCCGATCTGGTCGAGGCGGAGACGGCGGCCCAGCGTGCCCAAGCGCTGCGCCAGATGGATGGCGGGCTGAGCCAGCTCTATGACCGCTGGCGCAACGTAACGTTGGCGGCCATCGCCAGGTTCGAGGCTGAGATCGATTTTTCCGATGAGGATTTGCCCTCCGGGCTTCGCGCCGAGGTATCGCAAGCGGTGGCCAGCCTGGACGCCGAGCTGGCGCGGCACCTGGATGACCACCGGGGCCAGCGGCTGCGGGACGGCGTCTCGATCGCCATCCTTGGGCCGCCGAACGCCGGCAAATCGAGCCTCTTGAACCAATTGGCCAATCGCGATCTGGCCATTGTCTCGGCGCGCGCCGGCACCACCCGCGATGTCATCGAGGCCCATCTGGATCTGGCCGGTTATCCGGTTGTCCTCGCCGACACCGCCGGCCTCCGCGATGCCGAGGACGAATTGGAGGACGAAGGCGTGCGCCGCGCCCTGGCCCGGGCTGACGGC
>CAUZTZ010000279.1:0-5986 GCA_963582805.1 Alphaproteobacteria bacterium
GAATTGCCGACTGGAAATAAGCCACGCGCTGTTAAACTTCGCCATCGGAAGAGCCTCCCTTGCTCTTCCTTCTTTGAATCACACCCGGGTTAACAAAGATTCACCAGACTTATGCAACAGGTCTATTCTGGCTCAAGGGCTTTTGGCGGCCGGCGCCGAGGTGCGCGCCGCCTATGACATTCTGATCGACGATGCGGACAAATCGGCTTCCCTCAAGGCCAAGGCGGAAGCCGCCGGCATCGAAGCCTCGAGTAGCGCCGCCGAGGCCGTGAGGGGCGCCGATGTGGTGCTGTCGGCGGTGGTTTCCGATCAGTGCGTGGCGGCGGCTGAAAATACCGCGCCGCACCTAAACAGCGGCCAATTTTACCTGGATATCAATTCGACCTCCCCCGACAAGAAGAAAAGCGCCGCCCAACTGGTTGAGGCCAGCGGCGCCGACTATGTGGAAGCGGCGGTGATGGGCCTGGTGCCGCCGCACGGCATCTCCGTGCCGATGCTGCTGGCCGGCAAACGTGCCGCCGAGCTGGCGGATATCTTGTCCGGCTTCGGCATGGATGTCAGTGCTATCGGCGAAAATATCGGCGATGCGTCGGCGGTAAAAATGGTGCGCAGCGTCTTTATGAAGGGCTTTACCGCGATCTTGCTGGAATGTCTGGTCGCCGCCAACAAATTGGGCGCCGAGGAAGCCATATTGGATTCCTTGGCTGTGTCGTTTCCCGATCTGGATTGGCGCGCCACCGCCGATTATTACGCGCCGCGCCTGGTTCGCCACTCCAAGCGCCAGGCCGCCGAAATGCATTCGGTTGCCGACACCTTGCGCGGCCTGGGCGTGGAGCCGATGACGGCGCTCTCGTCGGCGGCGCGCCTGGAATGGATGGCCGGGTTGGGGCTGGACGAGACGCTGGACGAAATTCCGCAAACCTATCCGGAACTTTTGGCCGCCATCGGTGACGCCGAAATCACCCCATAAGCCCGGGCAGGAACAAAACCACCGGCGGCAACGCGGCGATGATCGCCAGGCGCGCCTGGTGGCTGGGCTTATCGAGGGCGCCATCCGGCTAATATTCTAATCCAGGCCATAAAAGCGGGCGGCGTTGTCCCACAAAATTTTGCGCTGATCGCCGGGCGAGATGCCATCGAGGCTAAGAAACTCGGCAACCGCGCCGCCGGCACTGTCGAAATGGGGATAGTCGGTGGCAAAGGCGATCTTGCCGGCGCCCAGCGCATCGATGGCGTAGGGGATTGTTTCGTCGCCGGGATCGCAGCTCACCAGACATTGCGCTTGAAAATACTCGGATGGTTTCTTGCTGATCGGCATTTGTTTGCCCAGAATCCGGTGTCCGTAGTGATCATCCATGCGGTTCAGCCAATAGACCAGCCAACTGCAGCCGGCCTCGAAAAAGCCGACCCGAAGCTCGGGAAATTTTTCCAGCACGCCGCCGGCGATCAGGCTCATGCAGGCGAACATCTGCTCAAACGAGTGGGAGATCATGTGATTGAAGCCATAACGCTCGGCGTTGCGGATGCCGTAGCGGTCGGCCGCCGCCGTCGAAGGATCGCCGGTGGTTTCATGGATGATCAACGGTACGCCCAGATCCGATATCGCCTGATAGAGCGGATCGTAAACCGGATCATCGAAGGTGCGCCCGAGGGTGGGATTGGGCCGAAGCGTGATGGCAGCGGCGCCCAAGGCCACCGCGCGCCGGGCCTCTTCTGCCGCCCAGGCCACGTCTTCGATAGCCAGCGGCGCCGCGAATTTGAGCCGGGCGCTGTCATGCGAAGTAAAATCGGCGACCCAACTGTTATAGGCGCGGATCAGCGCGTGGCGGAAATCGGTATCTTCCGGGCCACCCACATAGGGCGCCGACATGATCGCCGAGGGGAACAGCACGGCGGTCTGGATTTGCTCTTTATCCAGCACTTTCAGACGGTTTTCCGCGGTCATCGGTTTGCGCGCCGAGATCGAACTTGGAAACGGCGGATGATCGATGCCATCGACCACAAAGCGGCGCGCGCCGTCCTTATTGAGCACCCACCCCTGGGTGCGCCCCCGAAACGCCTCCTCCAGATATTCGGTGAAGCATTCGTCCGGCTCGTGCACATGGCCATCGCAATCGATGGCCAGATAGTCGTTGGCGTCCGTCATGTGGCTTCCAGGTCCTGGGACGAGCCCCGGGTCCGCGCCAGGACCATGGTACCCAGAATATAGGCTTGGCTTTTCAAGGTTGCGTCGGGCACGCCGGCTTTGACGGCGGCCAGCATCTTGTCGGGATCGAACAGCACGTTCTCGCGCAAGTCATCTTCGAGCACGGCGACGGCGTCTTTATGATTGTCCTGATTCTCCACCTGCAATTCCAGCTTGTTGCCGATGGGATCGCGGTAATAGAGCGACGTGGTCATGCCATGATTGACCGCCGAGGCTGGCCGGATGCCTTCGCCCTTGATGCGTTCATAGGTGGCGAACAGCTCGCTTAAATTATTGAAGGAGAAGCCCACATGGGCGATGCCGGCGCACCTATCATCGCGGTCGGCCAGTTGCGGCTGGTAGCGGATGGCGAAGCGGTGATGCTCGCCATCGAAGGTCATAAAGGTAATCTCAGAGGCGCGTTCATGCACCACGCGGGCGTTGAAGACGGTCCCGTACCAGCTTTTCATCTCTTCGTAATTCTTGTTGGTATAGATGACGATATGGGCAATGCGGTTGACCACCGGCGCGTCGGCGATCGCCCGGTAGGATTTCGCTGCGTTGTCTTCGGCCATGGATATCCCTCCGGTGTAAGCCCGGCGCTCTACGCGCCCTCCATCACCGGCAAGGTCAACTTCGAGGCGTGCCCGGCGGAATGATGGATGGTGTCGGTGCCGATCTTGTTGGGCAGGTAAAGGTGGGTCCACATAACGTCGGTGACCGCCGAATCGCCGTTGACGATTTCCAGGCGAATGCGGTTGCCTTGCGTAAAGCGGTGGGCCATTGGTTCCAGCGATATATCCAATTGGTAAATTGTGCCGGGCTCGATGGGCTCGGGATCGCTGTGCGTGTGATAGGGCTCCATCTCCGTGCTTATTTGGCCGTCCAGCGCCCGGTGCGAGGCCCGCAGCCAGCCCTTGGTTATCCAGAAATAGTTGGGGTTGAGCCCCTTTTCCCGGTCTTCGGCCGCTTGCGGCATTTGTTCCGACAGCTTGACGAAAAAATCCGCATCGGTGGTGGTGGACGATATGTGCAGTTGCAGCTTGATCGGCCCGGCGATTTCCAAATCATCGGCCAGCACATCGGTGGTGAAGGTCAGTACCCGGCGCGCCGGGTCCGGCGCCCCGGCCGGGCCCATGCCGACAACGCCCATCATCCAGCCCGGGTCGGGATAGGCATAGGACGTGCTTTCGCCGCCGCCGGATGCCTCCCGGGAAAGCCCGCCATCATTGAGCGATGTGACGCTGCCCGATGGATTGGCGTTCAGGTGCCAGTCGATATATTCGGCGCCCGCCGGCGGCCATGTATCGGCGATCCGGTGAACGCCGGCGCCGCGCATGAAATATTCCACCTCCGGGCGGTCTGTATAATCGGTGTCCAAGCCTTTCAGATAATGATCATAGAACGGCAGCAAGGTTTCCCGGTGCAAAGCGATGGAGTTGAATTCCTGGTTGGCGGCAAAGGCGTTGGGCGGGCCGTTCATGCGCAGCTTTTTCGGGCCCGACGCGCCCCGGTAACCATCGATATTGCCGCGCGTATGCAGATCGACCTTGCCCCAGATGCCGATCGAATATAGCGGCACCTCGATCTCTTCCAGGCGCTCGCCGGAATTGCGTTCGCGCCAGAAATCATCGTAGGTCGGATGCTGCTGCACCAGCAGGTTGAGATCGCACTCCTGTTCCCGCGGCGGCGCGCCATTGGCCGGGTGGCGGTTGATGATGCGGTTCTGGTTCCACCAGTAGGAGCCGAAGAAATCGCCTAAAATGCCGCCTTGATAGATCGTCGCCCGGTAGGGATCGCTGAGACCGTCGAAGGCGGCGATACAGGCCAGCGACGGCGGCTGTTGGATGGCCATCCACCATTGCAATATACAGAAATAGGATTGCCCGATGCCGCCCACTTTGCCGTTTGACCAGGGCTGGGCACCGAGCCATTCGATCACATCGTAAAGGTCTTTCTGCTCGTTGATGTCCATCAAGCGAAACTCGCCGCCCGACTGGCCGCAGCCGCGCACATCCATATGGGCGTAGACGTAGCCTTCCTCCAGATAGAAATCGATGGGCCCGGTTTCGCGCCACAGAAATTGCGGCCCGGCGGGCAGATCGTTGTTGTCGTAGCGGTAGGGCGAGGGCGCAAACAACACCGGAAACGGCCCGTCGCCACCCGGCATATAAAGCGCCACGGCAATCTCGACGCCGTCATGAACCGTTATTTTTACCTGACGCGGCTCGGGAAGTCCGCTGCTGGCATCCGGCATTTTGGTCTCCCTCCTGAATTTACGCTGCCGCCCATTAAACCACCTCGTCCTCGATTGTGTTGCTGAGCGTGCCGATGCCTTCGACCTCCACTTCCACCACGTCGCCGGGTTTCAGCCAGATGGGCGGATCGAACCGGGCGCCGGCGCCGGTGGGCGTGCCGGACGCGATCACGTCGCCGGGGTTGAGCTGATAGAAGATCGAGAGGTACGAGAGGATATAAGCGAAATCGAACAGGATGTTCTGTGTGCTGTCTTTTTGGCGCACATCGCCATTGACCCGTGTTTCCAGCGCGATGTTGTTGAAATCGGGAAATTCGTCCTCGGTCACCATCCACGGACCCCAGGCGCCGGAATCGGCGAAGTTCTTGCCTTGGGTTACATTGAACGTGCCGTGCCGCAGCCAGTCGCGGATGGTGCCTTCGTTGAGGCAGCTCAGCCCGGCAATGTGTTCGCGAATATTTTCCGCCTTGATGCGCCGGCCCGCCTTGCCGATGACGATGGCGATCTCGCCTTCGTAATCCAGCTGCTCCGATTCCGGCGGGCGCATGAGGGGTTGATCGTGCGCAGTAAGCGAGCCCGGCCAGCGGACGAAGACGCTGGGATAGTTGGGCTTGTCGGGCACGTTGTCATATTCGGCGGCCCGGTTGCCGTAATTGACGCCGATGCAGATGATTTTTTCCGGGCCCGTTATGGGCCGCAACAAAGTCACGTCCGAGAGCGCGAAATCCGCATCCGCATTGGCCGCCACGTCCTTGGCTTGGTCCAGCATGCCGGCGCGCAATACGCCCATCAGACGGCCATGGGCGGTCAGCTTCCTGGCGCCCAGATCGACAATGGTTTCAGCGCCCGCATCGCCCATCACGGCGCCGAAGCTTTCCTTGCCGTCCTTTTCGAATGTCGCGAATTTCATTGATTTTCCCTCTTATCTGATCGCCGGCGGCGGCGCATTCTTGCCGATGCGGTGATGCGCGGTGTATGGTTTACAGCAATTCAGGCGGAGAAACCATGTCCCTCTATTACCTGCAAAAAGTTATGTTCGAGTTGAACCGCGACGCCCATGTGCGGGCGCGCTATGACGCCGATTTCGATGAGCTTTTGCGCGATTACGACCTGACGGGCGAAGAAGTGCGCGCCCTGACCGAGCCCGATATCGGGCTCTTGTACGTGCTCGGCGTCAACGGTCAGATATTGATGCATTATGCGGCGCTGGCGGGACTCGAATGGGAAGAATATAAACAAGCCATGCGCGACGGCATCGAAGAACACGGCCAAGTCCGCGCCGGGCTGTACGCCATGACCGGGGACACAAATTATGCTTAAAGCGAGGGAGGCCTAAGATGCCATTGGTTTTTGCCGGCGCCTGCTCCCACGCGCCGGGCATCACGGGGCGCGCCGAGCGCGCTGATCCCAAAGTGCGGGACGAATTTTACGCCGCCTTTGAGCGTATGCGGGTTGCCATGATGGACGCCGGAACCGAAACATTGGTGGTGGTCGGCGCCGAGCATTTTGCAAACTTTTTTATGAACAACATGCCCGCCTATTGC
>CAUZTZ010000280.1:0-5925 GCA_963582805.1 Alphaproteobacteria bacterium
ACAATTTCTCTCATTTGGCATCCATAAACTGCTGCAATGGGGCCGCTAGCGAGGCTTGACCGGCGGCCAGTGGGTGCCGGTCATGTTGCCCGCCACAGTGACGATGTTTCGCACCTGCCGCAAGCTTTGCTGGCGATCAAGGCCGGTATTGATGATGCAATCGGCGCGCCGGCGTTTTTCCCCATCGGGCACCTGGCGGGCCAGGATAGCGCGCATTTTTTTTGCATCCATGCCGGGCCGCGACAGGATGCGGGCGCGCTGCAAAAACGGTGATACGCTAACCACCGCCACCAGATCGCAATGATCTTCGCCCTTGGTTTCAAACAGAAGCGGGATATCGAGGACCGCCAGCGGCGCGCGGCGGCCGCTGGTGATTTTAAGAAAGCGGCTTTGCTGGCGGCGCACCAGGGGATGCAGAATGGCTTCCAGGCGCGCCAACGCATCGTCCTTGCCAAACACTTCGGCGCCCAGTTTGGCGCGCATGACGGCGCCGTCCTCGACCGTCCCCGGAAACAGCTTGGCGACATCGGCCACCGCCTCGCCGCCCTTGGCGAGCATGGCATGGACGGTGGCGTCGGCGTCATAGACCGGAATGCGGAGATAGCGGAACATACCGGCGACGGTGGTCTTGCCCATGGCCATGGAACCGGTGAGGCCGATAATGACCATCTTAGTCGCCCAATATATGAGCAATGAGCGCCGGCGTCACCTCGGGCTCGGTCCCGAACCAGGCGGCAAAACCAGGCCGCGCCTGATGCAGCAGCATGCCCAATCCGCCGGCGGTAATATTGCCGCGCCCACGCGCCTCCGCCAGCAAGGGCGTTTCCTGGGGTGTATAAACCGCGTCTGCCACGACCGCCGATGTGGGCAAGGCGTCCAGAGACAGATCCAGCGCGCCGGCGCCGGTCATGCCGAGGCTGGTGCAGTTGACCAAAAACGCGGCGCCTTCGAGTGCGGCGGCGCGGTCTTGCCAATCCAATGTCTGGATGGTTGGGCCCAAGTCCGCCGCCAAGACATCGGCGCGGGCGCGGGTGCGGTTGAGCAGGCGGATATCGCCGGCACCGGCATCCATCAGCGCGGCGACAATGCCGCGCGCCGCGCCGCCGGCGCCGAGCACCACCACCGCGTCGCCGCCCAAATCCAGGTCCGGCGCATGATCGCGCAGGTTTTCCATAAAGCCAAAGCCGTCCGTGTTGGCGCCGTTGAGCGCGCCATCATCGCCCACGGTCACCGTGTTAACGGCGCCGATGCGGCGCGCCAGATCATCCACGTGATCCATTGCCGCCAGCGCCGCTTGCTTGTGCGGGATGGTGATATTGACGCCGGTGAAGCCGAGCTTGGGCAGGGCGCTCAAGGCATCGGCCAGGTTTTCCGGCGCCACCGCCAACGGAACGTAAGCGCCGTCGATACCCAATTCCCGCAGCCAATAGTTATGGATGCGGGGTGACAGGGAATGGGCGATGGGCCAGCCCATGACGCCGGCCAGACGGGCGTTTCCGGAGATGTTCATCGCACCAATATGCCTTGGGCGCGCAGGAATTCCAGCAATTCCAGCAACGGCAGGCCAAGAATGGTGAAATAATCACCGTCGATCTTGGAAAACAATTGCGCGCCCATGTCTTCCAGACGGTAGGCGCCTACCGATGCCAGCGCATCATCGCCGACGCTGTCCAGGTAGGCATCGATGAATTGGTCGGAGACATTGCGCATGGCGAGGCGGGTTTCGGCCACCGTCTGCCACAATAGATCGGAGCCCAAAACCACGGCGGCGGCGGTGACCAGCCGGTGGCTGCGGCCGCGCAAATCCCGAAGGTGGGTTGCGGCTGCGGCGCGGTCCTTGGGTTTGTCAAACAAACGCCCCTCGCATTCCAAAATCTGATCGGCGCCGATGATCAGAGCATTCTTATGACCAGCGGCGATGGCGCGCGCCTTCGCTTCCGCCAGGCGGGCGGCGATGGCATCGGCGCCCGCGCCGGCAAGTTCGGCTTTGATCTGGTCCTCGTCCACATGGGAAGCTTGGACCGTGAACGGCACGCGGGCACCTTGTAACAGACGCGCGCGCACCTGGCTGGCGGAGGCAAGGATCACCGCCTGCGGCACATTGATCATTGCCCCGGCTCCGGCTCGAGCTGGCGGGCCTCGGACAATAACTGCATGATTGAGGCCGCCGTTTCCTCGATCGAGCGGCGCGTGACATCAATCACCGGCCAGCCCGGCCCGGCGATAATGCGGTTGGCGAATTTCACTTCCTCGGCAACCGCGTCGGGGTCCGCATATTCGGAGCTGTCGCCTTCGTTCAACATGCGCAGCCGGTTGCGCCGGATCTGCACCAGGCTGCCGGTTTCCTTGATCAGCCCGACCACCAGCGGGTGGCTCAGGTTGAACAGCTCTTCGGGAACCTCCATGCCGAGGATGATCGGAATGTTGGCCGCCTTGATGCCCCGGTTGGCCAGGTAAATGCAGGTCGGTGTTTTCGAAGTGCGCGACACGCCCACCAGAACCACGTCGGATTCTTCCAGGTTCCAGGCGGACTGGCCGTCGTCGTGGCTCATGGCGAAGTCCATGGCCGATATGCGTGCGAAATATTCATTGTCGAGCACATGCTGAAGGCCGGGCCGGGCCTGTTGTTCGATATTCAAAAAGCCGCCGAAGGCCGCCATGATCGGCTGCAACACCGAAATGCACGGCACCTGGATGCGCCGGCAGGCGTCCTGCAGCTTGGTTCGGACTTTCGGATCAACCAGCGTATAAAGAACGAAGCCGGGATTTTCCTCGATCCCGGTGATCACCTTGTCAACCTGACCTTCGGTGCGCACCAGGGTCCAGAGATTTTCCGACGGTTTGATATTTTCAAACTGCACCAGACAGGCGCGCGCCACCGACTGGACGGTTTCGCCGGTGGCATCGGAAACCATATGCAGATGAAATTCTTCCATGCGATCGATCCGGGATAACTTGGGATAAACAGGGGATAAGCCTACGCTTTTCCCAAACAGCCAATTTGTGTGCCACCATCACATATCCAAGGCCACATTCTTATACAAGGAATTCCGGTTGTCCCCGGCGGCGATGCGCTCCCAACTTATAAAGTCTTATAAAATTTCATGCACAATTTCATGCCCGCCAGGCGGTATCATTTCGTGGCTTCGGATAGGCGCACCGTCCAGTTGCGCACCTTCTGCCATTGCGTATTTTGGCGGGGCAACCACCCTTGGAAAAATGCCGGGAAAAGCTGTTAGGAAATAATAATCCCCTTTATACCGGCACCAACAACAACTACATCCAATATAATATATCTTTTTTGTTTTAAGTGAGTTATCCCGAAACTCTTTGATTTTAACCGCCAGGACCTGCAATGAGCCATTCTTCGAAGCCGCTTCTCAACACATTGAACGGCGCCCGCCAGGCGTCGCCGCCGGTCTGGATGATGCGCCAGGCCGGGCGCCATCTGGCTGAATATCTGGAGCTGCGTGAAAAAGCCAAGAATTTTCTGAACTTCTGCTATAGCCCCGATCTGGCAGTAGAAGCCACCTTACAGCCTGTGCGCCGCTATGGCATGGATGCGGCCATTTTGTTCTGCGACATTCTGGTGATCCCCGATGCCCTTGGCCAGGCGGTGTCGTTCGTCGCCGGCGAGGGGCCGAAACTGGATGCCATATCCAATGGCGAAACATTGCCCGTATTCAACGAGGCTAAGCTGCATGATCATCTGGCGCCGGTCTACGAGACGGTGTCCAGGCTTGCCCAAACCCTTGATGACAATGTTACCTTGATCGGATTTGCTGGCGCGCCCTGGACGGTTGCTACCTATATGGTCGAGGGCGGCTCCAGCCGGGATTATGCAAAAACCCGAAGCTGGGCCTATCAAAACCCGGACGGTTTTCAGAAATTGATCGATCTTTTGGTCGATGCGACGGCGTCTTACCTGGACCGCCAGATCAGCAATGGCGCCGAGACCGTGCAATTGTTTGACAGTTGGGCCGGCATTCTGCCTCCCGATGAATTCGACCGCTGGGTGATCCAACCGACCGCCGAAATCGTCAAGCGCCTGCGCGCCAGCCACGACGATGTGCCGATTATCGGTTTTCCGCGCGGCGCCGGCGCCCAATATCCGGCATTTGCGGAGCGCTCCGGCGTTGATTGTATCTCACTGGATTCCACCCTGCCCCTGGATTGGGCGGCCAAAAATTTACCCGCGGGCATGGCCGTGCAAGGCAATCTGGATAATCTTTTGTTGCTGTCCGGCGGTGATGTCATGGACCGGACGGCGCGCGATATTATCAATGCCTTTGCCGACAGGCCGCACATATTCAATCTGGGCCACGGCATCCTGCCGGAAACGCCGGTGGCGCATGTGGAACGATTGCTGGCCGTGGTGCGCGGCTAACAATGCGGTGCGGGTAATGAGATTATGAAGCGCGCAGTTGTCCTGTTTAACCTCGGCGGTCCCGATGGTCCGGGTGCGGTGCGCCCGTTTCTGTTCAATCTTTTCAACGATGCGGCGATCATCGATCTGCCGGGACCGGTCCGCTGGCTGCTGGCGCGGCTGATTTCGGGCCGCCGCGCCAAGACGGCGCGCGCCATTTATGACCATATCGGCGGCAAATCCCCCTTACGGGCGTTAACCGAGGCGCAAGCGGAAGCCTTGCAAGGCGCCCTGGCCGCCGATGACGGCGAGACCCGGGTCTTTGTCGCCATGCGCTACTGGCATCCCATGACCGGGGCAGCGCTGCAAGCGGTTCAAGCATTCGCCCCCGATGAGATTTTGTTATTGCCGCTCTATCCGCAATTCTCCACCACCACCACGCAATCATCCCTGGATGAATGGCACAAATGTGCCCAGGCGGCTGGCCTGACCGCACCCTCCTATGGAATATGCTGCTATCCCGCCGAGCCCGGCTTGATCGCCGCCCAGGCCCGCCTGCTACGATCTCAGATGGCGGCGCGCACCGATGACAAACCTATGCGCATTTTATTTTCCGCCCATGGCTTGCCGGAAAAGATCGTCGCCAGGGGTGATCCCTACCCCGAACAAATCGCAATGACCGCCGCCGCCATCGCCCAGGCGGCGGGTCTGGCCGATGCGGATTGGATGATCTGTTATCAAAGCCGGGTCGGGCGCCTCAAATGGATCGGGCCGTCCCTGGATGAGGCATTGCAAAAAGCTGCCGATGATGGCGCCGGCGTCACGGTCCTGCCCATCGCGTTCGTGTCCGAGCATTCGGAAACCCTGGTGGAGCTGGATATCGAATACCGCAAGATGGCCGAAAGCCTGGGGATTGAGGCCTATATGCGGGTGCCCGCTGTCGGCACCCAGCCCGAATTCATCGCCGGCCTTGCCAATCTGGTGCGCGCCGGATTTGCCGCCCGGCGGCCCTTATGTCCCAGCGGCGGCGAACGCATTTGCTCCTTAAGCGCCACCGCTTGCCCTTACCGGCCGGGCTAGATAAGAAACGCCATGATCGATTTATCGGCCACCGCATTTCTTTGGATCAAGGCGTTGCATATCATCTCGGCGATCGTCTGGATGGCCGGCATGCTCTATCTGCCGCGCCTGTTTATCTATCACTGCGACGCCGAGCCCGGCAGCCAACAATCGGAAACCTTTAAAGTTATGGAGCGCCGGCTGATGCGCGCCATCATCAATCCGGCGATGATCGCCACGTTTGTGTTTGGCGGGCTGATGCTGGCCAATTTCGAGGCCGGCGTTTGGAGCGAAGGCTGGCTGCATGCCAAGCTGACTTTCGTGGTGCTGTTGGCCGGCATGCACGGCGCATTAAGCCGCTGGCGCCGGGACTTCGAGGCCGATAACAACCAGCGTCCGGCCAAGTTTTACCGGATCATGAACGAAGTGCCGACGGTCCTGATGATCGGCATTGTCATATTTGTGGTGGTAAAACCGTTTTAACGCCTCGGATTTACTTA
>CAUZTZ010000281.1:0-5921 GCA_963582805.1 Alphaproteobacteria bacterium
AGAGCACGAAAATATTCCCGGCCGTATTTCAGGAACACCCCCCTCTGTGACAATCGAAACGGAGACCAGCGCCAGCCAGCGCGCCATCGGGTTGCAGGCGGTTTTTTACGCGGCCTTGTTTTCCGGGCTGCTGGCCATCATGTGGGTCATTGTTCGCCAGGTAGCGGAGCGTATTCACGCCGTCGAGATCACCTTCTTCGGCGTCACCTTCGGATTTCTGGTGTTACTGCCGGCGGCGTTGCGCCACGGAATGGGGGTCTTTCACACAAGGCGCCTGGGCACCCATATGGTGCGCGGGCTGGTCAACGCGATTGCCATCCTGACCTGGTTCACGGCGCTTACCTTGATGCCGCTGGCGGATGCGGCGGCGCTCAATCTGTTGGCGCCGTTGCTGGTGACCGCCGGCGCCATCGTGTTTTTGGGCGAGAATGTCGGGCCGCGGCGCTGGCTGGCCCTCGGCCTCGGCGCCCTGGGCGGGCTGGTGATTATCCGGCCCGGCTTTCAGGAAATCAGCTTCGGCGTCTGGCTGGCCCTGGCCACGGTGGTGTTTTCGGCGATCCAGCGCCTGCTGGCCAAATCCCTGGCGGCAACCGAGAGCAACATAACCTCGGTGCTGTATCTGATGGCGTTCATGATCCCCGCCGCGGCGGTAGCGGCCAGTTTCGTCTGGGTATGGCCGACGCCGGAGGAATATCTGTGGCTGGCGGTGATCGGCGCGTTTTTGAGCGCCGGCCATTTTGCCCTGATGAAGTCGCTGCAACTGGCCGATGTCAGCGCCCTCGAGCCGATCAATTTCACCCGGCTGATCTGGGGTGCAGGCTTGGGCTTTTTCTTTTTTTCAGAAGTTCCCGATGTCTGGATCTGGGTCGGCGGCGCCATGATCATCTCGGCAACCACCTATGTGGCGCGCCGGGAAGCCGCGCTGCGCTCCGCCTAGCTCCGGTCTGTCTAATCGGCGGCGATGGTGCGCGCCGCCGGCAATATCAGCGACACCGTGGTCCCCTGGCCGGGCACGCTTTCTATTTCCAGCACGCCGCCATGCAGCTCGGCAAAGGAATTGGCGATGGTCAGGCCAAGCCCGGCGCCTTCGTGGCTGCGCGTCAGGCTGTCCTCTTCCACCTGATTGAATGGCGCCAGGATGCGTTGCAGATCATCGGGCGCGATGCCGATGCCGGTATCGGCAACGCTAAGCACGGCCTGGCCGTCTGCGCCCAGCCGGCATGCGGCGGTAACGGTGCCGCCATCGGGCGTAAACTTGACCGCGTTGGCCAGCAAATTCATTAGCACCTGGCGGATCTTGATGTCGTCGGCGAGCACCACGGTGGATACGCGGGCGCGCTCATAGCTCAGCGTGATGGACTTTTTGCCGGTCCGGTTCTCGATCAATTCCAGGCAATTCTCGATGCATTGATCGAGATCGATTTCGGTCTCGTTGAAGCTGTGCTCGCCGGTTTCGATACTGGAAAGCTCCAAAATATCGTTGATGATGCGCAACAGATGGGCGCCGGAATTGTGGATCAGGCGCACATAATCCTTATATTGATCGGAGCCCAACGCGCCGAACGCTTCCGAGCGCATGAGATCGGAAAAACCGACGATGGCGTTCAGGGGCGTGCGCAATTCGTGGCTCATATTGGCCACGAAATGGCCCTTGACCCGGTCCGCCAATTCGGCCGCTTCCTTGGCCTTCAAAAGCTCCCGGGCGCGAATTTCCAAATCCAGGTTGGTCTTGTGCAGGGCCGCCACCGCCCGGTTCTGTTCGGTCACGTCGAACACTTCGGCCATGAAACGGTTTTCGCGATCGTCGAAGTCGGTGAAATTCATGCGCACATCCGAGACCGTGCCATCCACGGCCACCAGCTTGACCAACTGCATGGCGTCGTCGGACAGAATTTCGCCGAGGGCGGCGCGCATGATCTCGCGGTAATCATCGTCGATAAAATCAAACAGCGAACGGCCGGTAAACTGGCCCGCGCCGCGGCCGCCGAGAAGCCGAATACCAGCCTGATTGATAAAGGTGATATCGCCATTGCCCTTACAAATGCAGGACATGTTTTGGGCATTATCGATCAGCTTGCGGTAGCGGCTTTCGGAGCGGTGGATGTCTTCGGACAAATGCACCCGGTCGGATATGTCGTGGACGCTGATCACGGTCATGCCGGGCCCGAAATCAGCGCCGGCGAAGAAACTGGCGTCGGCGCTGAAGGGGACGCCATCGGCGGCTTTCAGTTTGAGCGGGATCGGCTTGTCGCCAATCAGACGGCCATCGAAAATATCCGGCTCGGAATAGGCGGGCGCATAGTCGGGCGCCAAAAAATCGCAAAACGAGGCCCCGGCCAAAACTTGATCATCGCTGGCCAGCAGCTTGCGCCGGCCAGCCTCGTTCAAATACACGACCCGGCCGCCATCGCAGAGGAATATGAAATCCCGCGAATATTCAAAGGCCCGCGTCATATCGGTTTCCGGGGGGCGTCCGGGCCCGGAATTCGGCAACCCGCCGGCTTCGGCTTCGCCCGTCTGCAAAGATCGATCGATACTCAAAGATACGGCTCCCCCTGGAACACAAAACCCATAGTCCCGGCGCCAAGCGCCGCGCACAAAGTCGGCTCCCCGCTTAACGCTCCGGCAGGCCGATCCCTATTCCAATGAAATGGTTATGGCGCTCCCCCGCGTCTTCTTTCGGTTTTCCGTCTATTAACAAGGGTATATACCTATAAATGCACCCCGCGAAGGCGTGCAAACCTAAAAAAGGGCGCGCACTATGCCGCCGTCGGCGCGCAGGGCGGCGCCGTTGATGGCCGAGGCTTTGGGCGAGCAGAGATAGGCCACGAAGCTGGCGATCTCATGGGGTTCCGCCCAGCGCTGCAGCAACGATGTGCGCCCTTCGCCGTCGCCGAAATAGTCTTGGCTCATGGCTTCCGGGGTGGTGCCCTCGATCTCGGCCATCTGCTTCATGAACGCTTCGACGCCATCGGTCCAGGTCGGCGCCGCCAGCACCGTGTTGACGGTAACCTCGGTGCCGGCGGTCGCCTCGGCCAGGCTGCGGGCGACCGACACCTGGGCAGTTTTGGTCATGGCGTAGTGGGCCATCACCGGGTTGGGTTTTTCGCTTTGGTCCGATCCGATAAAGATGATGCGCCCCCAGCCGCTTTCCAGCATCGCCGGCATAAGGCTGCGCGCCAGACGCACGCCGCTCATCACGTTCAACTGGAACATATCGATCCATTCGTCGTCGGAGATTTCGAAGAAAGGCTTTACGGTAAAGACGCCCACATTGTTGACCAGAATATCGATCGGCGCGGCGATCTGATCCAACAATGTTTGCGCGCCGGCGGCGCCCGACAAATCGGCGGCGACGGCGGTGACATCGCCGAGGGCCGACAAATCATCGGCGGCCTTGGCCAGGCGGGGCGCATCGCGGCCATTGATAATCACGGCGGCGCCTTCGGCCAGCAAATCAGCGGCGATGGCGCGGCCAATCCCGAGGCTTGATCCGGTCACCAGCGCACGCTTGCCCGATAGGTCTAAATTCACAGGTTGGGTCCCCCAATGACTTAATACTGATGCTCGGGTTTAGCCCGCCATTGTAGGCAGCCGCTTGTCCGACAATCAATCGCCATCGGTAGCGGTCATCCGGTCGAGGCGCAGCCGGTGGCGCGCATCGGTCAGCCGCCGGGCGGCCGCCAGCACCGCCCCCAATACGCCGAGGGTAGTGCCGCCGGCGATCAGGAACATGATCAAAAGCTGATACTTGACCGCTTCCATGGGCTCGACCCCGGCCAGGATTTGCCCGGTCATCATGCCCGGGATCGACACCAGACCGACCGCCGACATGGAATTTATGATCGGGATCAGGCCGCTGCGCAGGGCTTCCCTTGTAACCCCGCTCATGGCGGCGGTGATGGTGTGGCCGAGGGCCAGGCGGGCTTCGATGGCGCTCTTCTCGCGCGCCATGCCGTTCAGCAGGCGGTCCAGGCCGATGGCGATGCCGGTCATGATGTTGCCGAGGATCATGCCCAAGAGAGGCAGCGCAACCCGCGCTTCGTACCAGGGATCGGGCCGCACCTGGGTGGTCAGGGCAAACAGGGTAACCACGGATCCGGCGATCAACATGGTCGTCGTGCCGAGCCCGTAAGCCCACCAGCCGGTCAGTTTTCGAGATTGGCGGGCCATCACTTCGCGCCCGGCGAACAGGATCATGATCAACGCGGTGGCCGAAGTGAACAAGGGCGATGCCAGATCGAACAGAACCTTGAGCACCAGGCCCAGCAGCAGCAACTGAATGACCATGCGCACCGCCGCGATCACCATCTGGCGGGCGAGGCCGAGGCGCAGCACAATCGAAAACACGGCGTTGAGGACCAGCAACAAGGCCGCGATACCGATATCGAAAGCGCTGAGCGATATGAAACTCAAAGCGCGTCCTCCGAGACCACGCCCGCATCGATGCGCAGCCGCCGCGTGGCCAGCCGCCCGGCCTGCTCGGCGGCGTGGGTAACCAGAAGAAGCGCCGCGCCGGCGGCCAGCCGCTTGGTCAGAATATCCTCGACCATCGCCACCGCGCCCGGGTCCAGCCCCGAGGTCGGCTCATCGAGCAGCATCACATCGGGCCGGGCCAGGAGCAGGCGGGCGAGGGCGAGGCGCTGGCGCTCCCCGGTCGACAACCGCGCCACCTGCCAGCCAAGCGCGCCGGCGGCAATGCCAAGGTCCGCCAGCAAAGGTGCCGCCGCCACGTGATCGCCGAAATGAACACCGACGGCGTCCGCCCACCAGCCGCTTTCGGACGCCAGGTACCCAACCCGGCGGCGCCATTCCGGGGCGCCGATTTCGTCCCGGCTGGTACCGGCCAGAAAAACCGATCCCTGGTTCGGATCGAGATCGGCAATGGCCCTTAAAGCCAAGGATTTGCCGGCCCCCGATGGCCCCGAAAGCGCAATGCATTCGCCGGCCGCAATTTGCAGGCTGAACGGATGTAACCCGGGCCGGTGTAAATTTTGAATTTTAAGCATGAATCATTGTCCGGGAGCTTTCCAGGTCCAGCGAACATAGCAACCTCGGCGCCAATAAAGAAGCGGCCCCGCCCGTTGCCCGACGAAACCGCTTCCAATCAGTGGTCCTTCATACCCCGAAGGGTCCCTGGGATTTCTGAAGAGATCCAGCCGTTTTCACGCGCCTTGCGGCCCATGTCCGCGACTTGATCCGCTGCGATTCTAACGCCGGCTGGCGCCCGGACAAGAGACATTCGATCCACAGCCTTGTGGAACCTGGGGATAATTGCCCGGCAACCACATCGCTTATTCTTGCTTTCCCGCTGCCGCTCGCAACCGTTAGAATTCCAGCGTAATATCCTATTTTGGAGGCAGGCCACTTGGTCAAATCGGCAGCCATGCTTATTGCCCTGTTGATTGCCATGGGCAGCGCCCATGCCGGGCCGTTGCAGGATGGCTTTGAAGCCGCCGGGCGGGGCGATTACAAGGCGGCGTTCCGCTTGTGGCGGCGCCTGGCGGCAAAAGGCAATGCCGAAGCCGAATATGCCATCGGCATCATCCATGACGAAGGCCTTGGCCGGCCCAAGGACCACCAAGAAGCAGTGCGCTGGTACCGGCGCGCCGCGCACCAAGGCTTCGCCCGGGCCGAATACAATCTCGGCGTATCCTACGAAGACGGCCAGGGCATCGGCCGCGACTACGGGCAAGCGGTGCGCTGGTACCGCCAGGCCGCCGAGCATGGCCACCAAATGGCGCAAGACAATCTTGGCGTCATGTACGCCAAGGGCAGGGGTGTGCGCAAAAACGATGTTACCGCCAATATGTGGCTCATCATCGCCGCAGCCGGCGGCAATCGAACCGCCGCCCAAAACAGGGCGATGACCGAACAGACCATGACGGCAGCGCAAATCATTGCGGCACAAAAGCTGGCGC
>CAUZTZ010000282.1:0-5917 GCA_963582805.1 Alphaproteobacteria bacterium
GACTGCGGAAACGGCAAGTCGTCACGTTGAAGGACGTCCATGGCTCACTATCCATTTTACACACATAATCTATCCCTAGTGGGTGTGTGCGTCAAGCGGATAGGCAAGGGCTGATCAACGATATCCTCGATCTATCCAAGATCGAAGCCGGCAAGATGGATATCTATCTCGAAAGCTTCCTGGTGGGCGATGTCATAACCGACGTCAAAAACACCATCCGGCCTTTGATCGAAGCCAACGGCAACACCTTGGCGCTGGAAACCGAGGGCGCGCTTGGCACCATGCATTCGGACATGACCAAGGTTCGCCAAGTCATGTTCAATCTGTTGAGCAACGCCGCCAAGTTCACCGAAAAAGGCACCATCACCATCCATGCCACGCGCGCGCAGGCAAGCGGCGCCGACTGGATCGAGCTGGCGGTCACCGATACCGGCATCGGCATGTCGCCCGAACAGATTGAAAAAATGTTCCAGCCCTTTTCCCAGGCCGATGCCTCGACCACGCGCAAATATGGCGGCACCGGGCTGGGCCTGGTTATCAGCCAGCATTATTGTTCGATGTTGGGCGGCGGCATCGAATTGGAGAGCGAATTGGATGTCGGCACCACCTTCCGGGTGCGCCTGCCGGCAACGCCTCTCGAAGCCGCGCCCGAGGCGTCGGAAGAAACCGGGACCGCAAAGACAGAAGGCGAGGCGAACGGCGCCCGCATTCTGGTGGTCGATGATGATCCGGTGGTGCGCGATCTTTTGGGCCGCCATTTGGGGCGCGACGGTTTCAATGTGCAAACCGCCGCCAACGGCAAAGACGCCGTCGAGATCGCCAAAAGCTTCCTGCCCGATGTCATTACGCTTGATGTGCTGATGCCTTATATGGATGGCTGGGCGGTGTTGAGCGAGATCAAAAAGGATGACAGCCTGGCGCAAATTCCGGTGATCATGATATCGATCACCGAAGACAAGAAGCTGGGATTTTCGTTGGGCGCGTCGGAATTCCTGACCAAGCCGGTGGACCAGAACGAGCTGCGCGCCACAATCGAAAAATATGTCGGCGCCGGCAAGCCGGGCCGGGTGATGATCGTCGAAGATGATGCGGTCGTCCGCGAATTGCTGGCCCGCATTCTGGAAAACAACGGCCAGGAAGTGATTCAGGCGGAAAACGGCCGCATCGGTCTCGAATTGCTGGAACAAGGGGCGCCGGACGTTATCGTTCTCGATCTGATGATGCCGGAGGTGGACGGCTTTGAATTTCTGGCCGAATTACGGGCAACACAAAAATGGGCCGCCATTCCGGTGATCATCGCCACCGCCAAAACATTGACCCAGGAAGAGCAGGACCGATTGCAAGGCAATGTGGAACAGGTACTGCTTAAAGGCGATCAGCCGATCGAGCAATTGATGCAGCAGATCAATGGCGCCATCCGCAGTCTGAACATCTAGAGCGATTCCGGACAGATATGAATCAATTTGATGGGAACAAATCGGTTTTCAGGGTAGGCGCGGTGCGCAGCGCGATGCCTTTGCATCGGGCAAGGGCCGCAACGCCCCCGGGGAGCCGATTTGACCCACCGGATGCCGGATGCTTTTGTCCCGTGGACGTCGTCGCGCACCTTTGCCGATGCCAATGCATTGCCATGCGGCGTGCTCCTCGCCACGGGGCAAAATCATCCCGGTCAAATGGTTCCTATCTGTCCGGAACCGCTCTAGCCGCATTGATCCGATGAGCGGCGCCGGCGAGAAAACCCTCGAAGAAGAACGCGCCCAACGGGCCCGCCTGAGTTATATTCGCCAGTGTTTGCTGGCGCCCGCCGGCGCCATCGTCGGCTATGCGGAGCTTCTCGGCGAAGAGGCGGCGGATGGTGCCTTAGAAGACATGGCCGCCGATCTGGACCGGGTGCTGGAAGCCTCCCACAATCTCTATTCCATGGTCGATCGATTGCTGGCCGGCGATGCGGCGCAGGAATTATTTCATGGCGCTGACTGGCAAGCGGCGCAACAGAAAATGCGCCACGATTTGCGCACCCCGATCAACGGCATCAAGGGTTACGGCGAAATGCTGCTGGAGGATCTGGAAGATTTTGGCGGCGAACATTTGCGGGTTGATTTCGAAAAACTGCTTTCTGAGGTCACCAACATGCTGGCGCGGCTAAACCTGATCGTCGATTTTTCCAAGGGCGGCGGTGATGCGAACGAAACGGGAGATGCGGTCAAGGTGGATGAGAGCATGGTCGCCGGGCTTTTGAAAAGCATCAAGCCGGTTGCGCCGTCGAAACTGTTACCCGAAGAAACCGGCCATATATTGGTGGTCGACGATTTGGAGCCGAACCGGGATTTGCTGTCCCGGCGCTTGAAAAAAGACGGCCACCGGGTGGCCATGGCCGCCGGCGGCGCCGAAGCGCTGGCGATGCTGAGGGCCGGCAGTTTTGATCTGGTGCTTTTGGATTTGATGATGCCGGGCATGAACGGCTTCGACGTGCTCGCCGAGATGAAAAGGGACGAGGAATTAATGTTGGTGCCGGTGATTATGGTGTCGGCCCTCGATGAAACCGACAGCGTCATCCGCTGCATCGAAGCCGTCGCCGATGATTATTTGCCGAAGCCGATCAATCCGATCCTTCTTCGCGCGCGCATCAAATCGGGCCTTGAGAAGAAAGCCTGGCAGGACCGGGAACGGGAACAAAAACGATTTATCCGGCAAGCCTTTTCCCGCTACATATCGCCGGACGTGGTGGACCAGCTGCTCGCCAACCCGGAGAAACTGTCCTTGGGCGGCGAGCGGCTCGAGATCACTTGCGTCTTTACCGATCTGGCCGGCTTCACGACGCTGATGGAAAGCGCCGAGCCATCCGTGGTCTTGCCGGTCTTGAACCAATATCTGGACGGCATGTGCACGATTGTTCGGGATAAAGGCGGCACCATCGACAAAATCGTCGGCGACGCCTTGCATGTATTTTTCGGCGCGCCGGTGGAAATCCCCGATCATGCCGAGCGCGCCGTCGATTGCGCCATGGCCATGGACGAATATGCGCGGATGTTCGAGCAAACCGAAGACGCCCGCCGGGTAAAGTTCGGCGGCACCCGCATCGGCGTTCATACCGGGCTCGCCGTGGTCGGAAATTTCGGCGGCGACACGTTTTTCGATTACACCGCCCACGGCGACACGGTGAACACGGCGGCGCGCATGGAAAGCGTCAATTCCCATCTGGGCACGCGGCTCTGCGTATCGGGTGATACGGCCAAGGCCTGCAAGACCATCCAGTTTCGCCCGGTGGGCGCATTGGTGCTCAAGGGCAAATCGCAACCGGTGGAGGCGTTCGAGCCGGTAAGCGGAATATCGGCGGAAGATTTGGACGCCTATCTCAAGGTGTTCGCGTTGATCAAGGCGGAAGACCCGAATGCTTCCGAAGCCTTGGGGCGGCTTTCGTCCGATGATCTCTTGGTCAATTTCCACTTGCAGCGCCTGGCATCGGGGCAGAGCGGCGCGACGATTGTGTTTGCGGAGAAATAGCGGTCGCTGCGCCTTGACTCTGCCCCGCCCCGTTGCTCCATTGCCGCCGGTGATTCTCAATCCAAAATCTGGAAAATCATGCTGACAATTGTTGTAACCGGTATCCTTTTGGGGGCGCGCCATGCCCTTGAAGCGGACCATGTGGCTGCCGTCGCGGCGCTGGCGACCGGCGCCCGAGGTGCCCGCCAAACCATGCGCCTCGGTCTCGCCTGGGGAATCGGGCATAGCTTGACCATTTTCGCCGTCGGCAGCGCCATATTGCTGCTCGGCGCTACCGTGCCGGAACCCATTGCAGCCATTCTGGAAACCGCCGTCGGCGTCATGCTGATCGTGCTCGGCGCCGATGTGCTGCGCCGCATGATCCGGGGCCGGGTGCACTTCCATAAACACCAGCACGGCGTGGCGGCGCATTTCCACGCCCATTCTCACGCCGGCGAGGGAAGCCATGATGCGTCCCGGCACCAGCATCGGCATGAGCGGTCCCTTAACTTGCGCGCCCTATTTGTCGGCAGCGTGCATGGGCTGGCCGGTTCGGCGGCGCTGGTGATGCTGACCCTCGGCGGGATTGGAGCGCCCGGCCTGGGCTTTTCCTATATGGCGCTGTTCGGCGCCGGCTCGTTGATCGGCATGGCGGCCTTGTCGGGCGTGATCGCGGTGCCCTTGCGCCTGACCGCATTGCGTCTCACCTGGGCCTATAACGGGCTTACCGCGGTTGTCGGCTTGGTCTCGGTTGGCCTCGGCGGGTTGCTTCTGATCGAACAAGTGCCGCTGATTGGCGGCTAATCCCCGTCTTTCCACGGCACTTCGGCGCCGATCAGGATAAAGGCCATCATGCAGGTCTTGGCCGAGCGGTTGGCCCAGGCATGATAGGTGCCCTGCATGACCACGATATCGCCAGCCGTCAGGTGGGTTTCGGAATCGTCGAGCATTAAATCGATCTCGCCCTCCAGGATCAGCCCGTAATCGACGCTTTCGGTCCGGTGCATGCCCATGGCCCGCGCCGTCGGCGCCCGGTTAATGCCGGGCTGCGGGTTTTCCGATTGCTCGCGGATCATAGTCTCGATCAGTTTTTCGGTTTCTTCGGCGCTGCGCTCGGTCTCCGGCGGAATTTCGAGAACGCGCAAGATCGATCCGCCCATGGGCGGCGTGATACCGATCTCGCGGTCTGCATTGTCGATATCCGAAAGCTTCGCCGGGGTCTCGTCGGTCACCCACAAAAGCGTCGATACCGTGGGGCGCCCCGGCCGCTGGACCTGGTTGGGCGCATCGCCGTTGAACAGGAAAATCGCCTTACCGTTTTCATCGTGGCCGGTCACCACCCGTTTCACTGCGCGTGCCATTGTGTGCCTCCCTCTATTTTCTGACTTCCAGTGTGATTTGGTATTCCTTGATCACGTTCAACTCGATGCGCGCTTTTTCGAGCAATTCCTCGATACTGACGGTCACGTTGCCGTTCTCGTCCTTGAAGCGGTCGTCCGCGGTCACGGTGGCGCTGAGCATCTTGAAATCGGTGCCGGTGTAGATTGCGAGCTGGGTATTGGCGGCCTTGTCATCGCGCCAGCGCTCGTTCACTTCGCGGTCAAACATGGCCAATGTGTCGGGCAGGATGGCGCGCACATGGGTGGGATCGGTGATGAAATCGTCGTGGTGCGGGTGCGGCACATGGATGCGCACCGTCGCGCCCGCCCGGCAAACCCGGTACAGCTCGGCCATGACGCCTAAAAATACATCCGTATCCTGGCCGAGATGTTCGAGCACATGGTTGAGCAAGACCTCTTCGGCGGCGTCATCGTCGAACGGCCAGGGGAAAGTCTCTAAATCGTGCACCACGTCGGGATCGAAATGGCCGTATTTGTCCACATTGACCCAGCCATCGATCTTAGCATCGCCGCATCCGAGGTTGAGGCGCATCCGGCGTTACTGCATCGGTGAGAAGTTGGCGGCGCGCATGATCTTGGCGAACTGCATATCCGGCGCCGCGCCGCCCGCGTCCTGAATGGCCTCGGTGGACCAGATTTTCCCCGCATCGGCACCGGCTAGAATATCGCTCCGCTCAACCAGGCTTTCATAGGCCCAGATATGGACGATTTTGTTCAGCGCGCCCATGTCGGTGTGCATGATGGCCTGGATCGGCAAATCGGTGCCTGCGCCGGAGATTATTTTCTCCCATTCGCCGCGCAGCCCGCGCACCTTGCCCGGCTTGTATTGATCGGTGCGCATCTCATAGATGGGCCCCGGGCTGCCCGGCTGCATCTTGTCGGCAAACGGCATGGCGTTGAACAGTTCCACATTCTGATCGGTAACCGCGTCGCCCAGCCCCGGCGGCCAGGTGGAGAGCTTGTTGACCTCTCGGCGGACTTTTTCCCGGTGCGCCATGTCGTCCCACGGCCAGACCTGGATGATCTGGTTCATG
>CAUZTZ010000283.1:0-5903 GCA_963582805.1 Alphaproteobacteria bacterium
CAAATGCGGTCTGATCAGTTCCCATTGTTGATCTGATAACCAAAATAAACGCCTCATAATCTGAAACTCCCATTATTAAGTTCCAGACCATTGAATCAATTAATGGTTAATGAGTTCTGACCCTAGAACGCTAATTTCCCTATCTGCGCTATTATCCTTCAATTTAATCAGAGCTTGTATCCGGTCTTTCCTGCTTTCGATAAAGAAGTATTGATCAAATGGCTGGTCAGTTTTCAAAGCTATTCGAGCCGATCCATCGATGCTTACCTCGATATCATCTTCCCCAAATAGATCGGCCGCGCTTTGATCTATTGTGCGCTCTCCGGTACCGGCGAACCCATCGATATAGATCAATTCAAAGCCTTGTTTTTTTAAGGCCTGGGTATACGCATTTAGGTATTTTTCCAGAACGGATAATTTTTGATTTGTCCAATATCCACCATAACGATGACCAGCCATAATATTCCTTTAAATAAATGCAACCAATAATGAAAATTATGGATCACATATTATTATAAAAGGTAATTATTGGCCAATCCGATTAATACCTCGGCAATTCACGCAATTTTCGTTATCTAAAATTTCTTCTTACCCCCAAATATCGCCCGCCACTTCGGTGATGCGGGCGAGCTTGGACCATTGGGTTTCTTCAGGGATCGTTTTCTGGTGCTCGGCAGAAGTGGCGAACCCGCAGCGCGGGCTGAGACCGAGCTGATCCATGGGAATGAAGCGCGCCGCTTCTTGCAGCCGAGATTTCAGAAACGCGGCGCTCTCCACCTCTTCGTCCATGGTCGATACCAGACCGAGGACAACCCTCTTGCCCTTGGGGCAAAGGCTCAAGGGTTCAAAATCGCCGGCCCTCGGGCCTTCATATTCCAACAGATAACAATCGATTTCGAGCTGGTTAAAGAGGGCATCGGCGATGACGTCGTAGCCGGCGTCCGCCTGCCAGTTGGGGTCCGACGAGCGGCACACATGCAGCGCGATACGGAGCCCCGCCGGTGCCCCCCGGACCACGGCGTTGATCACGTTCATGTAAACATCCAGCAAATCCCGCCAATCGTCGCCGCGTTCGGCCAGCAAGCCGCGGACGCGGGTATCGCCGAGCTTGATGATGGCGGTCTCGTCGATCTGCAAATAGGTGCAGCCGGCTTCGAAGAGTGCCTGCATCTCGGCGTGATAGGCGGCGGTGAGATCAGACCAGAATGCGTCCAGATCGGGATACACTTCCAAGGAGATATTGGCGCGCCCGGCCCGGTAATGGATGAAGGCGGGGCCCGGCAGGGTGACCTTCCCGGTAGCCGCCGTGACCGATTTCAGATATTCGAAGGCGGCGACATTGGGCGAGCCTTTCCAGCGTAACGGGCCTGAAACCTTGGGCACCCGGCGCGCCATGCGGTGGCCGAGATCGTTCGACGCCGACCAACCGCTATCTTCGGACAATTGAATTTCAACGCCGCTTAAGGCTTTGGCGGTAAAACTTTCCGAATAGACCGAGCGCCGGAACTCGCCGTCGCTGACCGCGCCCAAGCCGATCTCTTCCTGGCGTTTGACGGCGCCGATGATGGCGGCGTCTTCGGCCTTTTGGAGCCCATCTGCGTCCAGGCTTCCCGCATCGTGCGTCCGGCGCGCCGCCAACAAGGCATCGGGCCGCACCAGGGAGCCGATCTGTTCGGCGCGGAAGGGAAATTGGTTTTGGGTTTCTGTCATGGCGCTCTCTTGCTGCTGGCCGGGATAAGAGGATAATAGGCGGCGAAAAAATTCTATAGCGGAGCAAGCGGGTCATGCCAATGCAGCCCAGCCTTTTTATCAGCCACGGATCGCCCATGATGCTGGTCCAGGATGGCGAATTGCGGCAATTTCTAGGGAGCCTCGGCGATAGCTTAAACGCCGCCTTTGGGCGCCCGGATGCTATTCTCATCGCCTCGGCCCATTGGATGACGCCGCGCCCGGTAGTGGGCGCCGCCGCCGCCCTGGAAACCATCCATGATTTTTATGGCTTCCCCGACGCCATGTATGAATTCACCTACTGCCCGCCCGGCGCGCCCGATTTGGCGGAGCGCGCCGGCGCCGCGCTGGCAGGCGCCGGCATCGAGCCCGAGCGCGATGCCACGCGCGGCCTCGACCACGGCGCCTGGATGCCGCTGCGTTATATGTACCCGGACGCCGATATTCCGGTGGCGCAGGTGTCCGTGCAGCCGCATCTGGGCCCGGCCCATCATCTGGCCCTGGGGGCGGCCTTGGAAGCATTGCGCGCCGCCAATATTCTGGTCATCGGGTCCGGCAACCTGACCCACAATCTGGGCGAGATGGGACGCGGCCGGGGCGACGATGCGCCGGCTCCGTGGGCGGTGGAATTCGCCGAATGGGTTAAGGCGGCGCTGGATGAAGGCCGCCTGGCCGAGCTGGTCAATTACTTGCACCATGCGCCGGGCGGCCGCCGCGCCCATCCCACGGACGAGCATTTCCTGCCTTTGTTCCTGGCCATGGGCGCCGGCGGCGCGGGCGCAGCGGTGGAGCGCATCCACAACAGCTACACCGGCGGCGCCGTCTGCAACGATTGTTACCGGTTCGGATAAGGCTTATCGCCCGATAGCACCGTCGCCGCTTCGGCCTCGATCACCGTTCCTTTAAAGAAGTCCGGGTTCATGCGGCCGTGCAGGCGGACCGAATTGGCGAAGGTAAAATCGCCGAAATCTTCATTGGTGATAAGATCATCATCGACCAGCGCGTGCGCCTCGCCCAAGATGCCCAAGGCATCCTGTACATCCCAATGGCCGATGTCGGAGCCGAACACAGCTTTGACGCGCGCGCCTTTGCGGAGCAGCTTGTTGTCGAAGGCAACGGCGGTCATGCGGTCATCGGCCTCGCAGCCGAAATAGAAGCTGTGGGTGAACTGATCGCGGATATCTTCGCCGCGCCCAATGGCGCAATGGACGAAATCATCGGGCACGTCCGCGTCCGAACCGAGGCGGTTTCGGATGCCGTCGCCCTCAATGCGCACGCGTTCCGGCGTGACGCCAGGAGTGGCGTAGGCTGCCGCCATTTCGGCCAATAGATCCACGTCGAGGGTGCGCGGGTCCAGAAATTCGCCCATGGCATTGGCGTTGCGCCGTTCCCAATGCTCATAGATGTTGTGGTAAAGATTGCAGGCCCAGCCGACGCCGCCTTCCAGAAAGGCGAAGTTCAACTCCGGGAAACGCTTGGGAACGCCGCCGAAAAACAGCGAGCGGCAGAAAAACTCGTTGTGGTCGGCAAATGTCGAGATGTGATTGAAGGTGTAGTTGACCCTGGAGGCGTGCCGGTCGGTGCCCGACGAGCCCCCATGACAGGCGACGGAAACCCCCAAATCCAGGCAGCGTTGCCAGAACGGATCATAATCTTCCAGCGAATCAAGGGCCAGGGGGATCACCCGGCGGGGCTCATCATCGGTGGGTTTGTGGGCCACATAGCCGTTGATGGTGATGGTCTTGAGCCCTAACTCGCCGGTCACGAACTCCAGCTCATCGATGGCCTCGGCGGGGCTTTCCACCGGCACGATGGCCGAGACGGTCATGCAATCGGAAAAACCGCCATAGACATCGGCGTTCATCATATTGAGGGCGCGGCAAAAGGCGCGCCGGCGCTCGCCCTCGTTGATGATGACGGAGAAATCGATGCCCACCGCCTGATTGCGCTCTTTCCTGAGGCTCGGCAGCATGGCCATCGCCCGATCGATGGTGATCGGACCCGAGGGCGCCAGCCACCAGCCGCCGGGCGGCACCTGCAGCACCGTCGGCGCGCCCACCTTTTCGGTCCATTCTCTGGTCTGATCGGAGCCGACAATCTGGCTCAAATAATCGGGCAGCGCCGCCGACAATTCGACCGCGTGGCCGTCGCCGTCGATTACCGGATGGGCAAGCCGGGCGCGGATTTCGGCGCCGGCGGCGCCCTTGGGCGCAATGTCGTCCATCATGTTCTAGCGCCAATCATCGATGGAAACCGTGGCTCCTTCGGGTATTCGTCCATCGACCAGCTTCCAGGCGCCTTGGGTTTCACCGCCGGTGACGACGATGTTAATGTCCTTGGCTTCAAACAGGGTCACCTCTTCGTCGTCGGCGGCTTTCAGTTTGGCCGCAAACGGCTCGACCCCGGCCTTGGCCATGGGCAGCTGCAACGTCTGCACCCAAAGATCATCCCAATATTCCCGCGCCGGCAAGGTGCCGTTCTCGGCCAGCCACTGGCTGAGTTTTTCCTTGGTATCGAAGCCCAAATCGGCCAGTTGGCGCGCTGTAATCGGATCGACAATGAGGGTTGGCACCCGGTTGTGCTGACAGGCGGCCATGGCGCGCTTGAAATGCTCGGCCCAGTTTTCGCGCGGCCCGAAGCCGGCAATGTTGTAGCGCCCGCCCCAAAACACGCTGACCACACTATCTTCGGCCTTGAAGCCTTTTTGCACATGCAAAGGCTGCCACGGGCTGCGTTCTTCGGCTTCGGCGAATGTGGCCGAATAATTCATCCAGTTGCCGAGGGATCCCATATAGGTGTCGCCCGGTTCCGAGCCGCCTTGCAAATTCACGGAGGCCAGATTGTAGGCCCGCCCGATAGCCACGTTGGCGTGGTTGTGCGGGCCCATTGCGCCGATGGAATCGTTCATGCCGATCTCGGCGCGGATCGGGCCATTGACCACGGAAAAATTTCCAAACGATGTGGTGCTGGACGAGCGCGCGGTAACGCCCGAAGCCATATGCGCCAGGATCACCGGCAAATATTCCGGGCGGGCGCCGGCCATGACCGCGTTGACCGCCACTTTTTCGACGGTGAATTCCCAAAATTCCCGGAACGCAGTGGGGCGCAGGCGGCCAACCACTTCGTCGGGCGCGTGGCTCGTGCCCTTGAGCATGGCCGCCACCCGTTCCTCGGTGGGCAGCACGATGGGCATGAAGTCGGTCCAGTGATTGTCCTCGAATAATTGGCGGAGGTTATCTTCGCTGTCGGGCTCCAGGAATTTGTCCGCGTTGCGCTCAAACGACGTGCCGGTCAGATCGTTGTCGTTAAGCGGCGCGGATAACCCTTCGATCAATTCTTGCATGAAGGGCCGATCGTTGATCGGATCGATGCCCTGGATATAGCCGCGCAAGCCTTCCGCCGTCATACCCACCAGGGGCTGGGGCACATAGGCCTGGCGGGTGGTCGGCATGCCGTTGGCGAGCGCCACAGACTGGGCGAGGCGGGCAAAGACATGGGTGTGAACGGCAACCGTGGGCACGCCGGCCCCTTCCAGCGACATGGCGAGCCCCACGACCGTGGGGCTGCAGGTGCTTCACAATCCGACGCCGAGGATGGCGGCGTCTCCGTCTGCCTCGACGCGTGCGCGCATATCCGGATCATCGACCCAGCTTGCCCTCGGCTTGATCATGCGGGCATCGACGCCGGGCATGTTTTCGGCGAACCATTGTTGCAACTGGTCCATGAAAACTTCGGAATTATCGAACAGGCAATCGACCAGATAGACCACCTTGCCGTCCAGGCTTTCCAGCCTTGGCGCCAGGGTCTTGCCGGTAACCATGGGCGGAAAGCCCCTCGGGTCATGTGCTTTGGTTTTGTCGGCCATCTGATCCTCCCGTTATCTATCTAATATCTAGCGCCAAGTGCCGGTGGCGAGATAGGCGTCGGCTGCAATGGCCGCCGCCGCGCCGTCGCCCGCCGATGACGCCGCCTGACCGGCGGAACCGGTGCGCACGCACCCGGCGGCAAACAGGCCCGGCGCCATGCAGCGCAAATCCGCGTCGACGGAAACGCGGCCATCGCTGCTTAACGCCAAAACCTCTCTTAAGAAGCCGGTGTTCGGCGCCAATCCAATATAGATGAAGACGCCGTCGCAGGCTATATCATCGCCGCCCACCGATATGCCGGTTACTCCA
>CAUZTZ010000284.1:0-5850 GCA_963582805.1 Alphaproteobacteria bacterium
TCAAAGACTTTCGCCGCATCGCCACCCGGTACGACAAAAATGCAAACAACTTCCTTGCCGCTCTGTGTCTCGCGGCCCTAATCTGTTACTGGATTTGAATGAGTCTGGACCCTAGAACAATCATCCTCCACACCCCAAGATTTGACGGCCATAACCCATTGATTATTTAGGTGTTTAATGGCGCATAGAAAAAGCTAGAATGTTGGTGCAAATTATTCGTAATGCGAGGGTCGGGTGTTCGAGTCACCCAGGCGGCACCATTTCTTTGGCGTCAACCCAACCACCAATCAGGTCAGACCCATGTCCAAACAATTATTCTCTCGGATGAAATTGGGGCGCCTGGCGCTGCCCAACCGGATCATCATGGCGCCCATGAACCGGGCCCGCTGTGACGAGAGGCGCGCGCCGACGGACATGGTCGGCGAATATTACAGCCAGCGGGCCAGCGCCGGATTGATGATCACCGAAGCCTCCTCGGTCTCACCATTGAGCCAGAGCCGGCCGAACGCATCGGCCATGCACCAGGACAATCAGATCGAAGCCTGGGGCCGCGTCGCCGAAATTGTGCACCAAGCCGGCGGGCGCATCTTTCAACAGATTTACCATCTCGGGCGGAAATCCGATCCGTCGCGCATGCCGGACGGGCTTAGCCCCGTCGCACCTTCGGCCATCGCCGCCAAGGGCGAAGTGGCCGGTCTGAACGGTCCGGTGGATTTCGCCGTGCCAAGGGCGCTGGAAACCGATGAGATTCCGGGCGTCGTCGAAGAGTTCCGCCGCGCCGCCCGGGGCGCCGGAAAAGCCGGTATGGACGGCATCGAAATTCACGGCGCCAACGCCTATCTGGTGGATCAATTCCTCAAAGACAAAAGCAACCTCCGGGGCGATGGTTACGGCGGCGATGTAAAAGCCCGCGTTCGTTTTTTGATGGAAGTCACCGAAGCCGCCGTCGATGAGCTGGGTGCCGACCGGGTTGGCGTCCGCATCTCGCCGCACCTTTCCGTGGACGGCATCGGCGACAGTGACGTGGCGGCCACCTTCACCCATGTGGCCGCCGCCCTTGGAAGTTTGAATATCGCCTATCTGCATCTGGTCGAAGCGGTGGTGCCCGGCACCCCGCAAGCACCGGCGGCGGGAACAGAGCCTTTGTTGCCTGCCATCCGCAAGGCCTTTCCCGGCGCCATTATCGTCAACGGCGGCTACGACCAGGCCAAGGCCGAGGCGGTTGTCGAGGCCGGGCTCGCCGATGCCGTCGCCTTTGCGCGGCTTTATATCTCCAACCCCGATCTAGTCGACCGCTTCCGCAACGATGCGCCCCTGGCCGAGGTCGACACGGCCACCACCCACGGCGGCGGGGCCAAGGGCTATATCGATTATCCGGTCCTGCAGCCGGCGGCGGCCGGGCCTTAGAGCGGTTCCAGATGGAAATGAACCATTTGACCGGGATGATTTTGCCCCCACCTTTGTCCCAAGTGCGCGAGGAGCGCGCCGTATGGCGATGCATTGGCATCGGCAAAGGCGTGCGACGATGTCCACGGGTCAAAAGCACCCGGCCTCCGGTGGGTCAAATCGGTCCCCCGGCGGCGTTGCGGCGCTTGCCCGATGCAAAGGCATCGCGCGGCGCACCGCGCCTACCCGGAAAACCGACTTGTTCCCATCAAATTGATTCATTTCCATCCGGAACCGCTCTGGGGCTGCGGCTAAACCGATGACCGATGCATATTCCGACAAGCGGCGGGCAGAGATATACCAATCCTATCGCGATCGCTCGGCGACCGAATTCAAGAAAAAGCACGCCCGGCAATACGACCAGGAGTTCACCCGCCTGACCGGCGCAACTCCATCGATGTCGGTACTGGAAATTGGTTGTGGCGCCGGTCTGTTCCTCCGCTATCTTGAGGCGCGGGGATACCGCGATATCGTCGGCGTCGACAGGGACATGCAGCTGCTCGAGGCCTTGGGCGATCTGCAACATAGCAAAATTCACTTTGGCGATATCACGGCGCTTTTAAAGGACGAGCTGAAGCAGCGCCGCTTCGACCGCATTGTGGTCCTGGACGTCGCCGAACATCTGCAATTGGATGTGCTGGTTGATCTTATGGCGGCCCTCAAAGGCCACATCAACGCGGGCGGCCGCATGCTGCTGCGGGTCCCCAATGTGGAATCGCCATGGGGCCTGAAAATGCATTTCGGCAGCTTTGACCACGTGACGCCGCTATCGCCCGGGCGCATGAACGAGTTGGGCGTGATGAGCGGCTGGAATTGCACGGGCACCTACCCGCAACCGCCGGGCCGGGCGTGGCGGCGGGTAAAGGAGCGCCTGCTGGCCGCCCTGTTGACCAGCCTTTTGAGTTACCACCCGGATATCTGGACCGCCAATTTGCTGGCGGTTTACGAGCCGCCCGCCGGCGCTTAGGCCGCAAGCCTCACATCTTGCCACCGCCGCCCGATGGGCCGGTTTTGACGCGGTCCTTTATGGCGTCTTCGTCGGCTTCGAAACCGAGGCCCGGCGTATCGGGCAAGGTCAGCCAGCCGTCATCGGGTTCGGGCAGGCCGGTGAAAACCTGTTTGCAGCATTCCACCGCCAGATAATGCATCTCCACCAGCCCGCCATTGGCTAGACCGGCATGCAGATGCATGTTGTGGAACGGCCAAGCGCCGCCATTGTCGATGCCCACATTGAAGGCGCTCGCCATGCCGGCAATTTTGGCGCATTGGGTGTAGCCGCCGGTGATCACCACGTTGGGCTGGATCACATCGACGGCGCCGGCCACCATCAAATCCCGAAAGCGGTAGGCCAGCCCTTCGTTTTGCCCGCAAGCCAGCGGGATTGTTGTGCGCCGGCGCATATCGGCCATCTGGGCCGCGTCGTTCTGGGTGATCGGTTCTTCGAAAAACGTGATGCCGTATTCTTCGATGGAGCGGGCCAGCTTGATGGCGTGAAACGGATCCAGATTGCAATTGCCGTCCACATAAAGATCGATTTCGCCGCCGACCGCTTCGCGCACAACCCGCACCCGTTGCCGGTCTTCTTTTATCACTTCGGCGATTGGGCGCGGCTCGTCGCGGCGCTTGGTGGCGCCGTCGCCGACGGTCATCTTGAGGCCGGTGAAGCCGCTCGCTACCCACAGCTTGGCCGCCTCGCCGATATGATCACGGTCGAAAAACGGATAGCCGAAGGTGGCGTAGACCGGAACCTTGGGCCGGGCGCCGCCGAGCAGGCGCCATACTGGCTGGCCCAGGACCTTGCCCTTGAGGTCCCAAAGGGCGATGTCGATAGCGGCGATGGCGTGGCAAGCGTAGCCGGTCTGACCGCGCGGGCTCAGCAGCCAATAGAGCTTGTTCCAGATCATCTCGTGGGCCAGGGGATCGAGGCCGATGATCGCCGGGCCGGCGACCTTGTTGACCGCTTCGGCGATCACCTCTTCCTCGGTGATGCCGGTGATGCCCCAGCCCACCTGACCCTGATCGGTCTCGATGCGCACCATGCACATGGAAAGCCCCGCCGTCCGGTCCAAGTCCAGCACATCGATATGCACCGGTATATAAAGGGCAAAGGCTTCGACGGATGCGATTTTCATGGCATGGGTTCCTTGTCGGGCTGGCGGCGGCGTTAACCCTTATACCAAGGATCAATGATCCTTGGTATTAGCGCCGCTCGGCGCAGGTGCCGCCGTGGGAATAGCTGGCGGCCAGGCGGCAATAGCTGAGGCTCGGCATGGCAACCGCATGCATGGCCGGCGTCCCGGCGAGCAGGATCAAATACGTGCCGGGCACGTCGATATCACTTATCGCGTTAATTTGCCGGGGATTGGCGCCAAAATCCCGCCGTTGCAGAGATCCGGCGCCGGCGCGCACCGGCACGCCGCCGTCGCGGCCATCCCGGCGCACGATATCGAACTGCACCAGCGCCGCGTTGCCATGCACATCCAGGGCCTGGACAACACTGCGGTGGTTGCCCGCCGGCACCCGGATGCGCCGGGAAAAGCCGTTGCCGTTGAGGCGGGCGGCATAGCCGTTGATGGTGACCAACGCCACCCGGCTGGCATCGCTGACCGAGCCGCGCACCATAATCTCCGGCCCATAGGCGCGCAGGCGCCCGGCCTCGACAAAATGAACCTGCAGCCGGGGCGGCGTGGCATCGACGATTTGCTCCTGGCGCACGGCAATCTCATCGTCTTCGGGCAAGGGCTCGGGCCCAAACAGAGCCGCGTATACGGGCCCGATCACCGGAATGGCGGCAACGCCGGTCACTTTTTGGGCGATTTTTTGCGGCGACCGGATGGTCGTCGTGACCGGCTCAGGTGCCGCGGCGGATTCGAATTCCTCCGGCGAAAAGGCGCAGCCCGATAACCCGGCAACCAGCGCCAGAACCGCCAATGAGCCCCGAATAACCCGTCTTTGATTGTTTTCAATTGGCAACAATATGTCCTTCCCGCTCAATCATTGTACGAGGGGAAAATCTCTAAATCTAGGGGTTATATGCGAATATACCCAATATATAGTGGATAAATTGGCTCGGATTGCGGAGACGGGGCGCAACGTCTAGGTTGGCCATCCGGGTCGATACGGATTTCTCCATTGAACTACCTGAATTTTGTCGTTTCCAACTGGCGATTTCTGGGATTTGGCGCCGCCTTGCAGCTTTTGGCCAGCCCGGGCCATACCTATTACATCTCCATCGCGGCGACCGAGATACGCTAGGAATTTGGCCTTAATCATGCGGAATTTGGGCTATTGTTCGGGCTGGCGACGGTCGCCGCCGGCGCCGCCTTGATGGTCGTTGGGCGCTTGATAGACCGGCTTGATCTGCGTCTTTATGCCGCCCTGGTGTGCATCTGGATGGCCGGGGCGGCATTGTTGACGTCGGCGGCGGCCAACGTGGCGCTGCTAGGGCTCGGCATCTTCGCCCTGCGCCTGGGCGGCCAGGGATTGATGACCGGCACGGCGGCGGTGTCCATGGCCCGCTATTTTCCCGAACGCCGGGGTACCGCCATCAGCATTGTATCTCTGGGCGCCACGGTGGGCTTGTCGGCATTTCCCACCATAGGCGTCGCCTTGTTGGCCAGCATCGGCTGGCGGCTGGGATATTTGTCGGTGGGCGTGGTGTACGCCATCGGTCTGGTGCCGCTGGTTTTGTGGCTGCTGAAAGGCCATAGTGAGCGTCACCGGCGCTACCTGGACTATCACCGATCCGGCGGCGAAGGCGCCATGCGGCGGACGCCGGGAAATTCCCTAGCCGAGGCGCTGCGCGATGCCCGTTTCTATCTGATCCTGCCGATGCTGACGGCGCCGTCTTATATCCTCACCGGCTTTGTCTTCATGCAGGTCTTTATTGTCGATCAAAAGGGCTGGTCGATCCAGATGTACGCCGCCGGCTTCGTTGGCCTGGCCGCCGCGTCTTTGCTGTTTTCCATGATCCTCGGACCGATTGTCGACCGGGTTGGCGCGCTCCGCGTGATGCCGTTCATCCTGGCGCCGCTGGCGGTTGGCCTGCCGCTGCTGGCGCTGTTCGATCATCCCCTCATCGCCTGGATATTCCTGTTCTGCATGGGCGCCACCCTCGGCGGCAATTTCACCGTGTTTGGCGCCATTTGGGCGGAGCTTTGGGGCACCCGCCATTTGGGCGCGATCCGCTCGGTCGGGCAGGCATTGATGGTGTTCTCGACGGCGCTGGCGCCCTGGACTTTCGGGCTGATGGCCGATGGCGGCATGACGGTCGCCGCGTTGGCCTGGATCAATCTGGCGCATGTAGGCATCGCCTCGGCGCTGGCGTTTTTGCCGTGGTTGGTACAGTCGCTGGTTCGCGAAATCGAATAAAGTCTGCTAGACTGAAGAAAAATATGTGACCCG
>CAUZTZ010000285.1:0-5846 GCA_963582805.1 Alphaproteobacteria bacterium
AGCGCCGATAATCCATCGAAATACGAGCCTGAATCCTATTGGGATTTCTACAACTGGTACATGACCAAATCCTATCCCCATTACGAAGAATTCGGCGATAGCGCGTCTTAAGCCGCATTTCATACCATTGCGTGTTATTCTAAATATAATTCCCGTGCGACATGGTTTTGCACCCCCCTTACGGTTATGACTGTTTATGACGGTTTATGACGCTTTGTTGCGCTTTTTGTCGTGAAATCATGCGGCTTCGTCTTTGCGGGCGGCTTCTTCATCGAGCAAATCGAGAAACGCCATGTGGCCGGCGGAGGGATCGTAGGCGCCAGGTGCGCCGCCGGGTCCGCCGATTGGATAGCCCCTCGGGCGGATGGTGGCGCCGCCGTGGATCAGCCCAAGGATGCGCGCCTGTAATTCCACCACCTGCAGCACGGCGTCGATATCCTTTTCGTCCAAGGCGGTCTCGAAGGCCGGTTCCAGCTTGGCGATCAATTCGTGGCGCTCAATGCTCAGGGCTTCGGCGGTCTCGGCGTTCAGCTCGGCGATGCGCGCCGCCACATCATCCCGGCGCAACAATTCGGATGCCCGCTGGGCGGCGCCTGACGAAGCGTACCCGGCGGAGCGCGCCGCCCCAGCGCCGCCAGCCCCCGCCGCATAAGCGCGCGCAAAGGCTTCGTGGCGGGGTCGGAGCGTGCTCTCAATTTCAATAACTGGTGTCGGTGTGTCCATAATAAATACCTTCCATCGTGTTTGATGCGTGTTTCAGATTATTTGCAAAAGAATTAGCGGCAGCCGCCGGCCCAAACGCCGACCGAGGGCGGGGGCTGGCATGGTCGGCCCGCCCGTGCCGCCGGGCACCATTTCTCAACGTCTTGGTACTGGTGTCGGAATGTTCATCGCAATCTCCCATGTTCGATGTTTGTGATATGTTCCTTAACCATATAGTCTAAAATTTCACCGGCGCAAGTGGCGGAAGGGCCTGCCCCCCATTGGGGCGCCCGACTGGCCGACCCGGCCATCCCCAGCCGGGCTAGCGCCTGGTCTCACCCCTCGTTTTCCCGCGCTTTTCTTTTCCGCCCGCAAAGCCGAAAATACGGCCATGTTCGAAAACCTGACCGAGTTGATCCTCGCCAGCGCCCTGTTCGTTGGCGGCCATGTGCTGATGTCGGCGGCGCCCTTGCGCGGGGCCTTGCGCGCCAAATTGGGCGCCGGCCCGTTTCAGGGATTGTATTCAGTGATTGTGGTGGCCGCGCTTGTCTGGATGAGCTTCGCCTACATTGCCGCGCCGGATGCGAAATTGTGGACGGCGCCGACCGCCATCCGCCATCTGCCGCTTAGTCTCATGGTATTGCTGTTTATTGCCGCGGCGGCGTCGTTCACACCGGCCAGCCCGGCCTCCATCTGGGCGCCGGGCGCGCGCCTCGAGGACGGGCCGCGCGGGGCGTTCCGTATTACCCGCCATCCCTTGATGTGGGCCACCGGGATTTGGGCGCAGTTGCATCTGGCGGCCACCGGGAGCGCAAGGGGATTGGTGTTCTTTGGCGCGCTGGCCGTTCTGGCCTTGCTCGGGCCTTTGTTGATCGAGCGGCGCAAGGCGCGGGAATTGGGCGATGCGTGGGCCACATATGCGCGCGCCTCGTCCTATATTCCGTTCGCCGCCGCCCTTTCCGGGCGAACCCGCATCCATTGGCGCGAAATCGGCTGGCTGCCGGTGATTATCGGAACGGTTTTGTACGGATTGGCATTGATCGCCCATGAGCCGCTGATCGGCACCGCGCCGGTAAGCTTCGTGGCGGGGCTGTTTGGGTGAGCGGCCTATCCACCCTGTTGGCGGATATCGTCAACAAAAGCACGCTCAGGGCGCTCAAGCACCGCAATTTTCTCATCGTCGAGCTGGCCGGATGGTTTTCGTCCGGCGGCGTCTGGTTCTACCGGATCGGCATCCAGGTGCTGACCTGGGAGCTGACCCATTCGGGGCTTTGGCTGGGCATCATCGCCATCGCCGAGGCTGGCCCCGGCATTCTATTATCGCCCATCGCCGGCGCCTACGCGGACCGCTACGACCGGCTTCAAATGGCGCGCATTGTTCAGTTCGCAATCATGGCGGTCACTGCGGCCCTGGCATTCGCCACCTTCGCCGGCTGGGTGGATATCTATGTCTTGTTCGTTCTGGCGGCGGCGCACGGCGCGGCGGCCGGTTTTTGGACGCCGGTGCGCCTGGCCATCGTGCCCAATCTGGTGCCCAAGGAAGACCTGACCTCGGCCATTGCCCTGCACGCCACCATGTTCAACCTGGCGCGCTTCCTGTTTCCCGCCCTGGCGGCGCCGGTGCTGGCCATCTGGGGCGCCGGCATGGCCTTTGCCTTCAACGCGGCGGGCTATCTGATCTATCTGGTGGCGCTATTTTTTGTGGTGCTGGTCAACCCGGACGAGCGCGCCGAGCGCGGCGGCGGCATGCTCGCCAACCTCAAAGAAGGCGTTGTCTATGCCACCAGCCATGTGCCGATCAAACAACTGTTTCTGATGCTGATCTTTATCGCCGTCTTTTTGCGCGCCTATATGGAATTGCTGCCGGGGGTGTCGGAAACCATATTCTCGCGGGGGGCCGACGGGGTCGCCATATTGGTGTCGGCGGCCGGCTTCGGCGCCATGGTCGGCTCGCTCCTGGTCGGCAATATCACCCGCCGTCAAACTTTGCTGCGCACCTATTTCTGGTCCTTGGCAATCGCCGTTTTGTCGCTGATCCTGTTCGCATCGACCAATATATTCTGGGTCGGCGTAGGGGCGGCGGCGATCCTGTCGGGCGCCCAAATGGGCACCTCGATCACCGCCCAGGTGGTCGTGCAAAGCTCGGTCCAGGGCAATCTTCGCGGCCGCGTCATGAGCCTTTGGGGGGTGACCAACCGCTCCGGCCCGGCGCTGGGGGCCCTGCTGCTCGGCTGGATCGCGGTGCATACGGGCTTTCAGATTCCCATATTGGCGGCCGCCGCGCTGACCGCCGGCGTCGGCATTTACGTGTTCGCCCAGCGCCGCGCCATGGGGGCCGCGTTGGAGCAACAGGCACGCCTGCGATAATCGGGATGGAAATCCGCACTTCCCGGTGATATGAGACCGCTCTATGACCAAACTCACCCACATTCGCAACTTCGCCATCATTGCCCATATCGACCACGGCAAGTCGACTTTGGCCGACCGCATGATCGAGTTTTGCGGCGGCCTTTCGGACCGGGAAATGAAGGACCAGGTGCTCGATTCCATGGATATCGAGCGCGAGCGCGGCATCACCATCAAGGCGCAGACCGTGGCCCTCAAATACAACGCCAAGAGCGGCGAGACGTATGAGCTGAACCTGATGGATACGCCCGGCCATGTGGATTTCTCCTACGAGGTTTCGCGCTCCCTCGCCGCCGTTGAGGGCGCGCTATTGGTGGTCGATGCAACCCAAGGGGTCGAAGCGCAAACCCTGGCCAACGCGTATCTTGCCATCGAGGCCGATCTGGAGATCGTGCCGGTGCTCAACAAGATCGATCTGCAGGCCGCCGAGCCGGACCGCATTCGCGCGCAGATCGAAGAGGTGGTCGGCATCGATGCCACCGAGGCCATCGAAATTTCCGCCAAGACCGGCAAAGGCGTTGATGACGTGCTGGAAGCGCTGGTGGCGCGCCTGCCGGCGCCGGAGGGTGACGCCGATGCGCCCCTCAAAGCCATGCTGGTGGACAGCTGGTACGATCCTTATCTGGGCGTCATGATTTTGGTCCGCGTCAAGGACGGCAAGTTGTCCAAGGGCATGAAGGTCGATTTCATGGCCGCCGGCGCCAAACACCAGATCGATCAGGTCGGCATCTTTACGCCCAAGGCCGTCCAGGTCGATGCACTGGGCCCCGGCCAGGTCGGCTATATCACCGCCTCGATCAAGACCGTCGCCGAAACCCAAGTTGGCGATACCATCACCGAAACCAAGCGCCCGGCCAAAAGCCCGCTGGCCGGCTTCAAGCCATCGGTGCCGGTGGTCTTTTGCAGCCTGTTCCCGGTGGACAATGCCGATTTCGAAGATTTGCGCGACAGCCTCGCCAAGCTGCGCCTCAACGATGCCAGCTTCCAGTACGAGCCCGAAACCTCGGCGGCGCTGGGCTTCGGTTTCCGCTGCGGCTTTTTGGGGCTGCTGCATTTGGAGATCGTGCAGGAACGGCTGGAGCGGGAGTTTGATCTGGATCTGATCACCACCGCGCCCAGCGTCATTTACCGGCTGCATTTGAACGACGGTGCGGTCGACGAGCTGCACAATCCCGCCGACATGCCCGATCCCACCTATATCGATTTCATCGAAGAGCCGTGGATACGGGCCACCATCATGGTGCCCGACGAGTATCTGGGCGGCATATTGGCGCTTTGCACCGAACGCCGGGGCGAGCAGGTCGAGCTCACCTATGCGGGCTCACGCGCCATGGTCATTTACCGCCTGCCGCTCAACGAGGTGGTGTTCGATTTCTACGACCGGCTGAAATCCACGTCGCGCGGTTATGCCAGTTTCGACTATCAAATGGATGGTTACCGGGAAGCCGATTTGGCCAAGGTCTCGATCCTGGTCAATGCCGAGGCGGTGGACGCGCTTGCCTTCATCGCCCATCGGGGTCAGGCGGAAAGCCGGGGCCGCGCCATTTGCGAGCGCCTGAAAGACCTGATCCCCAGGCAATTGTTCAAGATCGCCATCCAGGCCGCTATCGGCGGCAAAGTGGTCGCCCGCGCAACCTTGAACGCGCTTCGCAAAGACGTCACCTCCAAATGCTATGGCGGCGACGTCTCGCGCAAGCGCAAGCTCTTGGAAAAGCAGAAAAAGGGCAAGAAACGCATGCGCCAGTTCGGCCAGGTGGAAATTCCCCAATCGGCCTTCCTGGCGGCGCTGCGCATGGACGACAATTAGGCGTAACCGCGCCCGTTAGTCTTTGCCGCCGCCACCGTCACGGTCGCTGCCGGGCCGGGGCAGATTTCGGACCACCGACATCACATCAATTTTTTTCGGGCTTTGCACCGCGAGATCATCGGCGCGGGCGGCATCGGTCAAATATCCAGGCTGGCTGTCATCAATTTGGCCGGTTGGATCATAGTCGTCGAGATCGCGGTATTTGGACGGCAGGCCGATATCGTCGTAGTCGGCTTCTTCGGCGGCGGCGACGATATCTTCGTAGGTAGTATGCGGATAGTCATCGGGGATTTCGGAATCGCCGGGCGTGCGGTCGCGGAAATACCAGACCAGAAATACGCCGGGCCCGCCGAGCAATATCCAGCCCGGCAATTGCAGCAGCGTCAACATGAACGGGTCCCACACCAGCGGGCTCATGTTCTCAGTAACCGCCTCTTTCATATCGGCCAAGGTGTCCGGCGCCAAAACCGCCAACACCTTGGAAGCCGCGACGATGCCGTATTCGCTCAGCATACCGTGCACCACGGCTTCGGCCGCGGTGAATACGAAGGCCATAACCAGAATGCACCAGCCGGTGATCCGCCATAAAATCATGAAGGCGAGCCTATCAGATTTCGCATGGATTTCCTAAACGATCCGTTTGGCCCCTGAAACGTTTGCGGCGCTGAATTGCTTCGGATAGGTTCCGGCCCTTGGGTCAGGCGCAAATTTGCATCCCGGCGGATCGATTTTCGCCGGGTATAATTTTCGTCTGCCATGCTGCGGAGGGGTGGCCGAGTGGCTGAAGGCGCACGCTTGGAAAGCGTGTATACGTTAACGCGTATCGTGGGTTCGAATCCCACTCCCTCCGCCAACTACCCTTTATCTACAGCCAATAAATAATTCATACCCTCTAGAACACGTTGTAGAGCAACGAGTTTGACTTATGTAG
>CAUZTZ010000286.1:0-5764 GCA_963582805.1 Alphaproteobacteria bacterium
TTGTTTTGACCATGTATGATCAGCGCAACAACCTGTCCGGCGCCGTCGCCAACGATGTGCGCGCCTATTTTGGAGACATTGTTTATGACACGGTGATCCCGCGCAACGTGCGCGTCTCCGAGGCGCCGTCCCATGGCAAGCCGGTGCTGCTCTACGATACCAATTGCGCCGGCGCCCAGGCTTACATTCACCTGGCCTCGGAAGTGCTCAAGCGCGAGCATCGGATCACCGGCTGATGGCCGAAAACGGCAAGGGCAAAACCCTTGGGCGCGGCTTGGACGCCTTGTTCGACAATGGCCAGGACACAGGCGCCGGCGCCCCGGCGGCCGCTGCCGAGGCCGCTGGCGCGCCATCCGTTATTGCCATCAGCGACCTCTATCCGGGGCGCAATCAGCCGCGCCATATTTTTGCCGAATCGGAGATCGAAGAGCTCGCCGAGTCGATTCGCAATTTGGGTATACTTCAACCATTAATTGTTCGACCCGATGCCGAGAGCGCTGGCGGTTATGAGATCATCGCCGGCGAGCGGCGCTGGCGGGCGGCGCAGTTAGCGCAACTCGATATGGTGCCGGTCATCGTCCGCGACTTCACCGATTCGGAATCTTTGGAAGTCGCCCTGGTCGAAAACCTGCAGCGTGAAAATCTGTCACCCCTGGAAGAGGCGGAAGGTTATCGCCGCCTGATCGACGAGTACCAGCACACCCAGGACGCCCTTGGCGAGATGCTCGGCAAGAGCCGCAGCCACGTGTCCAACACCATGCGGCTTTTGCAATTGCCCGCCGCCGTCAAGGACATGGTGAACGACGGCGTGATCAGCGCCGGTCATGGCCGCGCCCTGCTTGGCGCCGATGACCCGCTCGCCTCGGCCAAGGCGGTGGTGCGCCGGGGATTAAACGTCCGGCAAACCGAACGGCTGGTGGCGAAGGCGTCCGGCGATGCGCCAAAACCCGCACAAACCAAGGATAAAGACGCCGACACCCTGGCATTGCAAAATGATTTGTCGGCCTTTCTCGGCTTAAAAGTGGACATCGATTTCTTTTTTCCGGGCGGCCGACTGACGATCACCTACCAGACCCTGGAGCAGCTCGACGACGTCTTGCACCGGCTCACCGAAGGCGCCCACGCCGGCGCCCATTCGGAGGCGGACGCGCCTGGACCGGTGCCGGAATTGCTGGCCGAGGACGAAGCCGAATTGACCGCCGCGGCGGTCGCCGAGATCGAAACTCTGGGCGACAACGGCGGCGCTGGGATCGAGCTGTTACCCGACGATGCCGACGCGGCTATCGCCGAATTGGAAAAAGGCGCGGCATGGGATGAAGACGACGAAGATGTGAATTTCGATTTGGAAGCGGGTCTCGCCATGTCCGACGACGAGCTGGCGCAACTGGTTTCCGATACCCCGGTACTGGATGACAATGGCACCGACGAGGGCATCGACGACACCGATCCCGGTGACGAGCCAGAATAGTTATTCAATCATTGTATGTAAAACTAGAGCGCCGGTTTTGGCGGTCATTTGCGGCAGGCAATCAGGTTTACGCCCTTGATATCCATCACCAGAATGCGGTCCTGATTGATCAATTCAATCAACGTGCGGACGACACCCCGGTCCGGCTTTGACGCCGACAACCGGGTCTCGACAATGGCAACCCGGATGGTCAGTTCATCGCCGCCGCGCACCGGCGCCAGCCAGCGCAAACCGTCGATACCGGGTGAGCCGAGGCTGGAAACGTTGGACAGAAAATTGCGCACCAAAAAAGGCATCATCAGGCTCGTGGTGTACCAGCCGCTGGCGATCAGGCCCTGAAACGGCCCCCCGGCGGCCTTGGCGGCGTCGATATGGATGTCCTGGGGATCAAATTCTTGCGAAAAAGCCAGCATTTTGGTCTCATCGACGGAAATCTGGCCAAGCACGTGGACCGCGCCGGCCTCATAATCTTCGAAATACCGGTCCCGGTCCGGCGATGTGAAGGCCAAATCTGGTTCGCTATCGGTCATGCGCTGATGGGCTCCCTCTTTATTCGCCAGATGTAATGCGCCTGGTGTTGTGCGCCTAGTGGGCGCGGGCCGCCATGGCCAGCCGGATCAGCGCCCGGTGGCAGACCGCTTCATCGGGAAGGCCGGTGGATTTGCAATCGCGCTCGGCCTCGCCCAGCAAGGCCATGGCCGAGCGGGCGCGGCCCAGGCTCCACAATCCCAGTTGCCGGCGAAAGCGGCCGGCAAACAAAAACAGGATCGGCGGGCGCAATTGTTTCATCGCCTGTTCCGCCGATTTTCCCTGGCCCATGAGCCCGGCGCTCACATGCAGTTTCTGAAAATGGCGCAGCACGGCGCGCAGGATGCCGACCGGCGACTGGCTTTCGCGGAAGGCCCGGGCCAGCAACCGCTCCAACTGATCGCCGTCGCCGCCGGCGGTGGCGTAGGCGATTTCCTCCAGCGACAAGGCGCCGTTATCGCCGACGATCTGAACCACGTCTTCCAGCGACACCGACGTCTTTTCGCCCGCATACAAAGCCAGTTTTTCCAGCTCCCGGCGGGATACCATATGGTCTGATCCCAACTGCTTTATCAGATGGTTTTTGGCATCCGGATCGGCGCTGATGCCGTGCCCGCCGAGCACCGTCTCGATCAGGCTTTCGATAGCGCGCTCGTCATCGGCATAACACGCGATGGCAACGGCGTCCTTGTCGGCCTCGAACAATTTGCGCACCGGGGCGCGCGGCCCCAGCTCGCCGGCCTCGACAATCAGCATGGTATCGCCGATAAAATCTTCCAGAACAGCGGCCAACGGCTTCGATATGTCGGTGCCGTCGATGCGCAGCAAGACCAGCCGGCGCCCGCCGATCATCGATTGCGCCGCCACCTCGTCGGCAAGGCGCGCCGGATCGCCGCGCACATCGCCGGATTTCAACTCGGTCACCCGGAATGGATCGCCCAAATCATCGACGACGCCATGCGCCAATGTCTCGACCCGTTCGCGCACCAGGCCGCGGTCGTTTCCATAGATCAAGACGGCCGCGGCGTCCGGCCCCGGGGATTTGAGAAAACCCGCCACCTTGGCTGCCGCCAATTTCACGGTGCGGCGGTCCTTGCGGGGCGCAGAAAAATCGCCAACTGGTTGGCAATTTCGATACTCAGCTCGCGGACCGCGCGCTCGCGGGCATTGCGCTCGGCAACCAGCGTGGCGAATTCAGAGGCTAGAATATTGTAGCTGGTGACGCTGGTGGACTGCCCGCTCAGCAGCGTATCGGACTGGCCGCGCCGGGACAGCCCGAACTTGGCAGTAAACGACAAGTTGGCCCGGGTGGCGATCTCGGTCTTCTGAACCGCCAGGGTTTGCTTGGCTTCGTTCAATTTGATCGACAACGAATATACCGGCTTTGCGGGGCGTCCGGCGGGATTAATAATGTCGATCAGATGATTGCGCAAGCGCTGGCCGATACGGTCCTTGATCGGCTCGACGGCGACCAACGAGAGATCAAATTTGACCTTGGCGCCGGGCGCGCCGCTATAGACCGGTGTAAATCCGCAGCCGCTCAAGAGACCGAAGACGGCAACCAACAGGCTGGTTTTTACAAACCGGATCATGTCATACGACCACATTGAAGATGCGGTTGGGTACATAAATAATCTTTCGGATATCACGCCCCTCCATGGCGTTATTGACCGTATCCAAACCAAAAGCAATGGCCTCGACCGCCTGTTGATCAGAATCCTTGGGCAATTCGATGGAGCCGCGCAGCTTGCCATTGACCTGAACCGCCACGGTGACCTGATCGTCGGTGAGCAGGGCCGCGTCATGGCCGGGCCAGGGCGCCTCGGCGACCAGCGTGGCATGGCCGAGCCCGCGCCACATTTCCTCGGCCAAATGCGGGATCATCGGCGCTGCCAGCCGGATCAGCGCCTCCAGGCCTTCCCGGTAGAGGGCGCCGGCGCCGGGCGTATTGGTGTCCAGGCCTTCCAGCAGGTTGGAAAATTCGCGGATGCGGGCCACCGCCTTGTTGAAATGGAACTTGTCGAGATCATCGCCGACCGCGTGGATGGTTTGGTGCATGACACGCCGGAGGCTGTCGGCAGCGCCGCCGCTCGGGCCATCGCCGGCGTCGCCATCGAGGGGGATTTTCGGCTCGAACACCAGCCGCCACAAGCGGTTGATATAGCGCCACGCGCCCTCGATCCCGGCCTCGGACCAGTCCAGATCCCGGTCCGGCGGGCTGTCGGACAGCATGAACAGGCGCGCCGTGTCGGCGCCGTATTCGCCGATGATCTCTTCCGGATCGACGACATTTTTGCGCGACTTGCTCATTTTCTCGGAGCGCCCGACGGTGACCGCTCCGCCGCCTTCGCGCAAAGCCGTCTTGCCGTCCACCAAGGTCACGTCTTCTGGAAACAACCAGTTGCCGGCCGCGTCCCGGTAGGTTTCGTGGCACACCATGCCTTGCGTCATCAGCCCGGCGAAGGGCTCATCGAACCCCACATAACCGCATTTCTTGAGCGCCCGGGTGAAAAACCTGGAATACAAAAGATGCAGCACCGCATGTTCGATGCCGCCGATATATTGGTCTACGGGGAGCCAGTGATCGACTTTGTTTCGGTCCAGCCCGCTTTCCGCATTGGGGCTGGCGAAGCGGGAAAAATACCAGGACGATTCAAAAAACGTATCAAAGGTGTCGGTTTCGCGCTCTGCGTCCTTGCCGCATTCGGGGCAGGGGGCGGATTTCCAGGTTGGATGATTGGCCAGCGGGTTGCCGGGCGCACCGAAATCAATATCGTCCGGCAACTGCACCGGCAAATCTTGTTCCGGCACCGGAACAATGCCGCAATCTGGGCAATCGATCACCGGGATCGGACAGCCCCAATAGCGCTGCCGGGAAACCCCCCAGTCGCGCAGCCGATAATTGACTTCGCGCCGGCCCTGTTCGTCTTTTTCCAGCTTTTCGGCAACCACGCGCTTGGCTTCGGCGATTTCGAGCCCGTCGAGAAAGCCGGAATTGATGTGCCGGCCTTCGCCCACATAGGCTTCGTTGCCGATCTGGAACGTGTTCGCATCGGCGTCGTCCGGGGCAACCACCGGCACCACCGGTAATTCGTATTTGCGGGCGAAATCCAAATCCCGCTGATCGTGGGCGGGACACCCGAAAATGGCGCCGGTGCCGTATTCCATGAGCACGAAATTGGCCACATAGAGGGGTAGGGCGGCGCCTTCCATGAATGGATGTTTTACGGTCAGACCCGTATCAAACCCCTTCTTTTCCGCCGTTTCGATGGCCGCCTCGCTGGTTCCGAGGCGATTGCATTCCCCGATAAATTCGCCCAATTCGCCATTGCCGGCGGCCAGCTCCTCGGCCAGGGGATGGGTCGCGGCGATGGCGCAAAAGGCGGCGCCGAACAGAGTGTCGGCGCGGGTTGTATACACCTCCAGCCGTTCCGGCCGGTCTTCGATTTCGAACAATACGCGCATGCCCTCGGAGCGCCCGATCCAGTTTTCCTGCATCAGCCGCACCCGGTCCGGCCAACGCTCCAGTTGATCCAACCCGGCCAGCAAATCTTCGGAAAATTCGGTGATTTTAAGAAACCATTGGGCCAGGCGCTTCTTCTCCACCGCCGCGCCGGAGCGCCAGCCGCGGCCATCGATGACCTGTTCGTTGGCCAATACGGTGTTTTCCACCGGATCCCAGTTGACCCAGGATTCTTTGCGGTAGGCGAGGCCGGCGGCCAGAAAATCCAGGAACATCTTCTGCTCGTGCCGGTAATAATCGGGATC
>CAUZTZ010000287.1:0-5758 GCA_963582805.1 Alphaproteobacteria bacterium
CAATCCACCGCCGAATTGTATCCGGCGAAAGCCGCGTCCCAATCGACCGGCTCGCCGGCGACGGCCGCCTGCCAATGGGGCAATTGCGCAGGGTCGGTCATGACCTCTTCCATGTGATGGCAGGGGGCGAACCCCAACTGTTCCAGCGCCAGCTTCAGTGACTTGGTTCCGGTACGCCCGAACCCTGCTCCGATGATTTTAAGTGCCATGCCTTACCATCTCCAAATCATGCATAGGCCACATTGGCAGCCTGGAAGGCGCTGCGCAAACCGTCTTCCATGGCGGCCACATCGGCGCAGACCGCATAGCGGATGCAGCCCGGGAAATGCACTCCGACGACGCCGGCCTCTTCAATCATCGCCATGTTGAATTCCTCGGAACTTGCCATTGGCCGGCCGAACGCAGTGTTGGGCGCCTGCCAAAGGGTATAGAACCCGGCCCGGGGTTTGAGCGCCAGACGCATACCATGCCCCGATAACAGATCGATCAACAGATCAAGCCGCTCGGAATACATTTTCCGGTAAACGTCGATACCGGCCTGATCGGTTTCCAGCGCATGCAGCGCGCCGGCGGCCATGGGCGCCACCAGCCCGGCATCGGTCTTGCCCTTGACCTCGGCGATATCGGCGATGAAATCGGTGGAGCCGGCCATGGCGCCCACATGCCAGCCGGTGCCGTTGCCGATCAGCTTGGCGGCGGTGAAGCCTTCGGCCCAGGACAGATCCGGGTAATCGATGGCCACTTCGGAGAGCGAGATGGTCTCGTCGGTGAAGGTCAGGCAATAATAGGCGGCGTCATTGAACAGGCGGATATCGTTGGTTTCGCAATGAGCGCACAGCGCCCGCAGCCAGGCTTCGCCGGCAACCTGGCCGGACGGGTTGTGCGGATAGTTGATCATGATCAGATCGGTGCCGGCGCGGATATCTTCGGTGCTGAACAGATATTCGTTTGCGGGTGACAACTGCAATGCATAGTGCTCGGCGTGGGGGTGATAGTCGCACCAATCGGCCGGGATCGGATAGCCGGGCGCCGTCATGGTCGCCACCGTGACCGGCCCGGTTGCGCAACCCGCCGCCAGGGGCAGCAGCCCCAATATGGGTTTGATGCCCATTATGGGCAGATAGGCGACCTCGCCCGCGGGCAGATCGCGGGCCAGATGGGCGGCAACGAAGCGCTCCGAAAATCCCGGCACCGCCTGATCCAGATTGTACTGGTAGGCGTGCATCACTTCTTGATCGCTCATCACCGCGCCGGCGGCGGCCTCGCGGGCGCTAAGAAGGGCCGGGCCCTTGGGCTCGCCGATGGACAGATCCAATAGCTGGGTGCCGGCGGCCAGAACGTCCGAGCGTTTGGCGCGGATTTTCTGGAATATATTGGCTTTTCCCGGCGGTAGTCTTGATTGGCGCATGGACTAATCGAACTCCTTCAATTCCGGCAGATTTTCAATATGCTTCAAGGCATCCGGGTTGGCCAGCGTCTCTTGATTTTTGATGGCGCGCCCGTACGCCACACCCAGCACCGCCAATATTGCTTTAACCCAGGCTAGGTGCATTGTAGCATCGGGCGCCAGATCGCCGCGCTGTTTAAGGAGCCTGAAACCAAATGAAAAAAGTTTATTCAGATGCAACCGCCGCGCTCGACGGCCTGCTGAGCGATGACATAACGATCATGGCCGGCGGGTTCGGGTTATGCGGCATTCCAGAGAACCTGATCCATGCGGTCAAGGCGTCGGGCATCAGCGGGCTAACCGTGATCTCCAACAACGCCGGCATCGACGGCGCCGGGCTTGGCCTCTTGTTGGAGACCAACCAGACCAGGAAAATGGTCGCCTCCTATGTCGGCGAGAATAAATTGTTCGAGAAACAGTTTCTCGATGGCGAACTTGAGGTGGAATTCAACCCCCAGGGCACACTGGCCGAGCGCATCCGCGCCGGCGGCGCCGGCATCCCGGCTTTCTACACCAAGACCGGTTACGGAACCCTGATCGCCGAGGGCAAGGAAACACGAACGTTCGATGACGAAAACTATCTCATGGAAACGGCGCTTGTCTCCGATCTGGCGCTGGTCAAGGCGTGGAAGGGCGACACCGAGGGTAACCTGATTTTCCGCAAGACGGCGCGCAATTTTAATTCGATCATGGCCACCGCCGGCAAGACCACCGTGGCCGAGGTCGAAACCCTGGTCGAGCCGGGCGAGCTGGATGCCGACGCCATCCATACGCCGGGCATTTTCGTGCAGCGTATCATCGCCGGCGCCGCCTACGAAAATCAGATCGAACAGCGCACCACGCGGCCGCGCGGTTAAGGGAAGGAACAATAACCATGGCATGGACTAGAGACGACATGGCTGCCCGCGCCGCCAAGGAACTGCGCGACGGATATTACGTTAATCTCGGCATCGGCATTCCGACCTTGGTTTCCAACTTCATTCCCGAAGGCATCGATGTGTCGTTGCAAAGCGAGAACGGCATGCTCGGGCTGGGCCCGTTTCCTTATGAGGGTGACGAAGACCACGACCTCATTAACGCCGGCAAACAGACCATCACCGAGCTGCCGCAAAGCTCCTATTTCGACAGCGCCACCAGTTTCGGCATGATCCGCGGCGGTCATATCGACATCGCCATTCTTGGCGCCATGCAGGTGGCCGAAAACGGCGACCTCGCCAATTGGATGATTCCGGGCAAGCTGGTCAAGGGCATGGGCGGCGCCATGGATCTGGTCGCCGGCGTCAGGCATGTGGTGGTGGTAATGGACCACAACGCCCGCGACGGCGGGCCTAAGTTTCTTAAAGAATGCAACCTGCCGCTGACCGGCTCCGGCGTCGTTGATCTGCTGATCAGTGACTTAGGTGTGTTCGACATCGACAGAAAGGCCGGCAAGGCGAAGCTGGTCGAACTGGCGCCGGAAATCACGGTCGACGAAGTGCGGATGCGCAGCGAAGCCAATTTCGAAGTGGCGCCCGGACTAAATTAATTGGATGGATCAGTTTCAAGATATTGAGACCGGTGAAAACGCCTTTCTTTCCCTGGCCGAGGCGGCCTTTGCCTCCATCCCCGAAAGCCTTCGCCAATATGTGGGCCAGGTTACCTTTCACATCAATGATTTTGCCGCCCCGGAGGTTTTGGCGGACATGGATATGGATGATCCTTACGATCTTCTCGGCCTCTATCAGGGGATATCCCTGGACCAGAAGGGCGCCGGCGGCACGCCCGCCGATGTGGACCGTATATTCCTGTACCGGGCGCCCATATTGGATTATTGCGGCGCATCCGGGGAGACGCTTAGCCATGTGGTGCGCCACGTATTGATCCACGAGATTGGCCATCATTTCGGCCTTTCGGACGCAGATATGGACCGTATCGAGGCTACGCCATGACCGAACCCAAATCGCCGATCACGCCTTTAAGCCCGGACCAGCTCTATACGCCTTGCGATGCTGGCGGGCTCGGTTTCGAGTCCACCGACGCGCTCGAACCTCTCGATCACTTCGTCGGTCAAGATAGAGCCGTCGAAGCGGTGAAGTTCTCCATCGGCATGCGCCGCGACGGCTATAACCTGTTCGCCTTCGGGCCCGAAGGCACCGGCAAGGCAAGCCTCGTGCAAAGTTTTCTGGATGTGTCTTCGGCGGCCGAGCCGGTGCCCGATGACTGGGTCTATGTCAACAATTTCGCCGAGCCGCACAAGCCTTGCGCCTTGCGCCTGCCGCCCGGCCGGGCCCGCCCGCTGGCTGCGGATATGGAGCGCCTGATCGAGGATTTGGGCGCCGCCATCCCGGCCGCCTTCGAGAGCGATGATTACCGCAACCGGCGCAACCATATCGAAGAGACGCTCAAGAAAAACCAGGACGGCTCCATGACGGCGCTCAACAACGAAGCCGAGGCAAAGGGCGTCGCCATCATGCGCACCCAAGTGGGCCTCGCCGTGGCGCCGGTCAAAGACGGCGAAGTATTGGAGCCCGATGCGTTCAAAAAACTGCCCGAAGACGAGCAAAATACCCGCAACGAGGCGATCAAGGATATCCAGGACAAGCTGCACGAAGCCCTCAGCCACATGCCCGAATGGCAAAAGCAGCATCACGATTTGGTGCGCGATCTGGGGCGCGATGTGACCGGCAAAGTGGTCGCCCATCAATTTGCCGGTCTTACCCCGAAATACGCCGATTTACCCGAAGTTTTGTCCTACCTCGAAATTGTGCAGCAGGAAATTGTCCACCATGCCCGGGATTTCCTGCCCCAAGAAGCGGCCGAGCCCGGCGCCCCGGGGCCCCGCTTGCAGGGGCCGGGCGAAGAAACAGACGCGCTTCGGCGCTACGCCGTCAATGTGGTTGTCGATAACGGGGCTTTGTTAACCGGCGATGATGCGGGCGGCGCCGATGGGCCGCCAGACGCCGCCGGCGCGCCGGTGATCACCGAAGCGCATCCGGTCATGGCGCGCCTGTTGGGCCGCATCGAGCATCGCTCGCACATGGGCGCGCTGCTGACCGATTTCACGATGATCAAGCCGGGCGCCCTGCACGCCGCCAATGGCGGCTATCTGGTGCTCGATGCGCGCAAGCTGTTGACGCAACCTTATGCCTGGGACGCGCTGAAACGGGCGCTGACGTCGAAGACCATCCGCATCGAGGGACCCGGCGAGATGGTCGGCTTTCAAAGCACCATATCGCTGGAGCCGGAACCGATCCCGCTGGACGCCAAGATCGTTTTGCTGGGCGAGCCGGATCTTTATTACATGCTGAGCCGCCACGATCCCGAGTTCCGGAAACTGTTCAAAGTGGCTGCAGATTTCGATACCGTCATGGCGCGCTCTTCGGAAACTGCCCTGCATTATGCGCGTCTCGCCGCGAGCCTCAGCAATGATGAGGGTACGCGCCCGCTGGATGCGCCGGCGGTGGCCCGCATTGTCGAATACGGCGCCCGCCTGGCCGACGATTCGGAACGCCTCTCCACCCATATGGGCAGCGTCGCCGATCTGATTCGCGAGGCCGATTATTTCGCCGCCGAACAAGGCGTCAAGATCGTCGCCGCCGGCCATATCCAGACTGCTCTGGACGCCAAGATTTACCGCTCCGACCGCACCCGCGAGCGCATGCAGGAACAGATCGAGCGGGACACCATCGTCATCGATACCGATGGGACAGCGGTTGGCGAGATAAACGGGTTGGCGGTCTACCAGCTCGATCATTTCTCCTTCGGCAAGCCGTCGCGCATTTCGGCCAGGGTGCATCCGGGCCGCGGCCAAGTGGTCGATATCGAGCGCGAAGTGGCCCTCGGCGGGCCGCTGCATACCAAGGGCGTTTTGATCCTGTCATCGTACCTCGCCTCCAAATATTCCAAGGATGCGCCCCTGGCGCTGGCCGCCAATTTGGTGTTCGAGCAATCCTATGGCGGCGTCGATGGCGACAGTGCATCATCGACCGAGCTTTATGTGCTGATCTCGGCCATCGCCGAGGTGCCCTTGAAACAATCCATCGCGGTCACCGGATCGGTGGATCAGCAGGGCCGGGTGCAGGCCATCGGCGGCGCCAACCAAAAGATCGAAGGTTTTTTCGATATCTGTGCGGCCCGCGGGCTGACCGGCGACCAGGGCGTCATGATCCCCAAAGCCAACGTCAAACATCTGATGCTGAAATCCGAAGTGTTCGAGGCCTGCCGGGAGGGCCGCTTTCACATCTATGCGGTCGCCACCATCGATGAGGGGCTGGAAATATTGACCGGTCTCGAAGCCGGCACGTTGGACGAAAAAGGCTATTACCCCATCGG
>CAUZTZ010000288.1:0-5742 GCA_963582805.1 Alphaproteobacteria bacterium
GGCGTCACCAAAAGCTTTGGCGACAATCACGTTCTGAAGGGTGTTGATCTTGAGATCGCCGATGGGGAATCGGTGGTCCTGATCGGCGCGTCTGCGGCCGGCAAAACATGTCTAATGAAATGCATTATCGGCCTGGTCGCACCCGACGCCGGCTCGATCCAGATCGATGGCAACGAAGCCACCGGTCTTTCGCCAAAAGAGCGTGAGAAGTTGATGCACCGGCTCGGCATGCTGTTTCAGCAATCGGCCCTGTTCGACAGCCAGTTTGTCTGGCAAAACGTCGCCTTCCAGCTTTTGCAGGATCACAAGTTGAGCCGCACCGAAGCCAAGGAAATTGCCATCGATACCCTGACATCGGTCGGCCTGCCGCCCGATGTGGGCGAATTATTGCCCGCCGAAATATCGGGGGGCATGCAAAAGCGGGTCGGTTTTGCACGCGCCATCGCCAACAAGCCCGAAATCGTGCTTCTCGACGAGCCCACCGCCGGGCTCGATCCGATCATGACCAACGTGATCAACGATCTGATCTTGGACAACGTGCACCAGATGGGCGCGACGGCGTTGTCGATCACGTCGGACACCGGCGGCGCGCGCAAACTGGGCGACAAGATCGCCATGCTGTATGACGGCAAAATTATCTGGGACGGTAGCCGCGATGATGTCGATCAGTCCGGCAACCCGTTCGTGGATCAGTTTATCCACCACCGGGGCGAAGGGCCGTTCGAAATGGCGGAGCGCGCCTTCTAGATGGACGCCAAGCTGGAAAAAGAACAAGCCGCCAAATCGGCACCGGCGCCGGGAGCAGCCACGCCAATGATCGGCGTGCCTTGCTCTCTGATCGACATGCCTGCCGGGCGCTTGAAAGTACACGGCGCCGCCCAGCGCTATATCGAAGTGCTGGCCGAATTGTACGGCTGCATGCCGATCCAAATCCCGGCCATCGGCGACAATCTGAATTTCGGCGATATGGCGGCGCGGCTGGATGGGCTGATGCTTACCGGCGGGCGCGCCAACGTGGAGCCGTTTCATTTCGGCGGCACGCCGTTTCCCCCGGACGAGCCCATCGATCCCGCCCGGGACGCCACTGTCATCGGCATGATCCGCGCCTGCATCGCCGCCGAGGTTCCGATCTTCGGGTCCTGCCGCGGCATCCAGGAGATGAACGTGGCGCTCGGCGGCTCGCTCCATTACCGGGTTCATATGATGGACGGCAAGCTGGACCATCGCATGCCGCGCGGCCAAAACATCCCCCGCGAAGAGGTGTTCAAGCTGCGCCACGGCATCGAAATGGAAGCAGGCTCCGCGTTCGCCGAATGGGCCGGCGCCACCGAAGTGATGGTCAATTCCCTGCACGGCCAGGCGGTCGATCGGCTGGCCAGTGATTTGGAAGTGACGGCGGTTTCCACCGACGGCATTATCGAGGGCATCCGGCTAAAAAATGACACCAGCTTCACCGTCGGCGTGCAATGGCATGCGGAAATCGATCCCGAAGGCCACCAGTTATCGGGGCGCCTCTATGAAGAGTTTGTCGCCGCCGCGGCTAAGCGGGCGAACGCGCGCTAGAGCTAGTCCAGGCCGGGCATCACCTTTTCGACGAACAGATCGAGGGAATGTTTGGTGTCTTCGTAAGACAAATCGCCAAACGCAAAGCGGCCGACCAGATAGTCGCAGCCGGAGACTTTCATTGCGTCATTGATCGAGTCGCGCACCGTATCCACTGAGCCGACGATGGCGCCGTCGCCTTCAAGGGCGCCTTCCAACTGCTCCGGCCAGAGAATGTTTTCGGCGTGGAATTTGCGCCACAGCTCCACATGGGAGAGCTTCCAGGTACGGTACGGGCCGCGCGCAAGGGCTATGGCTGCCTCGTCGGTCTCGCCAACGAAGACGTGGCGCACCAGCCCCCGCTTCGGCGGCGTCTCGGAGGCGCCATGGGATTTCGACCAGGCGTCATTGAACTCGGCAAGGATCTTGCCGGCCAATTCGCGGGGTGCGTTCATGACGATATTGATGCCGACCTCGCCCGGCCAGCGGGCGCCGGCGGGATGGGCGGCGCCGTACCAGACCGGTGGATGCGGGTCCTGATAGGGCTTGATCATCATCGGCGTATTCACGTAGCGGTAATATTCGCCCTTGTGGTTGAGGACGTCGCTTTGAAAACCCTTGATGATCACCTCGAAGGCTTCCCGGTACATATCCTGGGCCTCCAGGAAGGGCACGCCGTGGAACGCAACTTCGAACGCCGAGACGCCCTGGCCGATGCCGAACTGGTAGCGGCCATGGGTTAAATGATCGAGCATGCAAATCTCCTCGATCAGGCGCAGCGGCGAATAGGCGGGCAGGATATAGACCAGCGCGCCGAGCTTGATATTGGTGGTGCGCGCTGCGGCCGCGGCCAGGAATATCCCCGGCGAGGGCGCCATGCCCAGGGTTGTCTGATGATGCTCGGCCACGTGATAGCCGTAGAAGCCGGCCGCATCATAAGCTTCAATCAGCTTGAGGCGGTTGTCGTACAATTCGTGCGCGGGAAAGTTTCCGCTGTCCATATGGTCGAATACACCGACATCGATTGGCATGTTTATCCCCCAAAAAGAATTTAAGCGTTACCCAAGGCGTCCGCCGATTTGCGGGCTGTCGGGTGCGTAGCGGTAGGCGCGGAAAATCGGATTGGCGCCGGTATAGACCGGATGTTCATAATTGACGATTTGCGGATTGATATATTCCCAGACGATCTCGCATTCCGGCGTTACTTCGAAGATGCGGCCCCAGACGCCTTCGCAGATCAGCGTGTTGCCACCGCTGAGCCGCTGGCAGCCGCTGATATACCAGGAGAAGAAATCCCGGGGCGCCTTGGTCGAATATTCCCAGACAATGGAATTGTCCGCCGGGTTCAACTCGATCACCCGTGAGCCCACTTCCGGGCCATGGTAAGACGCGTGCGTGGAGCCGTTGGCGAAAAACAAGATGTTGCCGTTTTCCAGCATCTGCACATCGTGCTGCTGGCCGAACTCGTGGTCCTGCAGGCACCAATTGAATTTCTTGGTTTGCTTGTCGATATGGCCCATGAAGCCGTTCATGCGCTGGTTGATCATGATATCGCCGTTCGGACATTCGGCGACGGTGTTACCGTGGGCATATTCCTGGCGCCAGGTGCCGGGATGGAGGGGAAACTGTTCCATATCCATATCGGTGCCGACGAACCATTCCCAGACCACCTCGCCGGCGGGATTGATCTCGCGCAGCACGTCGCCGTAAACGCCGTCCGCATGTTCCGATCCCGCCAAGCCGCCGGTGTGGCGCTTGACCATGTCGTCGTCGAGCAATCGCCAGGCGAGGTAAATGGTGTTGCCGTTGGCGAGGCGGCGGAAATCATGGTGCTGGGCACCGTCCACATGCTCCCAGACGATATTGCCGTCCCAGTCATATTCGATCAGATGACCGCCCTTGGCGGGCAGCCCCAGAATCCCCACCGTGGTGCGGATGGCGGCCAGCAAATGGCCGTCGGCAAGCATGTAGGTATAGTTGCCCGGCTCGCCCGGCAGATTCCAGCTATGCACCACCGCGCCTTCCATATCAACGAGGGTGGTCTCGAACAGCCCCAGGGTCGAAAACAAAGTATAGCCGGGCGTGGTCTTGGCTTTGTCATATTTAAGGACGCCGGTTTCGGATGTCAGTCGCGGCATTTATGGCCTCACAATCGGATTAGTTTGGATCACTTCCGGCAATCATCGCCGCTTCGAGCACGGAACGCAATTCCCCGGTCAATGGTTGCGAGGCGCCGGTATCGGAATTGAAATAAACGGTCACCACTTCCGCCGACGCAATACAGGTATCGTCGGTAAAAACCCCTTGGCCGAGCACATAAGACGTGCGCCCGATGCGCTTGACCACGGTGCCGATATCCACCGCGCCCGGATAGCCCAGCGGCGCGTGGTAATCGACGGCAAAGCGGGCGATGGCAAAGCCGGTCAGGATATCGTCGCCGAATTTGGCCATGCGGGCGTTGCGGAAGCGCACCCGTCCGTCTTCGAAATATTCGTTGATGGCGCCGTTATTTACATGGCCGTTGGGATCCAAATCCGCATAGCGGATCGATGCGGTCGCCCAATCGGCGTATTGGGCGCGGTCGCGGGGATCGAATTGGGCCTCTGGGGTCGCGTTGTCGGGCATCAGGGCTCCAAGGTTTCGGCCAGGACCCGCTGCATGGGTTTCGCCATGGGCATGGTGTCTTTGAGCTCTTGGTAGCGCGCCTCGGCCCAAGCCTCAAGGTCGGTGTCCCGCAAATGACCTTTTACGGCGGCGGCAGCGTCACCGGGATTTGCGGTCAGGCACAGCTTGGCGAAACTCGTATCGGCGTGGCTGGTTTCCAAAAACACCGGCGTCCGGTTGATGACCGAATGGCAAATGCGGGAGACGGAGATGATCTCGTGGGCATCGGTTTTCTGGATGGAGAGGTTGATCCGGGAGCGCTCCATCAGGGCATCGCGTACATGCGCCGGCACCGGTATGGCGGGATAACAAACCGCCAGCCCATCATCGGCGAATGCCTGCATGATCAAATCCCGCCGGGTTGACGGCAGGCCGCACAGCAGCACGTCGATATCGCGGCGGTGTGCCGGCGCCCGGCGCAAGGTCTCCATCCCCGGCAGATACCCGAACGGCAGATAGGCCGTATTGGCATTCATGGCGGCGCAGGCGGGCACCGATTCTTCTAACAAGCACCAGACGAAGGCGGCATTGCGGGCGGCCAATTCGAACGCCGCAAATTCAGCCCCATCGCCGCCCTCTGCGCCATAGTTCCAGGTGCCGTCGGCGGACAAGACCTCGGTGCAGACCAGCCCGTAGCGAATGCCGGCCAGCTTCATCTGGTGGGGCAGGTTCTGGTCTTCGTAAAAGCGGTCGAAAAACAGATTGATGGCGTGGTTGTCCAACTGATTGGTGCCGACGCGCACGGTGGCGCCTTCGGCTTCGAGGGCGAGGCGCACGAACCGCACAGAATCCGACACCATCTCCCAGAGATGCGGTTTTAAGTTGCCGAGAAGTATATTGAAGTCCATCGCCCGCGCCCAAATTGCCCTTATATGATGAGCGGCCTGATTCACGCTAAACTCGCTGCCGCGATTTTCGCGATCAAGACACTGGGCGAGGATGCCATCTGCAGAACCGCAGAACAACGGTCAGGATTGCCGTAATCGTTCGATTCGGAAATTATCGTGGCCTTGGTCGATAAAATCGGTAATCGAATTGATACATTCTGACACCTTGCTGACACACTATTCGGTCAACAAATCCCCAATTCTAATAGATGCGAATCAGTCTTAACAATTATTTTCAGTGTTTGATTTGAAGGAAGGTGCTTCCTGCCACAAATGGTGGATTAGGGCGTGGCTTCGCGATTTGAGACAGGGCGACGGGACCGCACAAGTATGTTGAATAAGATTTCGGACAGCGCCGAAAGCGTAATTGATGATAGTGACCGGGACGCTTTGCACATATTGCCGCTGGCAATAATTCCATTTTCCACGCCCAAGCTGCGCACATGCCGAATGCTGAAAAACAGCCGTTTGGAAAGCGTTGTCGAGCTGTTTGGAGGGTCTGGATCCGGTAGTGGGCAGATCGATCCTGATTTACTGCACCATGAATATAGTTGGCCGCAAGGCCCCAGCGATCCGGATTATTTGATAGCCAAAAAACTCTCCAGACTGTCCAGTTACGACGTCTACAGTTTACGTTTGCTGTTGCGCC
>CAUZTZ010000289.1:0-5742 GCA_963582805.1 Alphaproteobacteria bacterium
TTCGAGCAAAAATTCAAGCGCCCGGTAGACCGTCGGCGGCGCCGCCGAGCGATGCTCCCGCTTCAATTGGTCGAGCACGGCATAGGCGCCCACCGGGCGGTGGCTCTGCCAGACCAGTTCCAGAACCCGGCGGCGCAAGGACGTCAGCCGAGCGCCCCCAGTCTGGCAAATCGTCTCGGCGGCGCTCAAGGCGTCTTCGACGCAATGATCATGATCGTGGCCTGGATTAAAACCGGCATTGTTAGCGCTGGAACGTCCTGGCATGTGGGCCTCCTTGGCTGGTGGGGATTGCAAAATTATTTTGATATAGTATTACCTTGTCCACAGAATGTTATAATATAATGAAGTTTGCAAGCCAGCCCCGCCATGTTCAAAAAAATAATGTTAACCGTCATATTGCTGAACCTGGGCCTCGCGCCGCCTGCGGTTGCCGCGCCCAAGGTGCTGGCCAGCATTCTTCCCATCCAATCCCTCGCCGCCGGCGTGATGGCAGGGGTTGGCCAGCCCCGGCTGCTTGTTCGCGGCCCGGCCTCGCCCCATGCCTACGCCATGCGCCCCTCCGATGCCCGCGCCTTGGCCGCCGCCGATTTGATTTTCTGGATCGGACCGGAGCTGGAAAACTTCCTGATCAAGCCGTTGTCGGCCCTGGCCCGCCGGGCGCGCATAATCCAATTGTCCAAATTGCCGGACGTTCGCCGCCAAGCGCGTACCGCCGCCCACGGTCATGGCGGCGAGGATCCTCATATCTGGCTGGACCCGGACAATGCGGCGGTGATCGTTCGCCAGATGTCGCGCAGCCTCCGGGAATTGGACGGCGAAAACAGCGCCATTTATCGCGCCAATAGCGCCGCCCTCCTGCGCCGCCTCAACGGGTTGAGCAAGCGTATTGAAAGCCAGCTTGGCGACGTCAAGGACCGCCCGTTCGTGGTCCTGCACGATGCCTACCGGCATTTCGGGCAGCGCTTCGGGCTCTCCCAAGCGGGCGCGCTAAGCCTGAATGCGGAATTGCCGGTGGGCGCCAAGGGCCTCAGCGCCATCAAACGCATGATCGCTGCAAACAATGTGGTCTGCGTGTTCGGCGAAGCCCGCGCCGCGCCCGCTTCGCTCAACATCGCCGCCGAAGGCACCAGTGCCCGCACCGGCAGGCTTGGCGCCTTAGGGCTGGATATCGCGCCCGGCCCGGAAGCCTATTTCCAATTGCTGACAGGCTTGGCCGGGGAATTCCGGCGCTGCCTGGGCGGGCGCCAATAGACGCGCCAATTGAAATTGTGTCATTCTTCGCCATGCGGATTTTCCAGACCTTCATCGTTGCGATGCTCGCCGTGCTTTTGAGCACCACCAGTGCCGCCGCCGCCGGCGATGGTAATTTTGCCGGCGCCGCCTTTGCCTCGCTGAGCGATTGGCAGCGGGGTATTGTTCAGGAGATCGGCCGTATACTGATCCTGGTTCGCGATGGCGCCTCGTTGATCGCGCTCCTGTCTAGCGCCGCGCTGGCGTTTCTATACGGCATGCTCTCGGAGTTAAGCTCCGGCCACGCCAAGCTGGTGGCCACCGCCTATTTCGCCGGCCGCCCGGCCAAATTGACGCAAGGTTTCTGGTTGAGCTGCCAGATCGGCCTGGTCAATGCCGGCGCCGCCGCGCTTCTGGTGGGCAGCGCCGATATCGGCCTTCATCATTTGTTCGGCGGCACCCCGGCCCATTCGATCTGGTTGCGGCTGGCCGCCTTCGCGGTGATCGGCGCCGCCGGATTTTTCTTTGCGCTGCACACGGTCCAAGTCAAATTGTCGAAAGAGGCCGAGGCGGTAGAAGCCGAAGACGCGCGCCTCGCGCTGTATTCCCATTTCGGCCTGATCGGCGCCATGGGGCTGATCCCCAAGGCCGGCGCGGTGCTGGTCCTGGTGTTCACCTTCGCCAACGATATTTACGGCGCCGGTTTTATATTGGCGGGCGCGGTCAGCGCCGGAATGGCGGCAACCGTGTTTATTTTCTCCGGCGCCGGCATGGCCATCCGCCGCATCACATTGGCGTTCGCCGATGAGGGAACAACCGGAGCGGCATCCCTCGGCACCGGCCTCCGGTTTGTCGCGGCGCTGGCAATCCTCGTTGTCGCCATCAGTTTCAGCGCGCTGGTTCTGATGGATCGCTATAGTTGACAGGGCCCGCCAGAAGACCGAATAAACTACCAATTGATGAGGAGTTTACGCCGTGAAAGATGCATCGGCTGATACCATCGAAAAGATCATCGGCGGGCTGACATTCGATCAGGCCGGTCTAATCCCGTGCATCGCCCAGCAGTTCGATAGCGGCGAAGTTTTGATGCTGGCCTGGATGAACCGGGACGCCATCGCAGCCAGCCTGACCGAGGGGCGCGCCGTCTACTGGTCCCGATCAAGGTCCGAATTATGGCGCAAAGGCGAAACCTCCGGCCAAACCCAGGCCTTGAAGGAAATGCGCTGGGATTGCGATGCGGACACCATATTGTTGCTGGTCGACCAGGCCGGCGTCGCCTGCCACACCGGACGCAGGAACTGCTTTTTCAACGCCCTTCGCGACGGCGAGATCAAGGAAATCGCCGAAATCCAAATCGCACCCGGCGAATTGTATGGGAAATAAGGGCGTGCGACGCGCAGCCATGGCCCTCGCCATTCTTCTGCTGACCTGGCTGGCGCCAACCGCGGCCCGGGCCGAGCGCGTGCTGGTGTTCGCCGCCGCCAGCCTGAATGCGCCTCTTGCAGAGATCGCCCGCGCCCATGAACGCAAGACCGGCAACCGGGTGCGCATCTCCTTTGCCGCCTCCTCTGGCCTGGCCCGCCAGATCGATAACGGCGCGCCGGCCGATCTTTATGTGTCGGCCAATATGGTCTGGATCAACTGGCTGCAAGCACGTGGCAAGATCATCGTAGCCAGCAAGTCCACCCTTGCCGGCAACCGGCTGGTGATGATCGCGCCCAAGGGCTCGGCAACCGCAATGGACAACTTTTCAGGCCCTGCCGTGATGCGCCTATTAAAAGGCCAGCGCCTGGCGATCGCCGATCCGGGGCACGTGCCGGCGGGCATTTATGCGCGCCAAGCCTTGAGCGCGCTTGGAAGCTGGCGGCTGATATCCAAGCACTTGGCGCCGTCGGTCAATGTCCGCGCCGCTCTCGCCCTGGTGGAGCGCGGCGCGGCGCCGCTTGGCATCGTCTATGCGTCGGACGCCTTCAACAACGAAGCAGTGGACGTCATCCACCGCTTTGCAAGCGCCAGCCATATGCCGATCCAATATATTGCGGCGGCGGTTGCCGGCAATGGCGGGCGCGCGGCGGACGACTTTCTGTCCGAATTGACTAACGGAAGATCGAAGCAAGTGTTCAAAAAATACCATTTCAGCCGGGATTGAACCCATGTGGGCGTTGAGCGCAATAGAAACCGAAGCAATCGGGCTAAGCCTGAAGGTGGCGTTTTGGGCGGTTCTGGTCAGCCTTCCCCTTGGCGTTTTCGCCGCTTGGGTTTTGGCGCGGCGGCGCTTCTATGGCCACGCATTGCTCAACGGCATCATCCATTTGCCATTGGTCTTGCCGCCGGTAGTGCTCGGCTACTTGTTGCTGGTCTTGCTGGGCCGGCAAGGACCGCTCGGCGCATTATTGTTCGACACTTTTGGGATTACGGTCGCCTTCACCTGGAAGGGCGCCGCCATTGCATCGGGCGTGATGGCCTTTCCGTTGCTGGTGCGGGCTATCCGCTTGTCTTACGAAAACGTGGACGAGCGGCTGGAAGCGGCGGCCCGAACCCTTGGCGCCGGGCGCATAAAGGTGTTCCGGACCATCACCCTGCCCTTGATCGCACCCGGCATCCTGGCCGGCGCCATCCTGGCCTTCGCCCGCAGCCTTGGCGAGTTCGGCGCGACCATCACGTTCGTCTCTAACATACCCGGCGAAACCCGCACCCTGCCGCTGGCCATATTCTCCGCAGTGCAGTCGCCGGGCGGAGAAGACGCCGCCATTCGCCTGGTGGTGATCTCGGCGGCGATCGCGCTGGCGGCGCTGATCGCCTCCGAATTCCTCGCCCGCCGCTTGGGGCCGAAAGGTTAGCCATGTTGCAATTGGACATCCGCCACCGGACCGGCGCGTTTATGCTCGACGCGGAGTTCGAGACCCCGTCGGGCACGATCACCGCCATCTTCGGCCAATCGGGGGCCGGCAAGACAACGCTGATCAACATGATCGCCGGGCTCATCAAGCCAAGCGATGGCACCATCGTTTCCGATGGCCACACCCTGTTTCATTCCGAGAAATCCATCAATGTTGCCCCTGAGCGCAGGCGCATCGGCTATGTCTTCCAGGAAGGGCGGCTGTTTCCGCATATGGATGTGCGCCGCAACTTAGGCTATGGCCATCGCCAAAACGCGGTTCTCGGGTTCGCGCAGATTGTCGATCTTCTTGATCTGGGCGCCCTGCTGGAGCGCCGCCCGGCTACCCTGTCGGGCGGTGAGCGCCAGCGGGTCGCTATCGGGCGGGCGCTATTGAGCAACCCCAACCTTTTGCTTATGGACGAGCCGTTGGCCTCCATCGACGTGCAGCGGCGCAGCGAGATTTTGCCGTTTATCGAACGCCTTCGCGACGAGCTGGGGATGACCATTGTCTATGTCAGCCACGCCGTCGAGGAAGTCATCCGGCTGGCCGATACGATGGTTATTTTGTCCGGCGGTCAAGTTGCCGCAACCGGCGGCGTCGAGGAATTGATGAGCCGCCTGGATCTGTTTCCGCTGACCGGGCGCTTCGAGGCGGGCGCCGTTCTGGCCGCCACCTGCCAAGGCTATGACACCGAATACGGGCTGGCCGAATTGTCCTTTGCGGGCGGCACCCTCCGGGTGGCCGGGCCTGAGATGGACATCGGCGTCCAGGTCCGCGTGCATATCCGGGCGCGCGACGTCTCATTAATGCTGGGCCGCCCCGAAATGACCAGTGTGCTCAATGTATTCGAAGGCACCGTGGTGGAGATTGCCGAAACCGATAGCCCGCAAGTGGATGTACGCCTGGATATCGGCAGCCCGCTGATCGCCCGCATCACCAAAAAATCCATGCATGATCTGAATATTCGGATCGGCGTGACATTGCATGCCCTGGTCAAGGCGGTCGCCATCGACCGGCGCAGCCTCAAGGGAAGCACGGCATCAACATCGCCGCGAGACTAGATTTGGTGACCCCGGCAGGACTTGAACCTGCAACATCCAGATTAGAAATCTGGTGCTCTATCCAGTTGAGCTACGGGGCCGAAATGGCCGGCTGGCGCTTTATTCAACCCGCTCGAAGCGGAAATTGTCGGCATAGTTTTTTGGCCGCGGGCGTATCGGCTTCGGCTCGCGAAGCTGATAGCTGATACCGTTGCGCGCCGCAAATTCGATCGCCTGTTCCTTGGTATCGAACTTGAGGCGCACCTGGCCTTGCATATCGCCGGACCCGGTCCATCCCATCAGCGCATCTGGGCGCTTAGCCTCGGCGGGCTCAAAATCGATGATCCATTGTTGCGTATTGCCGCGCCCCGATTGCATGGCGGTTTTAGCCGGCTGGTAAATGCGTGCGTCCATGGGATTGCCCGGTACCTGTTGCGTATCCTTTCTATCAATTACGCTCCCTCGGGTTAATTTTCAACAACCAAGGCACAGTACCCGACTTAACGGGATAAACACCTGAAGTGATTCATATTTTGAGATTCTCAGATCAACGAAAGTCTCTCCATATGCAAAGATTACTCACTCAGGCG
>CAUZTZ010000290.1:0-5732 GCA_963582805.1 Alphaproteobacteria bacterium
GATCATTTCGCGGTCATGGCCAAGGGGATGAATGAAACCCGCGCCACCCTTGATGAGATGGGCTGCGAATACCGCGAGCGGCGCGGCGCCGAGGATCACTTGACCCGCTTTTTCATCATCGATCCGAACGGGGTGACGGTGGAGATGGCCTTCCTGACCAATTTCGATACCGGCGAGGAAGAGGACGATCCGCCCGAGGACTGGTATGTGGGCGCCCGCTTCTACGACGAGCTGCCGGCGGCCGAATAGCCCATGGCCGTTCGCTCAGGCGCGCAATTTCTGGATTCCCTTCGCGCCATGACCGATGCGCGCGAATTTTGGATGGACGGCGAGAAGATCGGCGACGTCACCACCGATCCCCGCTTCGCCGGCGCGGCGCGCACTTTGGCCGGTCTTTACGATATGCAGCTGGATGCGGACGCGGCCGATTTCATGACCTATGAGGATGAAGCGACCGGCGAGCGCCATCCCCGCTCCTACCAGATACCACGCTCCATGGAAGACCTTCAAGCCCGCTCAAAAATGATCAAACATTGGGCCGACGCCACCCTCGGCATGTTCACCCGCACGCCCGATTACATGAACATCTATCTGGCCGCGTCGGCTGGCTCGGCGGCGGAATATGGCGGCTACCAGAACCACGATTTTGCCCAGAATATGCGGGATTTGTACCAGTATATGCGCGCGGGCGACTACGCCATGGCCCATTCCCTGAACCATCCGCAGACCGACCGCTCGCGCCCGGTGGAGGATCAGGACCAGGATCTGGCCTGCAAAATCAGCAAGGAAACCGACGCCGGCATTACCATTTCCGGCGCCCGCACGGTGACCACCCTGGCCGCCTTTATCGAAGAGGTGTCGGTGTTCCCCTCGCCGCACAAGCCGGTATCAGGCGACGCCGGTGATTATTCTTTCGCCGTGGTGATCCCGGTGACCACGCCCGGCACAAAGTTTCTGTTCCGCCCGCCGGTGGTGCCGGGCGGCGCCGCCTCGCCGGAAGATCATCCGCTGGCATCGCGCTTCGACGAGACCGACGCCATGATGATCTTCGACAATGTCTTCGTACCCTGGGAGCGGGTGTTTGCTTACCGCGATGTGGAGGCCTGCAACACATTGTCGGCGCGCATCGGCCATGCGGCCCATCTCTATGATCAGGTGTCCTTGCGCTGCATCGCCAAGGCCGAGTTTATGGTCGGGCTGGCGCTCACCATTTGCCATTCGATGCAAATCGAAGGCTTCAGCCATATCGCCAACTGGCTGGCCGATATGATGAGCCAGCTGGAGCTTTTAAAAGCCGCGCACAAGGCCGCCGTGGCGGGCGCCGGGCCCAACAAATACGGCGTCTGGCAGGCCGATATGGCGCCATTTACCGCCATGCGCCGCCTGTTCCCGGACATGATCGCCGATATGAATGACAAGGTGACGCAGATGGCCGCCGGCGGTCTGGTGACGGCGCCCTCGACCGCCGATCTTGGCAGCCCAATCGGCGACGACGTGCGCCTTTATATGCAATCGGCGAACGCCGATGCGGAAACGCGGGTGCGCCTGATGCGCCTGGCTTTCGATGCGACCATGTCCGGATTTGCCGGCCGGCAACTGTTGTACGAGCGCTTTTTCGGCGGCGATCCGGTGCGCAACGCCCACCGCCATGTCAACGGCTATGACCAGCAGCCGCTGATGGACAAGGTTGCGGCGTTTCTTGAGCGTAGCGCCGCCGACAGCGATCAGATCAAAAAGCACGCCGCCGAATAGACGCGGCGCGGAATTGCTCTAGCCGGGCGTATGGTGGGCCAGAAACTCGGCGACCCTTTGGCCTTGGGCGGCGACATGATCCGGGCCTTTCCAATCCATCAGGCGCTCGGCGCCGGGCAGAATATCGGCAACTTCGAGCCCAATGACCGCCGGATGCGGCGTATCATCGCCGGGCATGACCAGCGCCGGGGCATCGAGGCTGCGCACGAAATCCCTATCGACGCTGTAGACGAAATCGTGGTTCCACATATTATCGCCGAAACTTTGCACGGCGTCCCGGTCCAGCTCCGCCCGATGGCTGCAAAGATCATCCGCCCAGGCAACGAACCCGTCCGGAAAATAGCCGGGATGTTCGGGGTTAAGCCCGATCGGGTTTTGCAGCACCATGGCGGCGACGCGCTCGGGCGCGGCCTCCAACAGCTTCATGCAAAAACTGGGGCCGATGCAGACGCCGAGAACATGACACCGCTCGATGCCCAAATGATCCAACAGCGCCAGATGATCGGCGGCGTAAGTGTGCCAGCCATGGTCTGCCTCGATGGCGCCCACCGACGCGCCCGCATTGCGCTGGTCCATGGCGATCATCCGGTATTCGGAGACCAAATCTTCGGTCCAGTTGTTCCAGGCCCGGGGGGCTCCGCTGGGGGATTTTTCGGCCCACCACATAGCCATGTGGGAGCGCATGCCGCCGGGCGCAAACAACACAAGCGGATAGCCGCTGCCGAATTCCTGATAATGAATTTCTGCGTCTTTAAGCTTAAGAACGGACATGGTCGCCTCCGAGGGTAATTTGTGAATTTCCCAGGAGAGTAATAAACCGGCCGATTTTCAACAAGCCCCGGCCGGCCGGCTGAGGTCTGTTCTGGAACGATTACAGTTTTTGGCGTAATGTGGGCGCAACGTTACCTAACAAGCGGCGAGGTCAGCATGAGCGACGAGGCAACCATTTTCTATCCGCCCATCGGCACTGGAAATATCGAGCTGAAATTGGCGAGCGCCGATACCGGCGGCAACCTTTCGATGTTCATCCAAACCCTGCCGCCGGGCGAAGGCACCAACGAGCATCTGCATCTGGATAGTGACGAAACCGGGTATGTCCTGGAAGGGACTATCACGGCGTCTTTGGCCGGCAAAATTTCGAAGTTCGGCCCCGGCGACAGCTTTTTCGTTCCCGCTAAGATAGCCCATGCCATCTCCAACGGCGGCGACGCCGTCGCCCGGTTTTTGTTCACCGTGACGCCCGGCGGATTGGAAAATTACTTTCGCGAAGTTTCCGACCGGGACGCCAGCCGGCCAGAGGAAATCGAGCGCATTCGGAGAATCGCAAAAAAACATGGCCTCGAGGTCGTGGGCCCGCCGCTGGAACTTTAGCCGCGAAACTTTGCAGCCGATATGAAAGCCCTGATAATTGGCGGCGGGATTGGCGGGCTCACGTTGGCTCTGACGCTGCACAGATGCGGCATCGAGGCGGAGATATTTGAACAATCGGGCGCCCTCGGAGAGCTGGGTGTCGGCATCAACACCCTGCCCCATGCGATCAAGGAGCTTGCCGAGCTGGGCCTTTTGGAAGACTTGGGCCGCGTCGGCATTCAGACCACTGAGCTGACCTACGCCAATCGCTTCGGACAAACGATTTGGCGGGAGCCGCGCGGTAAGGCGGCGGGCTACGATTATCCGCAATTCTCGATCCACCGGGGCAAGCTGCTCAAGGTGTTGGCCGATGCCGTCCGGGAGCGGGCCGGCGCGCCGCGCACCGGCCATCGCTTCACCCGCTTTGAACAGGGCTCAGGCAGCGTCACCGCCTATTTTGACAACGACGGTGCGGAGGTTGCCGCGACGGGCGATCTTCTTATCGGCGCCGATGGCATCCACTCAAGTTTGCGCGCGATCTTTTTCCCAGGCGAAGGACCGCCGCTCTGGGACGGTGTTGTGCAATGGCGGGGCGCGGTGATCAAGGAGCCCTGGAAGACCGGCAACGAAATGATGGTAGCCGGCCCGAGAAACAGCAAATTCATCTACTACCCGATCTCCAACGACGTGGCGGAGCCGGGCAAGCAGTTGGTCAACTGGACCTTCACCATCAAAATGGCGGAGTTTGGATCGGAAATGCAGAACAGTGCGGACTGGACCAGGATCGGTGATCGGGCGCTGCTGGCCAAGTATCTGCAAGCGGTGGACTTCCAGCTTGGCGAACTCGATCCCGCCGCCATCATCGCCGCGACCGATCAGATATTCGAATATCCGCGCTGCGACCGGGACCCGCTTCCCTATTGGAGCCGGGGCCGGGTCACGCTGTTGGGCGATGCGGCCCATGCGATGTACCCGGTAGGCTCGAACGGGGCCAGCCAGGCCATTCTGGATGCCAGATGCCTGGCCGATTGCCTCACCGGATCAAACGCGGTGCCCGGCGCCATTGCCGACTATGAGGATGCGCGGCGGCCGCCGACCACCGAAATCATCCACCGGAATCGCCGCGGCGGGCCGGAACAGGTGATCGACCTTGTCGAAGAGCGGGCGCCGGATGGTTTCCAACGCTTAAGCGATGTGGTGACCGACGAAGAGCTGCAATCGATCATCAAGGGTTACTCCACCTTGGCCGGTTTTGGCAAGGATCAGGTCAACAAATAGCCCGGGCTCTTAACTAGCCATTATTGTCCGTCAAAAGCGCGTGGATTTGCTTGCTGAGATCCGCCGTGCGGAAGGGTTTTTGGATTAGCGTGTGCTTCAATTCATCATCGATGGTGCGCAAGATTTCATTTTCCGCATATCCGGTCATCATCAGCACCTTCATTTGCCGCCATTTCTCCGACAGCGCCGCCGCTAGGTCCGGCCCGCTGTTGCCGTTCGGCAGAACCACATCGGTGAGCAGCAGATCGATCTTTTTTTCCTGATCATATCCGATCCTGATCGCATCCGATCCATCGCCGCCATCGATAACCTCGTATCCGAGCATTGCCAGGGCCGCCGCCGTCACGTCGCGAACATCGGGATCATCCTCGATAATCATGATCCGTTCGCCGGCGCCGATTGCCGGCGCGAGGGCGGCGTCGGCGTCCGCATTCTCAAGGCCGGGCGCCTCGGCGCGCGGCAAATAGAGGATCACCTCGGTGCCGGTGCCTTCGTCGGAACGAATGAAAGCGTAGCCGCCGGACTGCTTGGCGAAACCATAGACCATGGAGAGACCCAAACCGCTGCCTTCGCCCACATCCTTGGTGGTGTAAAAAGGATCGAACACTTTGCCGAGTTGATCCTCAGGTATGCCGTGGCCGGTATCATGAATAGAAATGGAGATATAATCGCCCGCCGCCATGCCCAAGGGATTTTCGCCCGATTGGCTATTCACCTGGATGTTGCGGCCCAGAAGCGAAAGCGTGCCGCCATTGGGCATGGCGTCGCGGGCGTTGACGGCCAGATTGAGGGCGGCGCTTTCGAGCTGATTCGGGTCCACCAATGCCGGCCACAGGCCGGGCGCAAAATCCATGCTGATGGCAATGGTTTCGCCCAGGGAGCGGCGCATCAAATCCAACATAGCATCCATAAGACCGCCCACATCGGTGGCTTTCGGCTGCAGGTTCTGCTTGCGCGAAAAGGCCAGCAGCTGCTTGGTCAGGGTGGCGCCCCTCTCAACGATGGCCTTGGAGCGGTCCAGTCTTTGCAGGCGCTCTTCTTCGGATATCGTGGGATCGCTCATCAAATCCAGATTGCCCTGCAACCCTGCCAGCATATTGTTGAAATCGTGGGCAATGCCGCCGGTCAACTGGCCGACAACCTCCATTTTCAGGGCCTGGCGAAGCTGGGCTTCCCGGTAGCGTTCCTCGGTCACATCGCGAACCGCGCCGATGGATTTGGTGGCAGGATTTTCCGCGTCACCGGCAACGGAAACGGTGCTCGAGCGCAATATTTTTTCCTCGCCATCGGCCAGGACAATTCGAAACTCGGCATTGTAGTTTTTGCCGGTATCGGAAAATTCGGCCATAAGG
>CAUZTZ010000291.1:0-5717 GCA_963582805.1 Alphaproteobacteria bacterium
CCTCTCAATCCTGCCCTGGGATAGAAAGCGGGTTGTTGCGACGCGCTACGGCCAAGGGCGCATATTTCTTGCCGGCGACGCGGTCCATCAGATGTCGCCCACCGGCGGGTTCGGAATGAACACCGGCATTCAAGAAGCCGTCGATATCGGCTGGAAGCTGGCGGCGGTTCTGGAAGGCTGGGGCGGCGCCAATTTGCTGGGCTCCTACGATTTGGAGCGCCGCCCGGTTGCGCGCCTGGTCACCGATGAAGGGGCACGCAATTTTACCCAATTCGCCAAGCTGCCGGTGGGCCCTGAAATCGATCAACAAACGCCCGAAGGCGACGCCTTTCGGGCGGAATTCCAGAAAACCCTATATGGGCTGCGCATGGACCGGGAGTACGATACCAACGGCATCGTGCTCGGTTATCGCTACGAAGGCTCGCCGATCATCGTGCCCGATGGAACAACCGAGCCCGAATTCCAGGTGATCGATTACACTCCCACCGCCCGGCCCGGCCACCGGGCGCCGCACGCCTGGATCGGCGATGGCGAGCAGAAATCAACCCTCGATCTGTTTGGGCGCGGCTTTACGTTGTTGCGGTTTGACCGCCGGGTGCCGGCGCCGGGTCTCCTGGAAGCGGCCATGCAATGCGCCATGCCGATCACCCTTGAAGATATTGATCAAGAAAACATCGCCGAGCTTTTTGAGCGCAAGCTGGTGCTGGTCCGCCCCGATGGCCACGTTGCCTGGCGCGGCGATGGCGATCCGGACAACGCCGCCGAGGTGGTTGATATTGTGCGCGGCGCTTAAAACACCCGGCTTTTTTTAACGGGTCTGGCTGGAGCAAGCCGGGCCGTTTCCGCCGCCCTCGGCTTTAGTAGCCGACGATCACTTCGCCGGCGTTGGGACTGATCACCTGGCCCGAGATCAAATCCGTTTCCGCCGATGCGAGCCAGGCAACGGCGTAGGAAATATCTTGCGGCTGGCAGAAGCGCCCAAGCGGCATCAATTTTTCCCGTTCATCCATCTCTTCTTGTGAGTTCGATCCGCGGGTCATATCGGTCACGATAAATCCCGGCGCCACGGCATTGACGGTAATATTCCATGGTGCGAACTCGCGGGCCCAGGACTTGGTAAATCCCGAGATCGCCGATTTGGCCCCGGCGTAATGGCTCAACTTGTTATAGCCCCCCATGGCAAATATCGAAGAGATGTTGATGATTTTACCCGATTTGCGGGCTTTCATCTGCGGCAGGACGGCTTGCGCCGCAAAGAAGCTGCCTCTGACGTGAACCTCGAACATCTCGTTGAAAATATCGAGATCGATCTCTTCCATCGCCAGCCCGCCGCCGCCGACACCCGCATTATTGACGAGAATATCGATGCTACCGGAATCTTGGACCGCGGCAGCAAAGTTCTCGGCATCCCGGATGTTCGAAACCAGGACCGTGGCGTCGCGGCCGAGATCTCTTACCATCGCCGCGGTTTCCTCGGCCCCTTCCACCTTGATGTCGTGAACAATGATGTCGGCGCCCCGTTCGGCCATAAGAACCGCATGGCTGCGCCCCATGCCACCTCCCGATCCGGTGATCAGCGCGCGTTTGTTTTCCAAGCTATTTGTCATTGCCATAGTCCTTATCCAATCTGCCGCTTCGATCAAATATTACTGGCTGAATTGTTCCAGGTCCATCGGAACTGCTGCCGCCCGGCAACGGGCTGGACTCTGCCCCCCTAACATACTCTCCTTCCCCGGATGAACATCACCGGCACCATTTCGGCGCGCGCCGCCGAGATACCGGACGAGCCGGCGTTCCTGATGAACGCGGGCACGCTCAGCTTCTTGGAGCTGGACCGGGTGATCTCGGCTATCGCGGGCGGCTACAAATCCGCTGGCCTCGCGCCCGGGCAAACGGCGGCGCTGCATGTTACCAATCAGACCCAGCATTTGGTCGCGTCCCTCGCCCTCGCCCGCCTCGGCGCCGGGCAGATTGCCTTCGATGCCGCAGATCATAGCCCCCATGTGCAGGCGGAGCTGCGCCGGCTATTGAATGTCACCGCCATAGTGGCCGCCGAAGACGCCGCCGCCGACGCGCCGGGATTATTGCACCTGCCGCCGCCGCCCGGCGACATCAAAGCCTTGAAGGAATTGGAGGCCGTGAAATTTGCCGCGTCCGATGATGCCGATTTGGCGTTTCTGTATCTCAACACATCGGGCACCGAGAGCGGCATGCCGCGCATCGGCCTGCTCACCCATGCCCTCGCCCATCATCATTTTCGCACCCTTGGGCCCGATTTGCCGGTGGGGCCCGGCAGCCGCTCGATCTCGCTGGCTTCCATCAACTTCACCGGCGCCAAGAAAAACATCTACCGGTTCCTGCTCACTGGCGGCTGCTTCGCGCTGATGGACGAAGGCCAGGACGGCCCCGAGGGTCTGGTCGAATTTGCAAACCGGCACCGCATCAGCTCCATCCACGGATCGCTGATCCACGCGTCGGCACTTCTGCAAATCGCCAAGCCCGGCGAATTCCTGCTGCCCCATGTGGAAGCCTTGCGCATCGGCGCAACGATGATCCCCGATGTGGTGCGCGAAAAAATCCGCGCCGCCATCACCCCCAATCTGTTCATATCCTACGGCATCACCGAGTTCGGGCTGATCACCGTGGCGCCGCCGTCCAGGTGCGCTAGGTTCCGGGCGTGGTCGGCAAGTTGCTGGCGGGCATCGAAGCGGTTGTCGTCGGCGAAGACGGCGCGCCGTTGCCCGCCGGTCAGGTCGGCCGCCTGCGGCTCAAATCGGCGGGCATGTCGGAGGGCTATATCGGTAGACCCGAAGAAACCGCCCGGGATTTCCAGGACGGCCGGTTCCTGTCCAGCGATCTGGCATCCTTCACCGAGGCGGACGAACTGGTTCATCACGGCCGCGCCGACGATCTGATGATTTTCGACGGCATCAATATCTTCCCGGCCGAGATCGAAAATGTGCTGTTGCATCACCCAGCCGTCACCGAGGCCGCCGCCTTCCCGGTCCCGTCCACTGCGCGCGGCGAAATTCCCGCCGCCGCCGTCGTGGTCAGCAACAATGTGGAAGAGAATGAATTGCTGGCCCATTGCGAGCAATGGCTTGGCCAGCATAAACCGCATGCGGTGAAGATCGTTTCCGAATTTCCGCACAAAACGTCTGGCAAGGTCGCCAAGGACGTCTTGGCGCAACTGTTTGGCGGAGGCTGAAACGGGCCTAGCCGAGTTTTCCGAAGAGCTGGTTCAGTTCGGGATGGCTCATGCCGCCGTCCAGAAAGCTGGTGGTACCGTGGTCGCGAATCTCCAATAGGGAATCCCTGAAATGGCTGAGCACGCTGCGCGACATGCCGCCGGCCAGAGATATTCTTTTGACTCCAAGGCCGGCCAGGACGTTGACGTCGAGGCCCGATGAGCCGGCGATGATGTTGAGCGGGCCATGGATTTCGCGGACCAGCCTTTCGATCACCTCGGGCGCGTTGACGGCGATGACAAAGGCGCAATCGGCGCCGGCTTGCAAATAGGCGTTGGCGCGGGTTACCGCTTCGTCGAATTTTTCCGCATCGGTGCGCCCGCTGCCGAAATAGACATCGGTGCGGGCGTTGATAACCATGGGAATGCCGGCATTGTCGGCGCTTGCGCGGGCGGCAACGATGCGCGCCACGGCGTCGGTCATTTCCAGCACCGTACCGGCGCCATGATCAAGGCCGTCTTCCAGATTGACGCCGATGGCACCCGCTTCCAGGGTCTTGGCGACGGTGGCGGCGATCGCAACCGGCGAGGCGCCATAGCCGGCCTCCATATCCGCCGTCAAAGGCAGCGCCACCCGCTCCGCAATGCGGGCCACCGCGTCCAGCATCTGGCCGCGCGGCATCTGTTCGCCGTCGCCATGCCCAAGCGCCCAGGCTACGCCGGCGCTGGTGGTGGCCAGAGCCGGAAAGCCGGCATCGGCGGCCATCACGGCGGAACCTGCATCCCAGATATTGGGCAACACCAGCGGCGCGTCGGCGAAATGGAGGGCGCGAAAGGCTTCCGCCTTGGCGGCTTGTTGATCGGCGGTGGCCATTGTCCCTATTCGCCGATCTCGACCACCACCTTGCCGCGGGCGTGGCCGCCTTCCACATGGGCGTGGGCGGCTGCGGTTTCGGCGAGCGGGTAAACCTGATCCAGGTGGGGCTTGATGATGCCCTCTGCGATCATGGCGGTGATCGCCGCCAGATGGGCTTCATCGGGATGCACATTGATAAACGAGCCGCGGACACCGGCGGCGGCGGCATCGTCCGGATTAAAGGGGCCTTCGACGACGGACAGGTACCCGTCCGGCTTCAGACAAGCGATGCTTTTGGGGATCATTGATCCCACAATGGTGTGAAACACGAAATCGGCGCCGCTGACCACGTCGCTAATTTCAGTGCTGGTGTAATCGATGAATTCATCGGCGCCGAGCGACATGACGAAATCCTCGTTGCGGGCCGATGCGGTGGCGATCACCTTGGCGCCGATGTTTTTGGCGATCTGAACGGCGAAGTGGCCAACACCGCCGGCGGCGGCATGGATCAACGCTGTCTGACCCGTGCGCAATCCACCGGTTTCAATGGCCTGCCAGGCGGTCAGCCCCGCCAGGGGAACGCCGGCGGCGTGATTGTGGTCAATATTTTGCGGCTTCTTGCCGAGATGCGCCACCGGCGCCGTGACAAACTCGGCGCAGGTCCCGGAAAAATGGGGGAACCGGATCAGACCATATACCTCGTCGCCAACGGAGAAATCACCGGCGGCTTCGACAACCGTGCCGGAAAGGTCCCAGCCGACGATGACCGGAAATTCCGGGTTCTGCCAAAGCGGCATGGGCACTTGGCGGTTGCGGAATTTGTTGTCGATGGGATTGAGGCCGGCGGCGTGGACGCGCACCAAGGCTTCGCCCTTGGCGGGCGCCGGCACCGGCAAATTTTCCACATTGATCTGGTCGACGCCGCCGAAATCCCGGACGGCGGCGGCGCGCATGGTATCGCTCATTGAACTGGTCCCCTCACCTGTTGTGCGGCCCAGCCTGAACCATGGCGTGGCTGGTAACAAGCTCTTTGGTTGCAATTTTTCGGTTGCGGCCTAAGGTCCGCCTAGCAACAAGAATCAGAGGAAAACAGCGATGAAAGCATCGGAATTGAAAGAGCTGCAAGCACCGTTGAAGGAACAGTACCGGGAGCAACCGGGTAGCGCCGTGATCACCCTGACCGCGTCCGGCGCCCTCGATGAAAGCGCCATTGCCTGTAAGGTGGATACCGGGCGCGCCATGGTCGAAGCCGGTCTGCATCCGGCGACCGGCGGCTCCGGCGCCCAGGCCTGTTCCGGCGATATGCTGTTGGAGGCGCTGGTCGCCTGCGCCGGGGTTACCTTGAAGGCGGTGGCGACGGCCTTGGAGTTCGATCTTAAGGGCGGCACTGTATCGGCGGAGGGCGATCTGGATTTCACCGGAACCCTTGGTGTGTCGAAAGAGACGCCGGTGGGCTTCAAGGAAATCCGCCTGCAATTCGATCTGGATACGGCAGAGCCACAGGAGCGCATCGATATCCTGACCAAGCTGACCGAGCGTTACTGCGTCGTCTTTCAGACCATATCGGCGCCGCCGCCCATGGCGCTTAGTATAAATACCGGGGGCTGAATGCGCTATCACCAACTCGGCCTCTTGCACCACGATCCGGCGCGCGCCTTTGCCGGCTATACGCTG
>CAUZTZ010000292.1:0-5712 GCA_963582805.1 Alphaproteobacteria bacterium
CGCGTTCATCGGTCTCTCCGCATTTGGGTAGCCTTAAGTTTCCCCGTTCAACCCCTATAAATCAAACCTTGGCGAAGTCGGCTTTGGAGATTATGTTTAAGTTAAGAACGATTCGCAAAGAGGTCATTAAAATTATGGATATTGACGTTCACAAACTGGATGCCATGCGCAAGGCGGGCGAGGCGCATACCTTGCTGGATATCCGCGAAGACCAGGAAGTGGATACGTGTGCCATCGAGGGCAGCCTGCACATCGCCATGAGCGAATTGATGGATCGGCTGGACGAGGTGCCCAAGGAGCAGCCGCTGGTGGTCATGTGCCATGTGGGCGGGCGCTCTTCGCAGGTGGTGGAATGGATGCACGCCAACGGATATGAGAACGCCCTCAACCTGGCCGGCGGCATCAGCGCCTGGTCCGCCGAAATCGATGCCGGCGTGCCCACCTATTAGCTGACACACGGCTTTGCTTTAGGGTACCCGGATGCATCGCTAACAGATGTGGGACAGGCAACGTGGCATGAGCAAATCGCCGGACGTTCAATCGGTACTCGACTGGCTGATGGATGGCGCCAAGTCGGTGCATGCGCCGCAAGACGTATTGCTGGAGATGTGCCAGCGCTTGACCGATTGCGGCATGCCCCTTTACCGCGCCGCCGTGTTCGTCACCACGCTGCATCCCAACGTCGCCGGGCGCGGCTTTTTCTGGCGCCAGGGCTGGACCGAGGTGGAAGTCGGCGAGGCCTCCTACGAGATGATGAAGTCGGACCTGTACCTTAAAAACCCCATCTACCAGGTGTTTCGGGACGGCAAGCAAATCCGCCGCCGCCTCGGCGATGCCGATTGTCCGATGGATTATCCGATCCTCGAGGAATTGCGCGCCGAGGGGGTGACCGATTACGTGATCCATCCCCTGGATTTCATCAATGGCGAGATCCATGCGGCCAGCTATACGACAACCCAAGAAGGCGGCTTTACCGAGGCCGAGATCGATGCCCTTGAAAGCCTGCGCCCGGCCCTGACCCGGATCGCCGAGATTTACGCCCTGACCCGGACGGCGCGCAATCTTCTGGATGCTTATCTCGGCCATCAGTCGGGCGAGAAGGTGCTGAAAGGCCAAATCCAGCGCGGCGACGGCCAGGAATTGCACGCAGTGATTTGGTTCTGCGATTTGCGCAACTCGACGCCGCTCGCCAATTCCATGAGCCGGGATGCCTTCCTGGCGCTGCTCAACGATTATTTCGAATGCATGGCCGGCGCCGTCCTGGATGGCGGCGGCGAGGTGCTGCGCTTTATCGGCGATGCGGTGCTGGCCATTTTCCCGGTTGCGGCGGATGGCGCCACGGCGGCCGAGGCCTGCAATAAGGCCGAAGCGGCGGTCGCCGACGCGGCCCAGCGCATGGAGCTGCTCAACGTCAAGCGCCAGGGCTTTGGCTATCCGCCGCTGGGCTACGGCATCGGCCTTCATCTCGGCGATGTCACCTACGGCAATATCGGCACGCCGGAGCGGATCGAATTTACGGTCATCGGCGCCGCCGCCAACGAAGCGGCGCGAATTGAGTCCATGTGCAAGACTTTGGGCGTATCGGTGCTGGCGTCTGGGCGCGTGATCGAACATCTGAACGGCGGCTGGCGCAGCATGGGCGCCCAGGAATTGCGCGGCGTCAGTGACAAGATCGAAGTGTTCACGCCTACTGGTTAATCCCACCCGAAATTGCATTCATAAAGTTCCAGCACCTGGCGTCTTGCGTCATCGGGGAGCCGTCCGAGATCGATGGATTTCAAACCTTCGGTCATTTGCCAAATCTCGGCGACCGCGAAATCGATGCCGGCGATGGCCGGATGGGCGAGGGCGAAGCGCAGCGCCGTCTGCGCGCGGGTGCCGTGGGTATCGCCTAAAAGTTCGAACATTGCGGCAGCCTTGGCGCGCTCGTCATCGGGCTCCGAATCCCGGGTGATGACGCCGCGGCCTTGGTAACTCACCGTGGCCAGGGCGCCCGCCGCCAAGGTGCGGATGGCGATGACGCCGATATCGGAGCCCGCGCATGCATCCAGAATGCCGGAGAAATTATGGCCGCCGCCCACCAAGGTTGCATTCGCCTTATCAGCGCCAAATTCCGAGGAGGGATTGATCATGTTGTAATAGACCTGGGCGGTATCGATGGCGCCGGAGCCAATCACTTCGCAGCAGGCGCGGGCATCGCCGATAGCGGTGATGCCCAGCCACTTGATCAAGCCCCGGTCCCGCAACCGCTGCAAGCCTTCGATCACGCCGCCCGGCCCCAATATCTGATCCGGTGTGACGCCGTTGCTGGCCGGCTCCGATAAAATGTTGTTGTGAAGCTGCAACAGATCGATGCGCTCGAGGCCCAAGCGCGCCAGGCTTTGTAGACACGCCCGCTCCACCTGGCCGGCGATATCACCGTCTTCGGCCGCGACCCGGAACTTGGTGGAGATGCCGGGGCCCGCATCCAATTCGCGCAACACAGCGCCCAGATTTTCCTCCGATTTGCCGGCGCCATAGAGGGCGGCGGTATCGAACCAGTTGATGCCGGCATCCAGCGCGCCCTTGACGGCGGCGCGCATGACGCCTGGCGAGCCATTGACCATGATGCCGCCGATCATGCCGCATCCGAAGATCAGGCGGGAGATTTGAACGTCTGTCCGCCCGAGGCGCGCATAGTCCATGCCGGTTCCCAAATATTACATTCAGTCGCGGCCGAAGTTGCTGTGAAACAGCGCGTCCAACTCGGCCATGACCGCTTCCGGCAACGGCCCCATTGCGACCGCGGCGAGCCCTTCTTCGAACTCATCCAGGTTGCGCGCGCCAAAATTGATCGTTGCGATCGCCGGGTGGGCGAGGACAAACCGGATCGCCGCCTGCGCCAGACTGCCCTGACTGTCGCCAAGCATCTCGCGGATGGCGCTGGCCTTGAACGCGACATCATCGACATTGGTATCCTTGGTGACGATGCGGTCCTTGTAGTGCTTGAGCTCGCCGATGATGGCGCCGGCGGCGAGGATGCGGATGGCGATCACGCCGACATCGTTATCGGCGCAGCAATCGAGGACGCCGGTAAAATCCTGACCGCGGCTGGCCTTGGGCATGGCCGCATCCAGGGTGCGCATGGGGTCTCGGTGCGCCGCCGTCGGGTTGATCATATTGATATAGACCAGCGCCGTATCGACGCGCCGGCTTTCGATCAGGCGCCGCGACAGGCCGGTATCGCCAAGCGCCGTGGCGCCGATCCATTTCAGCAGACCTTTTTCGCGCAAGGTCTCCATGCCGGCGATGGCGCCTTTGCGCCCGAGCACGCTTTCGACGTTCAAGGCGCGCTCGCCAGTGGCGCCATCGATCCAATTGTGCAGCTGAAAGAGATCGAGCTGATCGATCTGCAACCGCTTCAATGTTTTCTCGAGGGCGCGCTCCACCTGGTCCGCGATGTCTTCGGAGGCGCCCGGATTGATCACCACCTTGGCCGAAATAAAGAGATGCGCGTCCAGCTCCTTCAGGATGCGTCCCAGTATCTCCTCGCCTTCGCCATCGGTATCCGAGGGCGAGGTGTCGAACCAGTTGATGCCCGCATCGAGCGCCCGTTTTACCGCTTCGAACGCGGTCTCGTAGTTGCCGGCGGTCATCATGCCGACGGTTTCGGCGCACGAAAACACCAATTCGGAAACGTCCACGCCGGTGCGGCCAAGTTTTCTGTATTTCATCGTCTCTCGTATTCCATTAGCGATAATTTCGGATCAGGTCTTCGGGCACAAGACTGTCCGCCCCCCTCAACTGCGGAAATATTCTCGCAAAAGCAAGCGCAACGCAAATGGTTCCGATGCCGCCGATGACAACCGACGGCACAACGCCCCACCAGGCGGCGGTTACGCCCGATTCGAATTCCCCCAATTCGTTGGACGCGCCGATGAAAACGGCGTTCACGGCGTTGGTCCGGCCCCGGATTTCGTCGGGGGTCACGATCTGAACAATGGAGTTGCGGATAAAGACGCTGACCGAATCGGTGGCGCCGATAATAAACAGCATCACCAAAGTCAGCCCGAAGCTTTCCGAGAGGCCGAAGACAATGGTTGCCGCGCCGAACGCCGCCACCGAGCCCAGCAGCTTGACGCCGGCATGGCGCCGGATCGGCGCTTGCGTGAAATACAGCGCGCCGGCGAGCGCGCCGACGGTCACCGTGGCGCGCAAGATGCCAAAGCCCACCGGACCCACCAGCAATATGTCCTTGGCGTAGATGGGCAGCAGCGCCGTTGCGCCGCCAAGCAGCACCGCGAACAAATCCAGCGAGATCGAGCCGAGCACGATTTGCCGCGAAAATATAAACCGCAAGCCGGCGAACACGGTGGCAAAGCTGATCGGATCGGACGAGATGATCTGCGTATTGGCGCGGATCATCATGGCGAACACGGTCGCCCCGGCCATCAATATGACCACCGAGCCATACACCCATTGCTCGCCGGCGATGATCATCAATCCGGCGATGCCGGGCCCGGTGATGCGCGCCGTCTGGCCCGATACCGAGGTCCAGGCAATGGCGTTGGCCACATGTTTGTGCGGCACCAGCAAGGGCACGATGGCCTGTTCGGCGGGGGTCTGGAAGGCGCGTGAGATGCCGAACAATGCCAGGATGGCCAGCATCACCGGAAAAGAGATGACGCCCATCAGGGTGAGCCCGAAAAACGCCGCCGCGCAGAGGCTTTCCGAAAACACACAAACCGAAATGATGCGCGCCCTGGAAAAGCGGTCGGCGGTCATGCCGGCCAGCGGGAACAGGATCAGAAACGGCGCGATCTGGGCGAGCCCCACCAGCCCCAGATCGAGGGGATTGCCGGTCAGGCTGTAGACCTGCCAGCCGACCGCCGTCATCTGCATCTCCACCGCCAGGCGGCTGATGAAGCGGGCCAGGAAGAAATTCCGGAAATCCGCATATTGGAATGCCACCCAGCCGGAGGGTTGGGCATCGCCGGGGTCTTCGGCATCGGATGGGGAGGTCAACGGATTGGAAGTCCTTGATCGGGTACGCGTGGGAAACGCGGGTGGCAGCCGCCCCAATTGTCGTGCCTGGGACGGTTTTGTCCAGCCCATCCAGCCGGGCTGGGCCGAAAATGCGACATATTTTGGCCAAAACGACCATACCGGTTTATGAGCTTTCCTTACGGTTCCTTACGGATCCTTACGGTTATTCGGCAACCCTATCGGCGAATTCCAGGGAGGCCAGGAACGCCTCATGGCCGGGTAGGGCGGGTTCCGGGGCAACCTGGGAGAGCCCGCGCGGCCGGATCGTGGCGCCGCCATGGACCAGCCCCAGAATGCGCGCCTGCAACTCCACCACCTGCAGCACGGCATCGGTGTCGCCGGTTTCCAGGCCCTTCTCATAGACCGGTTCCAGCTTGTCCAGAAGCGCCTCCGCCGCCTCGGCGCGCTGGGTGGCCGCTTGGGCGCTCAGTTCGGCCAAACGCTCGGTCACGTCGGCGCGTTGCAGCAATTCGCTGGCCCGGCCGGCGGCTCCCGCCGGTGCATAGCCGGCATTGCGCGCCGCCGCCGCCCCGGTGGCCCCGGTGGCATAGGCGCGCACGAAAGCTTCGTGGCGTGGTTTGAGCGTGGTTTCGAATTCAGTCGTCATTTCGTCCATGGGAATCTCCCCTCGTTGGTTCATATAATGTTCCTATAGCAAATAGTCTAAAAATATTGCCGCGCAAGGGC
>CAUZTZ010000293.1:0-5700 GCA_963582805.1 Alphaproteobacteria bacterium
TCGATCTCGACCAAACATTCGTCGTCCACGGCGACATCTAACCGCTACAAGACCGAACATACGATCAATATCAACGTCCGGGCTGTCCAGGATGATTTACCGGCCGGCATGAGCCGCGTGCTGGATATTCTCGAATCCTCCATATCCGAGGCGGAAACATAGCAGCGCCTGAGCGCCGGAAGCGGGGTGACCGGGCATGAGCAACTTACGCACGCTCATCGAAAGCATCGTCACGGATGTGATCAATGCGCGCTACGATGCGGATGTGCAGACCGCGAACCTGGCCGAACGCTACCGCGACAACGAGATATTGCGGTCGTTCAATATTCCATCCCTCAATATTTCAAACGTGTCGGTCGATCTGCGCATGGCCTTCGACGATCAGGCTATCGAGGAAGCCGATGGCCCAAGCGAGGAGCAAATCAGCGCCATTGCCACCGGCGCTACGGCCATCACCAAATATGTGATGAGCCTGGATGCGGTGAAGCGAAAACTTGCCGACGCGCGGATCAGAAATGGATTTTCCCGCTCGCTGAACAGTGAAATTAAAAAGGCGCTGACCGGGTCCATCGACGGCGGCGCAAAGCTGCGCCGGGAAAGAATTCAAGCCGCGATCAAGGCCGCATTTGGCCGCAGTAGAATTACCCTGAAGTTGCCCGAATATGTAAAGCTCGCCGACGAAATTCAGAAGACCGAGGCGGTCGTTGCGTCGGCGCCAAGAGCGCTGCCGAAAAACATCCCGGGCATCAAGGTCGGGCTCGGCGCCCTGACCGGTGTCGATCCGGCGGCGATTTCCTCGATCAAATTCGAGATCAATCTCAACGATGCAAGATGGAACGATATCGAGACGCCTGACGGTGCGATCAAATCGGTTTTGAGCGAGGATTGATTGATGACGAGGAATATTCCGGATGGCGAATAGCAAGTCTGTTGATTTCGGTTCCCTGGTCGGCGCCCAGCTTACCGCGCTGATCGAGGCCGAGGCCGAGGACGCCGAGAAATCCTCCGAATATATCGAAAGCGTCGGCTTCGATAAAAATGCCGATGGCACCCTCAGCTTGCGCACCGTCACCTTCGATATGCGGCGCCGCGATACGGACGGAACGGTGCGTACCCATTCGATCAAAATTCCGGTCATAACCCTGGTTCCCATTCCCTTGTTGACCATCGAAGAAGCCAATATCGAGTTTGAACTTCAGATCGAGGATATGGTGACGGCGAGCACGGAATCAGAAGACGCCGCCAACTCGGCGCGCGGCTCTCTCGGCAGCCTGTTCCTGGGCAAGCCGAAAAAGAAACTGCTGACCCGGCTGGCCCGGACAACAACCGAAAAGTCGACCACCAAGTCGGATTTGAAGATGCGCGTTAAAATTGCCCAATCGCCCTTCCCCTTGGGGATCGAGCGTTTGTTAAGCACCGCCGATCTGAGCGTTGAGGACGACACCGATGGCTAAAGGCCTCAGAGCCCAAACGACGCGTCCACCCGGCTTGCCCTGCCCCGATTGCAACACGCTGATCGAAGTCGATCCAATTTCTTTGCTGGCCGCGGCGCCGATCATTTGCGCATCGTGCGGTCTGGAGCTGCGGGTAAACCTTGAAGAATCGGCGCAAACACTGGATGTGCTGGCGGAGAATATCGAGGAGATTACCGCCGTACATTCGATGATGGCATCCAAATTCGATGACGAGGGTTCACCTTCCGGCGGCGGCCGTGCGCCGGGCCGCAGATCCAGCAACCGCAAACGCAGACCCGAACCGGCGCGCAAACGGAGGCAACGCAAATGAGCGAAACCGCCTATTCCAAAGCCAGGCACCCGACATTGCGCCGGGGCGCCAGGGGCGATGCCGTTGTCCGAATGCAAAACCGCCTGGTCGAGCACCTCAAGGATTTGGACAAGGACAATTTTGCGGACGGCGATTTCGGCCCCGCAACCGAACAGCAGGCCAAGCGCTTCCAGCGCGCCCAAAATCTAACGGTGGACGGCATTGTCGGGCGCGGCACCTGGACGGCGCTGCTGAAGGAGCCGGGCGAAAAAGTTCAAAGTCCGGTCGGCAAAACCGCCAAGACCGAAGACCGCCAGCAAGCCCAAAATGAAGCGGGCTCTAAAAACGGCGGCGGCGCCCTTGCGACGCGCATCACGCGGGCGCTGAAACGCAAAGGCTACGATTTGCTCGACGATGGCAATGGCTATCATCTCAACATTATCGGCGTCCGCGATCCGTCGACGAAACTCAACAGTTTCGATGACAAGATCGTTCTCATCTACCGCGATGAAGATGGCCAGCAACATGCGGTGGAGTGCGCCGCCACCACCGATCCGGGGGAATATTATACGCGCACCGAACTTTTCAATAAGGCCGGCGCGGCGATCCTCATTCCCGGGCAGTACAAGGACGCTTACGAGATTAATACCCACAACGGCAAATACGAAGCGATTTGCCAGAAACTCGGAGAGGTCAAAGTCTGGCGCGACGGCAACAAAGACGACAAGCTGGACCGCTCGGGCAAAGTCTATTCGGGAAAATTCGGCATCAATATCCACCGCGGCAATTCGGCCGGCAAAACCAACCGGGTCGGCAAATATTCCGCCGGCTGCCAGGTATTCCAGAATGTAGACGATTTCAATGTGATGATGTCGATGGCCAGAAAATCCAAGGCCATTCGCGGCAACAAATTTTCCTACACGCTTTTGGAAAAAGCCGACCTGGATTAATTCCCCCTAGCGCCAAAGCTCCCTGACCCACTCCGCCGGATAATCTGCCGGGTTGGGGCGCCCCGAAAACGCCACCACCCTGGTCTCGGCGGGCGGGCGTAAGGCGGCGCGCAGCCGGTAAGGCACGCACCAAAGATGCGGCCACAATTCCGCGTCCGGCGCCTGCAGCGCGATCCAGTCCTGATCGCCATCCAGGCGGGCCATATCCCGGGCGCTGAAATTTTCGAAAATCTCCGGCCGGGCGCCGGCTTCGAACAGCATCACCGACGAATTGAAGCCGGGCACATAGTCGTTATCCATGATCACAAAATCGCCCGGATGGCAGAGCAGCGGATCGAGGTTGCCGGTGATCACCACGTCCAGGTCCAGATACAGCACGCGGCCCCGGGCGCCCGCCAAATCGCGCCGGAACAGGGCGACCTTGTTCCACCAGCCAGCCAGACCGGCGCCGGGCAGGGGCTGAACCTGGATATCCGCATCCAGGCCTTCGCCGTTTTCGGTGAAGCAGACGAAGCCCCCGATGGAGCCTGCGTTGCGGCGCACCATGGCCTGCAGCCGGTTGACATATTCGGGGCCGTATTTGTCCCCATGTTTGACGCAGATCACCGTGGCCGGCGCAGCCTCCGGGCGGGGGCCGGGCGGCGCTGCATGGTCAAGCGCCCGGCAGCGGGCCAAACCGATTTCGGCCAGCACATCGACCGCTTGCAATCCGATGGCGGCCTCAAAGGTCCGTTTAGCGGCAGCGAAATCATCAAGCCGCAACAGCACCCGGCCAAGCTGATGGAGGATGCCCAAATCGTCCGGCGCCATCGCCAGCGCCGCCGCCAAGGCCGCTTCGGCTTCGCCCAGTCGGCCCAGGAAATCGAAGCTGCGGCCCAGATACACCTGCCCGTCAACCGACGTGGGATCCAATTCGAGATGGCTTTGGAAATAGCCAAGCGCGGCCGCCGGATCGCCGTTGTCCATGTAATGATAGCCGAGGCTCATATGCAGATCGGCATCATCCGGGTCCAGCGCCAGGGCGCGGGCCAGATGACGGAGGCTTTGCGCGTCGGCGCCCAGGCGTTGGTATAACTGGCCGACCAGCTTCAAGGTCGGCCCATGATCGGGGATTTGGGGCTCGATGGCGTCGAGGCATTGCAGCGCGGCATCGATCTCGCCCGCACCATCCAACGCCAGCGCCCGTTCCAACTGTTTCTGCAAATCCAAGTGTTTCGGAAAATCCATGGGCTGAAGTCTGAACCAACCGCCTTAACAGGCCGTTTATTCGCCGCCGGTGTTCCCTAGAACGGCTTGTCGCCCTGGATGCCGACACGGCGCAGGAGGCGCGGCTCGTCCAGTGGGTAATCGGTGCGCGCGTGCTGGGCGCCCCGGTTGTCCCAAATCACCAGATCCCCCGGCAGCCAGCTGTGGACGTAGTGAAATTCGTCGCGCTCCACAATATCGAACAGATCGGACAGCAAGGCGCTGCTCTCTTCCGCGTCCATATCGGTGATTTCCTCGGTCATCAGCCGGTTCACATAGAGCGCGCGGCGTCCGCTATCGGGATGGGTGCGGATGGCGGGATGGGTGAAGCGCACCGAATTGGCCCGGTCCAGCTTTTCGGTTTTCACATGGGTGACGAAATCGAACACATTGACGCCGCCCCGGCCTTCGAGGCGTTCGCGCACTTCGGGCTCCAGGGCGTCCAGGACCGCGTACATATTGGCGAACTTGGTATCGCCGCCCCGGCTCGGCAGGGTTTCCGAATAAAGCACCGTCGCCTTCAAGGGATGCTCATCAAAAGCGGAATCCGAATGGAACTGTAATTCGCCCAAGGGCAGCGCGCCGATCTGCTTGCCGTTCTCGACTATGTTGGAGACCAGCATGACCCGGGGATCGGCGCCCGGGCGGCGCCGGTGATTGTCGATCTGGCGAATTTCCATGGGGGTGCCGAAATAGGCGGCGACGGCCACCTGCTCGGGCTCGCTCAATTTCTGGCTGCGGAATATGAGGACCAGATGATCGACCAACGCCTGGCGCAAGGCGGCGATGGTGGCATCGTCCTGCGGTTTGGCCAGATCAATGCCGCTTATTTCGGCGGCGATGATCGATGTCAGCGGTGTTATTTTCAATGTCATGGCCTCACAACCCTCGTAATTGCCTTGAGCGAGAATTGCCGGTTGCTGGTATGCGGGCGCACCTCGGTGGCCCAGCGTCCGGCTTCGGTTGCCGCTTCCCATTCGTCGCTGACCAAAACCGAAGCATCCTCGATCTCATAAATCGCAGTATAGGCCGGACCATCACCCAAGGGAATATCCTGAATTTCACCGCCCACCTTGACCTGGAACGGCTTGGCTTGCATGCGGCTGACCGAGACCACCCCCGGCACTTTTTCGATCAGCGGAATATGCTCGGTGTCATAAACCTCGTTGAACAGGGCTTCTTTGTCCGGCGCAATATCCATACTGACGATCAGGGCGTAATTGGCGGTTACCGGCATGGGTTTCTCCTCACAGGGTTGACGGCACGAATATCTCTTCCAATTGCAGTTGCCGGGAGGTAATCCCCTGCTCCACCGACCAGCGGGTTTGCGCCGTGATGGCGGCCCGGTTTTTCGCAATGCCATAAGGCCAGAAATCGGCGCCCATCAGGGCAATGGTATCTTCGGCCTCGGCCACCAGCCAAGGCAGGGTTACAGCCAGGGCGTCGAGATCGGTCAGAGGCGGCATGGCAAGCTGCTTGGCCGCTTCGAAGGCGGTCATCAGGTTGGCGGTGATCCAGGGATGCTCGGCCAGCAAGGCATCGCGAATACCGACCACATGCATGATTGGAAATATGCCGGTTTTCTTGAAATAGGCCTGCTCCGCGGCCCGGAATTTCGGGAACAGGCGGCCCACATGGGGAACTTTATCGGTAAACACTTGCGGGTCGCGGTAGGTGATGATGGCGTCGATCGCGCCGGCGGCCAGCATCGCGCCGAGGGTCTGGCCGGCAGGTATCTGCT
>CAUZTZ010000294.1:0-5692 GCA_963582805.1 Alphaproteobacteria bacterium
GTCGTCGGGGGCATTCATCCATTTCTTTGGCTGGGATTGGGTGAATGTTGGCGCCATGCCGCTGCTCGCCGTCGCCGCCATCGTGACCTTGTGGTATGCCGCCGGTGTGAGGAAAGCCGCCGCCCCATAAGTACGATACCCCTCGGATATGGAATTATCTTCAAATAGTTGAAGATGGCTATATTCGCAGGATTGCGACATGTGCGAATGAGTCTGCTTGCGCAATGAAGCAAAATGGGGAAATATCTGAAGGATTTAAAACGTATGATCGCAAAAATAGGGAGCTGAAAATGAAAGCAACGATCTTGAGTATGGCAGTCGCCGCAACCGCGGGGCTAATAATTGCTGCGCCAGCCGCACATTCCAAAGAGGTAACCCTTAAAGGAATATCTGGCTGGCCGAAAAGTTTTCCAATGGTCGCGAAAGATTTTCTGCCGTTTATTGAAGAAGCAAATAAGCGCGGCAAAGGCCATTTCAAAATTGTCTGGACAGGCGGTGCCGAACTCGGAAAGCCGCCAGCACTGGCAAAGGGCTTTAAGGCCGGTATCTATGATGTCATGTACACCGCCGCAAGCTACCTCCGCGGCATGGCTCCGGAAGTCGATGCGCTGTCAGCTAATGAGCTAAAGCCTTGGGATGCCCGCAAAAATGGCGGCATGGCCGTGTTGAACAAGGCTATGAGCAAGCGCCTGAAAGGCATCATCCTGGTCCACAGCGCGTCAAGTGTGCAATTTCAGTTGTACCTCCGCAAAAAGCCGAGCATTGGTCCCGACGGCGTCGTTTCGCTCAAGGGTTTTAAAATGCGCTCTGTGCCGATTTATGACGGTTTCCTAAAAGGCCTTGGCGCAACAACTATGACCGTGCACGTCCCCGAAATTTATGAAGCTCTTCAGCGCGGAGTAGTCGACGGGTTCCCCTTCCCGAACCTGTGGACACGGAAATTTAAGTGGCAACAGTTTGTAACGCATACGATCCACCCCTCATTTTATCAGATCGAAGCTTGCAGCTTTATCAGCAACAAAGCGCTGAAAAAGCTAAGCCCCGAAGGTAGAAAGATAATGCTAAAAGTAGGGGAAGATTGGGAAAGAACCTCCGCGAATATTTGGGGGCCTAAAGTTGCCCAAGAGCGCGAGATATATAAGAAGGGTGGCGCTAAGGAAGTTGTAATGTCCGGCGCCGCAGCCAAAAAATATATTACGATGGCAAATGAGACACCAATCCAACGCCTTAAAAACCTGAAGTCACCGGAAGCTAAAGAGCTAAGCAGACTCTTCCACGGTCAATAGGGCCGAGGGCAAATTGTGGCGGTCCTATGTCTTTAAAGATATGGGATCGCCACGACTTTCTGGTGATTACTCATGTCGACAATATCCAACGCCTATAACAAGTTAATAACTGGCCTCGCAGTATTAGGCGGCATGCTGCTTGCGCTTATATTTGTAGGCATCATCGCTGACGTTACCATCCGGTCTATCGGGTTTAATTCCCTGCAGTGGTATAGTGCAGTGGCTGAATACTGCCTTTTCTTTTGTACGATGTTTGGGGCTCCCTACCTAGTCCGGCATAAGGGACACGTCGTTATAGAGTCTCTTCGCCTAGCGATGCCGCCACCCGTGCGGAACGCATTAGCTAAAGTGGTTTATTTTATTTGCATCCTTCTTTCACTCCTATTTGTGTATTACGGTGCTATCGAGACAATCGATGCAATACAAACAGGCGAAAAAGATATCAGATCTATAGATATGCCAAAATGGATTTTAATGGCACCATTTCCCATAGGTTTTTCGCTCATTGCGATTGAATTTATGCGATATCTTCTTGGCTTCGATACATATTACTCAGACAGAGTCGGCGGCGGTGATTCCCTCTGATGGAAATACTTACTGAGTGGTATTCAATTGCCGGCTTCCTGGTCGGAATGATTATCGTGTTAATGCTGCTGGGTCTCCCTGTAGCTTTCGCTTTTTTGGCGACCAATTTAATCGGCGCAGCTGTTTTTATGGGAGACGGGACTATATCAAGTAGTCTCGAGGCCATGCCGTTGCTGGTCTCAAACGCCGTGGACTCTGTAACGATGTTTGTGCTGATACCCGTGCCGTTATTCATAATCATGGGGGAGCTATTTTTCCACACCGGGCTGGCAGTGCGGGTATTTGATGCGCTAGATCGATGCTTTGGGCGTCTACCCGGCCGCCTTTCCTATATAACCGTGGCTGGTGGAACCATTTTCGCCACCTTGTCAGGGTCTTCAATGGCTAATACCGCGATGATGGGATCGCTGATGGTTCCCGAAATGACAAAGCGGGGATACAAGGGCCACATGTCCATGGGACCTATTCTTGGGACCGGTGGACTCGCCATGATCATCCCCCCGTCGGCACTGGCTGTCCTGCTGGCAAGCCTTGCCGAAATCGATATTGGCGGATTACTTATCGCTGGCGTGATACCTGGCCTAATCCTGGCAGTGCTCTATTCGATCCTTATTTATATACAGGTAAAGCTCGATCCCAGTGCCGCACCGGAATATACCGTAGAAAAGTTTACCATCGGCCAAATGATCTGGTCACTCATCGTCAACGTGTTGCCGATGGGGTTTATTATTTTCTGTGTGATTGGCCTGATTATCCTTGGGATAGCTACGCCTACCGAAGCGGCCGGCTTCGGCGCTCTCGGCGTATTGATCTTGGGGGCGCTGTTTCGTGTTTTAACCTGGGACGTCATATTCAAATCATTTGCCGGTGCGCTACGAGTTACGGCGATGGTCTTACTAATTATCTTGGCGTCGACGACCTTCAGCCAGCTTTTGGCATTTTCCGGAGCGAGTTCGGGGCTGATTAAATGGGCTACTCAGGTGGATTTAGCCCCGCTTGTGGTGCTCATGATAATGTTTGGGGTCCTTTTAGTCTTGGGGATGTTCATGGATCAGGTGTCTATGATGCTCCTCACGGTACCAATTTTTTTCCCCCTAGCTGAATCCTTTCAATTTGATCTAGTTTGGTTTGCGCTGATAATGCTTCTAGCGCTGGAAATTAGTCTGACAACCCCACCCTTCGGACTTTTGCTATTTGTAATGCTTGCTGTCGCGCCGAAAGGGACGTCGTTATGGCAAGTTGCCAAAGCGGCGGCGCCCTATATAGGTTGTGCGCTAATCGTTTTGGTGCTCCTAATAATTTTTCCGAGTTTGGCTCTCTACCTACCGAGTTTAATGAACAAATAAAGACCCTACATAATAAATAAAGAGCCTACATATGGACGGATTTACTCCTGACCCTGCGGCTCCCGGACAGGAAATAGGAAAATCCCCGTCCCGGTTAATGGCGCATCGCGCCGTCGAGGGGCGCGGGCGTTACGTTGACGATCTGGTGCTGCCGCGGATGGTGGACGCCGCGTTTATCCGTAGCCCCTTTGCGCATGCCGACATCCTCGGGATCGACACCGCTGCGGCCCAGGCGGTGCCCGGCGTGATCGCCGTGGTGACCGGGGCAGAAATCGCTGAACGCATGACGCCCTGGATGGGCATTATGGAAAACCAACCGGCGCTGAAATCGATGCCCCAATACGCCCTGGCCGTCGATCGGGCGCTTTGGCAGGGCGAACCGATCGCCGTCGTCGTTGCCGAAACCCGCGCGATCGCCGAGGATGCGGCCGAGCGCGTCGTCGTCGACTGGCATGAACGTTCGGCCGTTAACGACATGGAGCGTGCCCTCGACCCTGAGACGCCCGTTTTGCATCCCGACCTCGGCACCAACCAGATGTATCGACGCGACGTCGATAACGGCGATGCCGATGCCGGATTCGCCGCGGCGGCGCATGTGGTGGAGGAAACGTTCAATTTCGGTCGCCACACAGGGGTAACGCTCGAGCCACGGGTGATCGTCTCTTCCTTCGAGCCCTCTGAGAAACAGCTGACCGTATATTACAGCGGCCAGGCAATGCACATGATCCAGGTGCTGTTCTCCAAGCATCTCGACCTGCCCGAGCGCGATATCCGTGTAATCTCTCAGGATTGCGGCGGCTCATACGGGATCAAAAGCCATCTCTACGGCGACGAGTTTGCAACAGCGGTGCTATCTATCATGCTCGGCCGGCCGGTCCGCTGGCGCGCGGATCGCATCGAATCCTTCGTTTCCGATATCCATGCTCGCCATCACCGCGTCCGGGCGAAAATGGGCATCGACGCGGACGGCCGTATTCTTGCATTCGAAGTCGACGATCTTGTCGGTGCCGGCCCCTATTCGGCCTACCCGCGGACCAGCATCGTCGAGGGAAACCAGGTTCTCAACATCGCCGGCGGCCCTTACCGGATCAAGAATTTTCGCGGATCGACCACCGTCGTTTTCCAGAACCTGGTACCAATTTCTCAGTACCGAGCGGTCGGGCATCCAATGGGCATCGTCGCCTGCGACAGCCTGTTGGAAAAAGCGGCGAATGCGGCAGGCATCGACCGGCTGGATATTCGGCGACGCAATTTCGTCGCCGATAACGCCTATCCGGCAAACACGCCGGCCGGCATCCCGCTTCACGATCTGTCGCATGAGGCGTGTCTCGAAAAACTCATCGGCATAATCGATAGCGCGGCCCTGGAACGCGACCAGGCGGAAGCGAGGGGCCGTGGCGTCCATCGGGGCATCGGCTATGCCTCGTTTATCAAGGGCACCAATCCCGGCGCGCTGATCTACGGTCCGGCCAAGGTGCCGATATCGGCTCAGGACGGCTGCACCATCCGGTTCGAGCCGGCGGGCGGCGTAACCTGCCAAATCGGGGTCACCGAACAGGGACAAGGCACCGAAACCATGGCAGCCCAGGTCGTCGCATCGGCCATCGGCATTTCGCTCGACAAGGTACGTGTGATTACCGGCGACACCAACGCCGTACCTTATGGTGGCGGCACTTACGGCTCGCGCGGCGCCGGGATAGGCGGTGAAGCTTCCTGGCGCGCGGGGCTGGCACTGCGGCGCCAAATCCTTGAGCTCGCCGGAGTCCTGCTGCAAAGCGATCCCGCGTCATTGGATATCCGCGACGGGGTCGTCGTCGATAGCGACAACGGTACCGAGCGCGTCACGATGGCGGAACTCGGCAATATCGCCTTCCTGCGCTCCTACGAGTTGCCGGACGATTACCACCCGACGCTGGTCGCCACAGAGCGATTCCGGGTGCGCGACTACATATTCACTAACGCGGCCCACGCGGCCTATGTCGAGGTAGATACAGATACCGGGTTCGTCAAAGTCCTGAACTATTGGCTTGTCGAGGATTGCGGCCGGGTCATCAACCCGCAGCTTGTCGCCGAACAACAGCGAGGATCCGTCGTCCAGGGGCTGGGAGACGCGCTGTACGAGCATTGCATTTACGACGACGCTGGCCAGCTGCAGAACGCGACCATGGCCGATTACCTGGTGCCGATGTCTTATGAAATGCCCGATATCGTCGTCGAGCACGTGGTGACGCCGACCTCCAAAACCGACCTGGGCGCCAAGGGGGCCGGCGAAAGCGGAATGGCCGGTGTGCCGCAGGCTATCCTGAGCGCGGTCAATGACGCAATTCGGCCGTTCGGCGGCGGGGTTTCCGCCGTCCCGGTTACACCGGAAGATGTGCTGATAGCGCTGGGCAAGGTATAATCACATCCGGAATGCGATCCGGTCGCTCCAGGTATCCGAATAATTCCTGATTGTCCCGTCCCACAGGGGCCCGC
>CAUZTZ010000295.1:0-5619 GCA_963582805.1 Alphaproteobacteria bacterium
CAATTTAACTCCGAGGCCGATCTGGTGTCGCAGTTGCGCCCGGGCCGCGACGGGGTTGTGTTGCAGGACCAGGGCAAGCGCGGCGTCTTCCTGCCGGTGGTTTGGGAGCAACTGCCCGAACGCCAAGAATTCTTCACCCATTTGAAGCGCAAGGCGGGGCTCCCCGATGACCATTGGTCCGACGCCGTGCAGGCGTGGCGCTATGTGACCGAAGGGGTTTCGTCGGATGAGATGGACGGCGCCGAGGAATTCTGGACCCCGTCATAAGGGCTGCAATGGCCCGGCTTATCTGCTAACAGTCTCCGCCTGAAATCACCGATCACCCACCCGGGAGGGCTAATATTATGGCGATCAATATCCGCCGTATCGTCACCGACCATGATGCCGGCGGCAAGGCAATCGTCAGCTTCGACGGCGTCATGGACAACGTCGAGACATTGCGTTCCGGCAATTTGAACAGCGTTCTTTGGATGACCGAAGACACCCCCGCCGAGATCGAAGGCGGCGATGATCCGGCCTATGCGACCCTCGATATCGAACCGCCGGAGCGCGGCTCGATCTTTCGCATCATCGAATTGATGCCCGGCAAGGACGCCTATATGCACCGCACCGACACCATCGATTACGCCATTGTATTGTCCGGCGAATGCGTCATGGAGCTGGACGGCGATGACGAGGTGACCATGCATACCGGCGACGTTCTGGTACAGCGCGCCACCTGGCACGGCTGGGCCAACCGCTCGGACGAACCTTGCCAGATCGCCTTTGTGCTGATCGGCGGCAAGACGCCTTCGAACGACATCCATGTGCAAAAATAAGGGCCGCCTAAGATGAACGAATACGAAATGACCCCCGATTTGATCGAAGCGGTGCGCCGCGTCGCCCGCGAGGCGGGCGCCATCATCATGGAAATCTACAATTCGGAGTTTGCCGTCCGCGCCAAGGAAGACCGCACGCCGGTGACCGAGGCCGACGAGAAATCCGAAGCGCATATCCAGCGCTCGCTGGCCCAGTTGACCCCCGACATTCCATTTATCGGCGAGGAGATTTATGCCGCCGGCGAACGCGCCGATATTTCGGGCGGCCTTTTCTGGCTGGTGGATGCCCTCGACGGCACCAAGGAATTCGTCAAACGGCTTGATGAGTTCACCGTCAATATCGCCCTGGTGGAAAACGGCATGTCCAAATTCGGCGTCGTCTATGCGCCAGCCAAGGATCAGATGTATTGGGGCGGGGCGCCCGGCGCCTTCGCCGAAAGCAAGGGCACGCCGGCGCACGCGATTCTGGCCCGCGCCCCAGCCGCCGACGGCATGGTCGCGGTCACGTCGCGCTCGCACCGGGGCGCCGAGGACGATTTCCTCGCCGCCTATAACGTGAAGGGCAAAATTCAAAGCGGCTCATCGCTCAAATTCTGCCTGATCGCGTCCGGCGAGGCGGATATTTATCCGCGCCTGGCGGGCACCTCCGAATGGGACACCGCCGCCGCCCACGCGGTGCTGACGGCGGCCGGCGGCAGCGTCAAATCCCTGGACGGGATCGAGCTGTTGTACGGCAAGGACGATATCCTCAATCCCCACTTCATTGCCTTGGGATGCCCGGCGACCTAGGTCATGACAACGCCAATCGTGAAGCCCGATGATGCGGGTCTGGAACAGGCCGCAAACGCCTTGCGCGCCGGTGCGCTGGTCGCCTTTCCCACCGAGACGGTTTATGGCCTCGGCGCCGATGCCGCCGGCGACCAAGCAGTCGCGCAAATTTTTCAGATCAAAGGCCGGCCCAGCTTCAACCCCTTGATCGTGCATGTCCGGGATGCCGCCCATGCCAAGCAATTCTGCGTCTGGAACGACGCGGCAGAAACCCTGGCGCACGCGTTTTGGCCGGGCGCGCTCACCGTTGTTTTGCCGCGCAGCCCCGATGCAAAACTTTCCAGCCTGGTCAGCGCCGGGCTGGATACGGTTGCGCTCCGGGTTCCCGATCAGGCAATCGCCGGGGCCCTGCTGGCCCGCTCCGGCCTCGCCATCGCGGCGCCGTCGGCCAATCCATCCGGCGCCGTCAGCCCGACCACGGCGGCCCATGTGGCGGCCTCCTTCAGGCGCGGCATCGCTTGTATCGTCGATGGCGGGGCGTGCCGCATCGGCCTCGAATCCACAATCATCGATTTGACCGGCCGAGGCCCGGCATTGCTGCGCCCGGGCGGCATCGCCGGCGAAGACCTCGCCGGGCTGCTCGGCGCGCCGGTGCTGGCGCCCGATGATGGCGCCATCAAGTCGCCGGGCATGCTGAGCCGCCATTACGCCACCAACGCCCGGCTGCGCCTGAACGCCGCCGCCGCCGAAGCTGATGAGGTGTTGCTGGGGTTCGGCGCCGGCGCTCCGGAGGTCGCCCTCAATTTGAGCAGCTCCGGCGATCTGATCGAGGCGGCGGCCAATCTGTTCGCTTACTTGCGCCAACTGGATGCGCCCGGCGTGGCCGCCATCGCCGTGATGGCGATCCCCGAGACCGGCCTCGGGCGGGCCATCAACGACCGCCTCCGGCGCGCCGCAAATCGGCAATAGCCAACCGCTTTTCGGTGCTGTATTAGACCAATATGCCCCTATCCAATGAATTTGCCGATAAGCTGACCGCCATCGCCGGCGGCGGCGGCGTTTTGACCCAGCCGGCCGACCGCGCGCCCTATGAAGCGGAAGAGCGCGGGCTGATGGACAGCCGTTGCGACGCGGTGGTGCGCCCCGCCGATACCGAAACCCTGGCCGAAATCGTCAAGCTGTGCGCCGCCGCTAAGGTAACCATGGTCGCCATGGGCGGCAATACCGGGCTGGTCGGCGGCGGCGTCGCCGATGGCGGCGTCATCATCAGCACCGAACGGCTGAACAAAATCATCGAAGTGGATGCGCTCAACCACACCATGACGGTCGAGGCAGGCTGCATCCTGGCCGATATCCAAGATGCCGCCGAAGCGCAAGACTGCCTGTTCCCCTTAAGCCTCGGCGCCGAGGGAAGCTGCCGCATCGGGGGCAATCTCTCCACCAACGCCGGCGGTGTCGGCGTGCTGCGCTACGGCAACGCCCGCGATCTGGTTTTGGGTCTGGAAGTGGTGCTCGCCGATGGCCGCGTCTGGAGCGGCATGGGCGCCTTGCGCAAAGACAATACCGGCTATGATCTGAAGCATCTGTTCATCGGTGCCGAAGGCACCCTCGGCATCATCACCAAAGCGGTGGTCAAACTTTACCCTCTGCCCCGGGCCAAGGTCACGGTGATGGCGGGTTTGAGCGAATTGGACAATGTCCTGGCCCTGTTCGACCGGGTGCGCGCCGCCTGCGGTGACCGGCTGACCGCGTTCGAGATGATCGCCGAGATCGGCATGGACTTGGTGGTTCGCCATATTCCCGGCAGCACCGATCCCTTTCAAGAGCGCCATCATTGGTACGTATTGCTGGAACTGACCTCGCCCCGTGCCGGCGACAATCTGCGCGGCGATATCGAAGCCGCCCTCGGCGATGCCCTGGAGGCGGGCGAAATCGCGGACGCGGTGTTCGGTGAAAGCGAGGCGCAGTGCGCCGCCCTATGGAAGCTGCGCGAAGAAATCCCGGCCGCCCAGAGCCGCGAAGGCGGCTCCATCAAACACGACGTGTCGGTGCCGGTCGCCAGCGCCTGCGCGTTCGTTGCCCGGGCCAGCCATGCGGTGCAAGCGGAAATGCCGGGCATCCGGGTTTGCGCCTTCGGCCATATGGGCGACGGCAACATCCACTTCAACCTGACCCAGCCCGAGGGCATGGACAAACAGGCCTTCATCGGCCGCTGGGGCGATTTCAACACCATTGTCCATGACATCGTCATCACCATGCGGGGCTCGATCAGCGCCGAACACGGCATCGGGCTGGTCAAACGGGACGAGCTTGACCACTACGCAAACCCCATGGAATTAGAGATGATGCGCGTCATCAAGCGCGCCTTCGATCCCGACAACATCATGAACCCGGGCAAGATATTCGAATTCGATGCCTCCTAGGCCATGACCTAAAAGGGAGCGCCGGGCTCCTTTTGGGAGCCCGGCGAGTTTACAGGGAGGCTTCACGTCTAATAGATGGTCCGCGTGTGGTGTCGGGGAAGCGGACCCTCGGTCCTGGGGTGTCACCGGACCGAAACAATCACCGGGGGAGTGATTGCATTCCGAATTGGAATGAAAGCTATCATAGCCAAACTGTGTAAATGGCTGATGTCTGAATTGGAATAAATTGTAACAACAGGTAACAAACCGATATATATAGGAACCGGTCGGATCGGGCGTTGCCCGCCACCGTATTTAACCAGGAATTTACAGAATAGAAGCCATGTCAGAATACACGCCACCGCTCAACGACATCGAATACACCATGCGCGAATTGTCGGCGCTTTGCCTGACCGATGCCGGTCTTAAGAACGCCAGCCTGGCGGCGCTGCCGGGGTTCGAGGATGTGACCGGCGACGTGGCCAGCGCCATTCTGGGCGAGGCCGGGCGCTTTGCATCAGACATCCTGGCGCCCTTGAACCGGCCCGGTGATCTCGCCGGATGCCAGCTCGAAAATGGTGTTGTGCGCACGCCGGACGGCTTCAAGGACGCCTTTGGCAAGCTTGCCGAGGCCGGATGGACCGGCATGCTGGCCGCCCGGGAATATGGCGGCCAGGGGCTGCCAAGCCTGGTCGCGTTTGCCGCGTTTGAGCTGTGGACCTCGGCCAACATGGCGTTTGGATTGATACCGCTACTGGGATATTCCGCCATCGAGCTGTTGGAGAAATCCGGCTCGGACGAGCAAAAGGAAGTTTATTTGCGCCGCCTGATCTCCGGCGAATGGACCGGCACCATGGAGCTGACCGAGCCGCAGGCGGGTTCTGATCTCGGCCGCCTGACGACGCGCGCGGTGCCCGACGGCGATCAGTACCGCGTAGCTGGACAAAAGATATTCATCACCGGCGGCGAACATGACTGGACCGGCAATATCATCCATCTGGTGCTCGCCCGCCTGCCGGACGCGCCGGCGGGTTCGGCCGGCATCTCGCTATTCCTGGTGCCCAAATTCCTGGTCAACGAAGACGGCAGCCTGGGCGCCCGCAACGATGTCCGCTGCGTATCGCTGGAAGACAAGCTCGGCATCCATGCCAGCCCCACTTGCGTCATGTCCTATGGCGATAATGACGGCGCCATCGGCTATCTGGTGGGCGGTGAACACCAAGGGCTGGCGGCGATGTTCACGATGATGAACCTGTCCCGGTTGACGGTCGGCGTGCAAGGCGTCGGCATTGGCGAGCGCGCCTATCAGCAGGCTCTGGCCTACGCCCAGGAACGCATTCAGGGATCGCGCAAGACCGCCGATGGCGGCCGCGCACCGGTTGCGATTATCGAGCATCCCGACGTCAAACGCATGCTTCTGTCTATGAAATCCCTGACCGAGGCACACCGCGCCATCGCCCTTTACACCGCCCTTTGCGCCGATCTTGCCAAGAGCCATCCGGATGCGGATGTGCGCGCCAAGTTCGATACTCGGCTCGGTCTGTTGACGCCGATCGTCAAGGGCTGGGTCACCGACGGCGCCATCGAGGTTGCCAATCTTGGCATCCAGGTTCACGGCGGCGCCGGATTTA
>CAUZTZ010000296.1:0-5611 GCA_963582805.1 Alphaproteobacteria bacterium
AATTCCGGGGCGCGCCATCAATTCCGGCAAATAGCGATCGTGCAGCCAGGCGAGGTACGCGGCCTTGCCGGCATCTTCCAGATCGTACCAAACAGCGCGGACACCCTGGTCCATGGTGATATTCTCAGATATGGCTTGCGGTCCTACCGGCCCTTTCCTTGGGCCCGAGGGAAGTTATAATGCTTTACGCCTGTTTTGGAAAAGTACGCACGTATTCACCTTATAGCCACCATACGGTGCCCACAGTGTAATGGTGCCCACCATATAATCAGGAGATCAGCCATGCCGTCCGATGACCCCCGTATTGAAATGATCGATGTGGACAGCGCCGAAGGAGACGTGGCGCGCTTTTTCAAAGGCGCCACCGAGATGCTCGGCCGGGTGCCCAATTCCTACCGTATCTTTGCCCGCTCGCCGCTGACCGCGAAGATGCTTTTGCCGTTCAACGCGGTGATGCAGCGCGAAGGCGCCGGCAGCATCCTTTCCACCCGCATCAAGGAGATGGCGATCATCAAGACCAGCCACGTCAACGGCTGCGCCTATTGATTCGCCCACAACACGTCGCTTGGTCAAGCGGCAGGCATTACCGACGATCAGATCATGGCTATCGGCTCCGATGATTTCATGGCCTCCGATTTGCTGACGGCGCGGGAAAAAGCGGCTGTGCTTTGGGCCGAACATGTGACCCGCAACACGGCCCGCGAGCGCGATGATATTTTTGATTCTGTGCGCCAGGAGTTTTCCGAGGAAGAGGTGGTCGAGCTGACCATGATTTCCGGATTGTTTAATTTTTTCAATCGTTTCATGGACTCGCTTCACATACCGCTTGAACCCGAAGACGAGGTCAACAAGATCAAGAAATCGGTGCGCCTGGAGCCCGAAAAGCTGCACGCCTATCTGCATGCCATGCTCGGCGATTGGCCCGACGACTTCCCCGAACCGGCAGCCGATTAAAGCGCTATCGCCACGGCGATCACCACCGGGATAGCGGCGACCAAGGCGAGCACGATGGGCCCAAACGCGCCATGCCGGCCGAGAGGCAGACGCGCCGCCAGCGGCGGCGCCACGAACACCAAAGTGATCAGCGCCAAGGCCGGCCGGCTGGCGGTTTCGGCAAACAGGCCCAGATTGAGCGCCAGCCCCAGAAGCACACCGCCGCCGCCGAGGGCGCCCATGGCGCCGAGGGGATAGCGGGCCACCGGCCAGTTCCACAACAGAAAGCCGATGGTTCCGGTGGCCAGCGCCGCCGCCAGCTGGGCGATTAGCGGGCTGCGGGCGATGAAGGCCAGGATACCGACGCCGATGGTAGCGAACAAAAGCATCAAGGCCGGTGCCGACTTCGCCTCTTCCGGCTGGCCGGTCAGGCGGATCACGACGAACGCGCCGAGGGCCCAGGATGCGGCCATGGTGACGCCAATATCGCCGGTATAATTCAGCATTTCGCGCCAGCCGATCCAGGCCACCGTCAGGGCCGGCCAGACCAGAATCATTGGCAGCCGGTAGCGTTCCACGCCCTGGAACAGGTCCACAAAAAAGCCGATCACGAAGCCGAGCAACGCAATAAAGACCAATTTCTGGATGGCCGCGTCGGGGGGAAAATCGGGCACGCCGAGGCGCATCACATATCCGGCGGCAAAGGCCAGGGCGATGGCGCCGTTGGCCTGCAAAGGGCCGAGGCGCGCACCAAACGCAAAACGCAGGCACCCGGTCAGGGCCAGCGCCACCAGCAGCGGCACGGCGGTTGTGCTGATCAGCGCGTCTAGGGCGGTGTCCGGCATGGCTTCCCTCGCGTTTTATTCCTAGCCCAATTCGTGCTATGCAAACTCTTGCACCGGGGCTATCGAAGCGCAAGGCCAAGCCCGCCCGGTTGCGCAAATTTGATCGGAAACCGGAATGATACTGCGCCGTATTTTGCTTGCCGCCCCATTGCTCGGCCTGCTTGGGCTGGCGCCGGTATCCCTGGCCGGCGAGGTGGACGTGGTCGCCCGCCAAGGCGCGGCTGGTCAGCAGCAGCAGTGTCGGCGCTTCGGTCTGGCGCTTCGATGTCACTTTGCGCCACGCCGATGCCGGCTGGCAGCACTACGCCGACAATTGGGAAATCCTCAAACTGGACGGCACACTCTTGGGCCGGCGCGTGCTTTTGCACCCCCACGATAATGAACAGCCCTTCACGCGCAGCCTGGGCGGCGTCAAAATCCCCGCCGCCATCAAAAAAGTCCGCGTTCGCGGTCACGATAAGCGGCACAGCTATGGCGGCAAGCAGCTGGTGATCCCGTTGCCCATCGATTGAGCCCGGTAAAATTGTCCCGGTTCCGGGCAGGGTTTGCCCCGATGTTACTGACATCCGCATTGGGGCCTCTTATAAATATTCATTCGTTTCAATGGCTTAATCCAATTTCCTCGTTTGGCATCAATGCTGCATGTCTTATTTGTTGGGAAACGCGGCGGGGACCGCGAAAACCCATCAATATGACACCAGAAAATATCGCCAGAATGGAGGAACGATCATGCGTATCTCGAAAATAGCGGGCGATTTTACCGCCGTCTTAGGGCTATTCGGGGCCGGGTACATGCTGTTCATGCTGTCCTGATCCTTCAAAAAGCCCCATCGGCGCGCTCATCCTCAGCCGCCGCCGCGCCTTCCAGGGGCCGTATCGCAAACAGATAGACCAGCATCACGCCGGTGGCGCTCAAGCCTATGGCCAGCCCCATGGGCAAGGCCGTGCCGTCGGCGAAAAAAGCCAGCAACGCCGAGACCGCCGCCGTGGTGATGGAGAGCATAAATCCCTGCAGGGACGAGGCGGAGCCGGCGGTGCGCGGAAACGGCGTCAGGGCGCCCGCCGAGATCTGCGGCAGGATCAGCGCAAAGCCAACCATATAGACCGCCATCGGCGCAATGATCGCCGCCCAGTGGCGCAGCCCGGCCAGCGCCAGGGCCAGCAAGACAATGCCGCCGGCGAGCGCAAAGACGGCGCCGATCAGGATCATGCCGTTCATGCCGACCCGCTCGACAAAGCGCGCCGCCGCAAACGAGCCGATCATGAAACTGAGCGGCAGCATCGAAAACAAAATGCCGTAAAATGTCGGGCTCAGCCCGTAAACGCCGATCAGCACGCCGGGCGAGGAATTTATAAAGGCGGCCAGCCCGGCAATGATGAAGGCGCCGGTCAGGGCGTAGGCGAGGAATACCGGATGGCGGCCGATTTCGGCATAAGTATGGATCACGCTGAGGGGCCGGATCGCAGCGGCGTTTTTGTGCACCAGGGTTTCGTTGAAGAAAAACCAGAACGCCACGAAAAATACGGCGCCGGCGCCGGCCATGACCAGGAACAAGACCTGCCAGGGGAAATTTTCGGCGATGAAGCCGCCGGCGGGACCGGTGAACAGGCTCACCGAGGCGCCGACCATCATGATCAACGACAACGTCCGGCCCAGCTTTTCCCGGTCATAAAGATCGCGGGCGGCGGCGTTGGCGAGGATGCGCCCCGACGAGGCGGCAAATCCCTGCACCACCCGCCAGAACAGGATCGGCGCCAGGCTGGCGGACAGCGCCGCGCCCAGGCCCGCCGCCACATAAAGGGCCAGGCTGATGAGGATCACCGGTTTGCGCCCAAAGCGGTCCGACAACGGCCCGTAAACAAGGTGCCCCGCCGCCATGCCGGCGAACATGGCGGTCAGCGCAAATTCGGTGTCACCGACCGAGGCGCCGATATCATCGGCTAGCGCCGGAATGACCGGCAGAAACATATCGGTGGCGATCGGCGCCGTGGTCACCAACAATCCGAGCAACGCCGCCAGGGCCGGCAACGAGCGTGCGCTATGCCTATTGTCTTCGGATTGGTTGCCGGTCTCGCTCATGATTCGCCGTCCGCGGCGCGCGCATGGCGGTCCAGGGGGCGCATCAGAAACAGATAGGCCAATGAAGCCAAGCCGCCGCCGAAGCCCAGCGCCGCCGCCATCGGGCGCGCCGTGCCGTCATCGAGGGCGCCGAGGGCAAACATGGTGGCGGCGCCGATGGTCAGGCTGATCAGGCCAAACAGGGCGCCGGCGCGCCCGGCCATGGTTTTGAAATTGGTCATCGCCCCGGCGATCAGCAGCGGATTGATCAACCCGAACCCGATCAGCGCGAAAAACGCCGACGGCAATAGCGATAGGGCGTAAATTTGCCCGGTTGCCACGAAATAGGCGAACAGGCCGGCGCCGAGGGCCATGATGATCACAGCCAACGCCGCCAGGCCGCGCAGCCCAAGATATTTTATGCCCTTGCCGACCAGGGCGGCGCCGATCAGGTTGGCCGACAGGACGGCGGCGAACTGCCAGCCGAACTGCACCGGCGTTTGCCCGAGCACGTCCATCATCACCGGCGCGATGCCGCCTAAGATGGCGAACAGCACGATGTAGGTGCCGGTGCCGACGACCAAATGCACGGCGAAATGGCGGTCGCGCAGGATGTGCCGGTAGGCCGCGAACAGGTCCAACAGACGCAAGGCCCCATGGTCGGGCACTTCCAAGGTCTCGCGCAGCCCGAATAGGATCACCAGCCAGCCGGCGCCGCTGATGGCCGCCATGGTGATGAATATTGGCCGCCAGCCATAGGCTTCGGTCATCAGGCCAAAGACGATCGGCCCGATCACCGGAACGAAGCCCAGCACCACCAGCAGATAGGCATAGAGCCGGGCGCTGTCGACCACGTCGAACTGATCGCGGACCACGGCCCGGGACGCGATCATGACGCCCGAAACTCCCAGCCCCTGGACAAAGCGCAAGGCGATGACCGGCCCGGCGCTGTCCATGAAGGCGATCAGGGCGGCGGCGATGGTGAATAGGGCGAGCCCCAAATTCAGGATCGGCCGCCGTCCGAAGCGGTCGGCCATGGGCCCAAAAACGATCTGCCCGGCGGCCATGCCGGCGGTGACCGCGGCCAGGGTCATTTTGATAGTGCCGGCGGAGACGTCCAGATCGGCCTGCATGGCACCGAACGCGGGCAAGCTCGCATCCATCGCCAGCGGCCCCAAAAACGAGACGCCCGCGAGGACCAGAAAGGTGCGAAGAAATGGGCTCACTTTGACCAACTATCGGATAAGGCCAACGACGGGACAAGAGATTGCGCCGGCCACCAATGCGCGCCCTTCCCTATCGGCTGGGAGGGGGGGATGCAAACAAACCGATGGGTTCGGCAAAACTCGAGCCTGGGTGGGGATGGCCCAGGGGGTTTGGGGGATTCCCCCATCCAAACAATCTCGGCCAGCCGGGCGCCAAGATGGTTCACTCCCCCGCCCTCACGGCCATTGCACCGGCTGCATGGCTGGGTGCGACATGCGACACGCGAAAACCCATATACATCATCATCATTTATAATCATTCCTACTCATTTCCCATCGATTTGCAGCTAGGCGGCAAGCATTTCACCCGTCTCGTAGCGCCAAATCCCAGTTTAGTCATGCACGGTGCACATGGGTATTCAAGGCACGAAAAAGCCCCCTCGGCCCGGAAAAAGGCGCGAAAATATTGGGTTTTCTGTGCTTATGAATGAAGCGTAGAGCTTAGCACAAAAAAGGAACAAAGTAAAGGGAATTGAAGGGTTCAGTCCTACTCAAGCCGGTCTGGGGAT
>CAUZTZ010000297.1:0-5593 GCA_963582805.1 Alphaproteobacteria bacterium
ACTCCTTTTTGGACGTTGGCTACAAAAATTCTTGCGCACCAAGCGTCACCGTGCAGCAATGATGAGGTCGTTCGAGTGAAAAGGCGTCAAATGCCCTGCTGACGCCGCTATTGGCTACACAAGCTAGGTCTAGGGGGAGAATTCCGCTGCAACAAAAATTTACGTGGTTGCAGGCAATTCTCAAGAAGCGAGTTTTTCAACAGTCTCAGCCAAACGGAGACATCCCCTTCCTATTCGCCGCCATTCTGAAAAACTCCGATCCGGTTTCGGAGACCCGGATTAGAAAATTGTTTCAGTGATAACGGAAAGTTGATAGCTTCTCCCTGGAACCAATTTGCTTCCAACAAACGCCGGTTCCAAATTCACGTTTAATTCATAAAACCAATTATCTTCGGGAGAGACTTCATGAAATTGTCAACAAAACTATATTCGGTTGCGGCTGTCACCCTGGGCGCCGCCGCCGCGCTGACCGCGATGCCGGTAAGCGCGCTAACGCTCAAAGCATCGCACCAATGGCCCGCCGGTAAGGGCGACGTGCGCGACGAGATGGTACGGATCATCGCCAAGGAAATGAAAAAAGCCAATGTCGGTATCGACGTCAAGGTCTATGCCGGTAAGTCTTTGTTCAAGCCCAAGGCGCAATGGAACGCCATGGTCAAGGGACGGCTCGATATTTCCGCCTTTCCATTGGACTACGCCAGCGGCCAACATCCTCAATTCAGCGCCACATTGATGCCCGGTCTGGTTAAAAACCATGATCACGCCATGCGCCTTAACAGCTCGCCGTTCATGAACGACATCAAGAAGATCATCAATAAGGCCGGTGTTGTCGTTCTATCCGATGCCTGGCTGGCCGGTGGTTTTGCCTCCAAGAAAAATTGCATCCTCGGGCCCGACACCATGAAGGGCCAAGTCACCCGCGCCGCGGGTCCGGCGTTTGAGCAAATGCTGGTGGGCGCGGGCGCCTCGATTTCGTCCATGTCCAGTTCGGCCATTTATCAAGCCATGCAGACCGGCGTTTTGGATGCCGCCAATACCAGTTCGGGCAGCTTTGTCTCGTACCGCATTTATGAACAGGTCAAATGCCTGACCGCGCCGGGCGCCCACGCTCTTTGGTTCATGTATGAGCCGATCTTGATGTCCAAGAAGAGCTGGGACAAGCTCAACGGCGCGCAGCAGGCCGCTTTGAAAGCGGCCGGCAAAAAAGCCGAAGCCTACATGACCAGCAAGGCCAAGGGTCTCGATGACAAACTGGTCGAAGTCTACAAAAAGAACGGCGTTAAAGTCGTTACCATGAACGCCGAACAGGCCAAAGCCTGGCGCGCCATTGCGCAGAGAACATCGTATAAAATATTCTCCGAGAAAGTTCCCGGCGGCAAGGAACTGATCAAAAAGGCTCTCGCGGTCAAGTAGTCGATCCGATCTTCCCGCCTGCCGTTCACCGCGGCGGGCGGGATTGTTTTTTGGGGAAATCCCAATTTTGGACTCCTTCATCAATTCGGTTAAGGCCGTGTCACGGGCCTGCGGCGTCGTTGCCGCGGGTTTGGTGTTTTTGGCCATCCTGGTCGTCTGCCAGATGGTGTTCATGCGCTATGTGTTGAACGCTTCGACGATTTGGCAAACCGAATTCGTGATCTTCTCGCTGGTCGGTGCGACCATGATCGGCAGCCCCTACGTTTTGATGATCAAGGGCCACGTCAACGTCGATCTGTTGCCGATTTATCTTGGCCATCGGGGCCGGTTTGTGTTGGCGATCCTGGCCAATGCCGGTGCGCTGAGCTTTTGCCTCATTCTCGGCTGGATGGGCTGGGAATTATTTTACGAAGCGCTGACCAAAAATTGGCGGACCGATACGGTTTGGTCGCTGCCGCTCTGGATTCCCTACATCGCCTTTCCCGCCGGCATCGGGTTGCTGTGTCTGCAATATGTATCCGATATCCTAGCGCTTTTGACGGGTCGCGAAGCGCCGTTCGCCATCGCCGGCAAAGACCGGGAAAGTGTGCCATGAGCCCGCTATTGATCGGTCTGTTGATTGGCGCCTCGACCATCGCCGTGCTGGCCACCGGCATTCCGGTAGCCTTCGGCCTCGGCCTGGTAGCCGTGGTTTTTCTGGTCATATTCGAGGACATTGGTTCGCTGGATGTTTTGGCGGAAAATTTCTACGGCGGCTTGGCGGAATTCTCGCTGGTCTCAATCCCGATGTTTATTGTCATGGGCGTGGCCATCGCCGTGTCGCCCGCGGGTAAGGATTTGTATGAAGTTCTCGATCGCTGGCTGCACCGGGTGCCGGGCGGATTGATCATTTCAAATCTCGGCGCCTGCGCCATCTTTGCCGCCCTCAGCGGCTCGTCGCCGGCCACCTGCGCCGCCATCGGCAAGATGGGTATCCCCGAAATGCGGCAGCGGGGTTTCCCCGATGGCTTGGCGACCGGAGCCATCGCTGCCGGCGGGACCCTGGGCATTTTGATACCTCCCAGCATCACCATGATTGTCTATGGCATCTCGACCGAGACCTCGATTGGCCGGCTGTTCCTGGCCGGGTTCCTGCCAGGGGCGCTGTTGACGGGATTGTTTATGCTGTGGTCGCTTTATGCGGCGTGGCGCGGCGGCTACAAATTCTCGGATCGGACCGGCAATTATTCCCTCCGGGAAAAGTTCGAACTTTTACCCCAGGTGCTACCGTTCCTCGCCATTATTGCGGGCGTACTGTTTGTGCTGTACGGCGGCGTTGCCACGCCGTCAGAAGCCGCCGGCGTCGGCGCTCTGTTTGTTTTGGTTTTGGTGGCGGTCATCTACAAGGTTTATCAGCCGGCCAGAATATGGGCGATCATCAGTGACGCGATGAAAGAAAGCGTGATGATTCTGATGATCATCGGCGCCTCTGTTTTGTTCAGTTTTACCCTGTCATCACTGTTCGTTACCCAAAGCGTCGCCGAAAGCATTGTGTCGCTCGACGTCAACAGATGGGTGATGATGGGGGTCATCAACCTTTTTTTGCTGGTTGCCGGATTTTTTCTGCCGCCGGTCGCGGTGATTTTAATGACGGCGCCGGTTCTGTTGCCGATTGTCCTTGGTCTCGGCTTCGATCCCTATTGGTTTGCCGTCATTTTCACGATCAACATGGAAATCGGCCTGATCACGCCGCCGGTCGGCCTCAACCTCTATGTTATCAATAGCATTGTGCCCGAGGTGTCGCTGCCGACCATTCTCAAAGGCGCAACGCCGTTCATGCTGTGTATGGTCCTGGCCATCGTCATCCTAAGCATTTTCCCAGAGATCGTAACGTTCCTGCCGGACCTAATTATGGGCAAGGGTGGCTAGAATATCCACGGCTTCCTGTGCAAAGTGCCGCAATATTCATTGCATCGCCGTGACCGTCTTCGCCGTCGCCTCATAAATCCCTCTCAGGCGCATTTTTTTGCGCCCATTCAAGAGGAAATTGGTCAGATCACAATGGACTTTTGTAAAATGGAATTAAAACGTGAGTCCGGTTTGGCTCGAAAGCAGCCATTCAGCCGATTTGACAGGAATGTCCGGGTTCGGCGTAGATGCAGACGAGTATAGCGGACGTGCTCTTGCGGCTATGCCCAAATTTTGCCCGACCGAATCGCTCTTAATCCGCTTTAATCAGATTGAATCGGAATTGTTTAGCAACCGCCCCGATCAACTGATTGATTTTAAACGTTTCTAATGGTGCTCACCCCTTTGGAGATGGGCCTTACAAGGCCCTCCTCTCTAATGTGGTTTTATATAAATCAAGGACTTAGCCCTCATGCTGAGGTGCAGGCACGGTGCCTGTCTCGAAGCAGGAGGGCGGCCTTTTGATGCTCCTTAGGGGTATGGTTTAAACCTGCGCCGGATAGGCCCACGAACTGTGGGGTGGAATGCGTTGCCCGGCGCGGCTATGAATAGGCCCTAAATAGGTTTAAGGAAATTCCATGCCCGTGCTTCGTTCCAAGACATCCACCCATGGCCGCAACATGACCGGCGCCCGCGGCCTGTGGCGCGCCACCGGCATGACCGACGAGGATTTCGGCAAGCCCATCGTCGCCATCGTCAATTCCTTCACCCAGTTCGTGCCCGGCCATGTGCATTTGAAAGACTTAGGCCAGATGGTGGCCCGCGAGGTCGAAGCCGCCGGCGGCGTCGCCAAGGAATTCAATACCATCGCCGTCGATGACGGCATCGCCATGGGCCATGACGGCATGCTCTATTCCCTGCCATCCCGGGAGATCATCGCCGATAGCGCCGAATACATGGTCAACGCCCACTGCGCCGACGCCATGGTCTGCATCTCCAACTGCGACAAGATCACGCCGGGCATGCTGATGGCGGCCATGCGCCTCAATGTCCCGGCAATCTTCGTTTCCGGCGGGCCCATGGAAGCGGGCAAGATCGAAATCGATGGGGTGGAGCGCAATATCGATCTCATCGACGCCATGATCGAGGGCGCCAATCCAAACGTGAGCGACGAGCTGGCGCTCAAATATGAACGCTCCGCCTGCCCCACCTGCGGCTCGTGTTCGGGCATGTTCACCGCCAATTCCATGAACTGCCTGGCCGAGGCCCTGGGCCTGGCGCTGCCCGGCAACGGCTCGGCGCTGGCCACCCACGCCGACCGCAAGGATCTGTTCCTGCGCGCCGGGCGCCAGATTGTCGCGCTTTGCCGGCGCTATTACGATGACGATGACGAAAGCGCCCTGCCCCGCGCCACCGGCAAGGCCGGCTTCGAGAACGCCATGACCCTGGATATCGCCATGGGCGGCTCGACAAATACGGTGCTGCATCTGTTGGCCATCGCCCACGAAGGCGGCATCGATTTCACCATGGCCGATATCGACCGGCTATCGCGCAAGGTGCCCAACGTCTGCAAGGTGGCGCCATCGAGCCCGGACTATCACATGGAAGACGTGCATCGGGCCGGCGGCATCATGGCGATTTTGGGCGAATTGGACCGGGGCGGATTGATCCAGCGCGACGTGCCGACCGTACATACCGCCACCCTCGGCAACGCCATCGACCAATGGGACGTGCAGCGCACCAATGATCCCGATGTCCACAAATTCTACAGCGCCGCGCCCGGCGGCGTCGTTACCACCGAGGCGTTCAGCCAGGCGAAACGGTACGACAGTCTGGATCTGGACCGCAAGAACGGCTGCATCCGCGATGTGGAACATGCCTACAGCCAGGACGGCGGGCTTGCGGTTCTTTACGGCAACATCGCCCTCGAGGGCTGCATCGTGAAGACCGCCGGGGTCGATGCCAGCATCCTCAAATTCTCCGGCCCGGCGCGCATCTTCGAAGGCCAGGAAGACGCCTGCAAGGCGATACTTTCGCGCGAAGTGAGCGCCGGCGATATCGTCCTGATCCGCTACGAAGGCCCCAAGGGCGGGCCCGGTATGCAGGAAATGCTGTATCCGACCAGCTATTTGAAATCCATGGGGCTTGGCAAGGACTGCGCGCTGGTCACCGACGGGCGCTTTTCCGGCGGCACTTCGGGGCTCTCCATCGGCCATGTCTCGCCGGAAGCCGCCGAGGGCGGCGCCATCGGGCTGATCGAAGAAGGCGATATTATCGAAATCGACATCCCCGG
>CAUZTZ010000298.1:0-5581 GCA_963582805.1 Alphaproteobacteria bacterium
GCCTTGCCGGAATTTATCGGCAATATCCAACAAATACCGCCCGATTATTCCGCCGTGAAGGTGAATGGCGCGCGCGCCTATGCCCTGGCCCGGGAGAACAAGGAGCTGGTTCTGGAGCCGCGCGTCATCCGCATCGATGCATTTCGCCTGACTGGGGAGCCGGATGCGGATCACGCGGTGTTCGAAGTTGTCAGCGGCAAGGGCGCCTATATGCGCTCCCTGGCGCGGGATTTGGCGGAACGGCTCGGCACCCACGGCCATATCTCCGAGCTGCGCCGCACCGGGCTCGGCCCGTTCGAAGAAACCCAGGCGATTTCCCTGGATAAGCTGGAACAATTAGGACATAGTTCGCCCGCCGCAGAGTTACTGCTGCCGGTCGAGACCGCGCTGGACGACATCCCGGCACTGGCCCTGACCGAGGATGAGGCGCGCCGGATGCAATGCGGACAAGCAGTTTCCGCGCTGAAGGTGGCTCGGAGAATCCCCCTCAAACAATTAGGTCAAGGCGCTGTAATTTGTGCAATGGCTGAGGGAAAACCGGTTGCGCTGGCCCGCTTTGAGGGCGGCGAAATTCGTCCAATTCGTGTTTTAAATCTTTAACAACGGAGTACACGATGTCGATTACACCTGAACGTAAACAGGAATTGATCGTTGAATATGCGACCAAGGAAGGCGACACCGGCTCACCGGAAGTACAAGTCGCCATCCTGTCCGAGCGCATCAATAACCTGACCGATCATTTAAAAGAACATAAGAAAGACTACCATTCCCGGCGCGGCCTTCTGATGATGGTCGGACAACGCCGGCGGCTGCTCGACTATGTACGTGGTAAGAAAGTCGAGCGCTACCAAGGCCTGATCGAGCGGCTGGGACTGCGGCGTTAGTCCGCACGCCCCGGCGCCGCCGCGCTGTCCCGGCAATTCGGCCGGCGGCGCGGATATGTGCTGGATCGAACCCGTTATGACGGATGTTAAGGGCGCCAAACGCCCCATCTGGCCCAATTTTGGGCAACGCGCGTAGAGGGCCACCCATGGGGGTGAAAGCCGGCGCGCCAGCGGGATTTTGAAAGAAAGATTGAAGGAAGAGATATATGTTTGAAGAACATCGACAAGAAATTGATTTGGGCGGACGCAAGCTGGTTTTGGAAACCGGCAAGATCGCCCGCCAGGCCGACGGCGCCGTCATGGCGTCCCTCGGCGACACCATGGTGCTGTGCACCGCGGTTGGCCAGAGATCACCGAAGGCGGGGATCGATTTTTTCCCGCTGACGGTCAACTACCAGGAAAAAACCTTTGCCGCCGGCAAAATCCCGGGCGGCTTTTTCAAGCGCGAGGGACGGCCCAGCGAAAAGGAAACCCTGACCTCGCGGCTGATCGACCGGCCACTCAGGCCTTTGTTTGCCACCGGCTACCGGAACGAAACGCAAGTCATCTGCACGGTCCTCGCCCATGATCTGGAAAACGATCCCGATATGGTCGCGCTGATCGGCGCCTCGGCGGCGCTGACCATTTCCGGCATTCCGTTCCTGGGGCCCATCGGCGGCGCCCGGGTTGGTTATATCGACGGCAATTATGTCTTGAACCCGACCGTCGATGAACAGAAGGAATCGGCGCTGAATTTGGTCATGGCGGGCACCCGCGAAGGCGTGCTGATGGTCGAGAGCGAGGCCAACGAGCTGACCGAAGAAGTGATGCTCGGCGCCGTCATGTTTGGCCACGAAGCCAACCAGAAGGTGATCGATGCGATCATCGCGCTGGCGCAAAAATGCGCCAAGACGCCGTGGGACGTGCCGGCGCCGCCGGACTATGCGGACGCCGTCGCCACCCGCGTTGCCGAAATTGCCGACGCCGATTTGCGCGCCGCTTACGCCGAGACCGAGAAAGCGGTGCGTCAGAACAAAATTTCCGAAGTTCGGAAAATGGTGACGGAAGCCTACGAAGGCGATGCGGATACCGATAGCTCGGTGGTCTCCGGCGCTTTCAAAAGCCTCGAGAAAAATATCGTGCGCCGGGATATTCTGAATACCGGCAAGCGTATCGATGGCCGCGATACCGCAACGGTGCGCCCCATCTCCAGCGAGGTTGGACTGTTGCCGCGTGCCCATGGCAGCGCCTTGTTCACCCGCGGCGAGACCCAGGCCTTGGTGGTGACCACCCTCGGCACCGGCCAGGACGAGCAGATTATCGACGGTCTCGACGGTGATTACCGGGAACATTTCCTGCTGCACTATAACTTCCCGCCCTACTCGGTCGGCGAGGCCAGCTTCCTGCGCTCGCCGGGCCGCCGCGAGATCGGTCACGGCAAGCTCGCCTGGCGCGCCGTTCGCGCCATGCTGCCGAGCAAGGAAGACTTCCCCTATACGCTCCGGGTGGTTTCGGAAATTACCGAATCGAACGGCTCGTCGTCGATGGCGACGGTCTGCGGCACATCGCTCTCGATGATGGATGCCGGCGTGCCCCTGACCCGGCCGGTTGCCGGTATCGCCATGGGGTTAATCAAAGAAGAGGATGAGTTCGCCGTGTTGTCCGATATCCTCGGCGATGAAGATCATCTCGGCGATATGGATTTTAAAGTCGCCGGCACCAAGGATGGCATCACCGCCTTGCAGATGGATATCAAGATCACATCCATCACCAAGGATATTATGGAAGTCGCCCTGGCCCAGGCCCGCGACGGCCGCCTGCACATTCTTGGCGAAATGGAAAAAGCCTTGTCCACACCCAGGGAGAGCATCAGCGACAACGCACCCCGGATAACGGTGATCACCATCGACAAGGAGAAGATCCGCGAAGTCATAGGCCCCGGCGGAAAAATCATCCGCGAGATTTGCGAGACCACCGGCGCCAAGATCGATATCGAAGACGACGGCACCATCAAGGTTGCGGCCATCGACGAAATCGCGTCCTCGGAAGCGATCGCCATGATCAACGCCATCGTAGCCGAGCCGGAAGTTGGCTTGATCTACACCGGCACCGTGGTCAAGACCGTCGATTTCGGCGCCTTCGTCAATTTCATGGGCGCCCGCGACGGGCTTGTCCATATTTCGGAATTGAAGCCCGAGCGCGTCGAGAAAACCACCGACGTGATCAATGTCGGCGACAAGATCAAAGTGAAGCTGATCGGTATCGACGACCGGGGCAAGGTCAAGCTGTCCATGAAGGCGGTTAATCAGGAAACCGGCGAAGATATTTCGGCGAATTTCGAAAAGAAAAGAGCGAGCTAATTCAAATGCTTATGGGAAATAGCGCCCGCGAAAACGCATTTCGCGGGCGCGCCCGTTCGTCTTTGTGGTATGGCCGCCCTATATGGTCTAGTAAGAGCGCGGCCGGGCACCGTTATGGCGCCCGCGCGGGCGTATCGTTGTGGCAATTGAATAGAAGTGGTTGGGTGTGATTGTGACTCAAGTTGCGGCGTCCGTCGGCGAAAGCCCATTTGGCGAGCGGCACAGTTTTGATCGGGATGATTTGCTGGCCTGCGGGCGCGGCGAATTGTTTGGCCCCGGCAACGCGCAACTGCCGGCGCCGCCCATGCTGATGTTCGACCGTATCCAGAATATCAGCGCCGACGGCGGCGCCTACGGCAAGGGCGTTGTCGAGGCGGAGTTGGATATCAGCCCCGACATGTGGTTTTTCGATTGCCATTTTCCCGGCGATCCGGTGATGCCGGGATGCCTGGGGCTGGATGCCCTTTGGCAATTGGTTGGATTTTTTATCGGCTGGTCGGGCGCGCCGGGCCGTGGCCGCGCCCTTGGCGCCGGCGAGATTAAATTTACCGGCCAGGTGCCGCCGAGCGCGCGCCTGGTCCGCTATCATATCGACATCAAGCGGCTGGTGAACCGGCAGGTGGCGCTGGCTTTTGCCGACGGCACTATGGAAGTTGACGGCGAATTGGCTTATCAGACCAAAGGCCTTAAAGTCGGCACATTCATTCCCGAAGAGGAAAGCTAGAATATGGACAGGCGCAGAGCGGTCATCACCGGAATGGGCATCGTGTCCAGCATCGGCAACGATAAGAACGAGGTGCTGACCTCGTTGCGCGAAGGCCGCTCGGGGATATCGTTTTCCGAGGAATATTGCGATATGGGATTTCGCAGCCATGTTCACGGCGCCCCCGATATCGATCTGGATGAACGCATCGACCGCAAGCTGCGCCGCTTCATGGGCGACGGCGCCGCCTATAACTATATCGCCATGGGCGAAGCCATTGATGATGCAAAGCTTTCCGAGGCGGATGTTTCCAACGAGCGCACCGGGCTGATCATGGGCTCGGGCGGGCCGTCGACCCGCAACCTGATCGAAGCCGCCGACAAAGCCCGCGACCGGGGGCCGAAAAAAGTCAGCCCGTTCATGGTGCCGCGCACCATGTCGAGCACCAATTCGGCCACCCTGGCGACACCGTTCAAAATCCTCGGCGTCAATTATTCCATTTCATCGGCCTGCGCCACCTCGGCCCATTGCATCGGCAACGCCGCCGAATTGATCCAATGGGGCAAGCAGGATGTGGTGTTTGCCGGCGGCGGCGAGGAACTGCATTGGTCCATGTCGGTTTTGTTCGACGCCATGCCCGCCTTGTCGTCGAAATATAACGACGACCCGACCAAGGCGTCACGCGCCTTCGATGCCAACCGCGACGGCTTTGTTATTGCCGGCGGCGGCGGCGTTGTGGTGGTCGAAGAATATGAACATGCCCGCGCCCGGGGCGCCAAGATTTACGGTGAAGTGGCCGGCTACGGCGCCACCTCGGACGGCTATGACATGGTGCAGCCGTCCGGCGAAGGCGCCGCGCGCTGCATGACCATGGCCATGGACAGCCTCGATAGGCCAGTGGATTACATCAACACCCATGGCACCTCGACGCCGGTGGGCGATGCCAAGGAGCTGGAAGCCATCCGCGGCGTGTTCGAAAAGCGCAACCGCATCCCCTGGTTCAATTCCACCAAATCCCTGACCGGCCATTCCTTGGGCGCCGTCGGCGTGCAGGAGAGCATCTACAGCCTGTTGATGATGGAAGAACGCTTTATTTGCGCGTCGGCCAATATCGACGAATTGGATCCGGCGGCCGATGACATGCCCATCGTCCTCGAACGCATGGACGACGCCGAGATAAACTGCGTGCTGACCAATTCCTTCGGGTTCGGCGGCACCAACGCTACCCTGGCCTTTACCCGCATCGACGCCTAGAGCCGCAATCGGGGCGCTTCTATAAATTTCCGGTGGCGCCAGCTGATCATCCATGAACGCATCATCCAACATCATGGCCGGCAAGCGCGGCCTCGTCGTCGGCATCGCCAACGACCGTTCGATCGCCTGGGGGATTGCCCAGCGGCTGGCGGCGGAAGGCGCGGAGCTGGCGCTCACCTATCAGAACGAGCCCTTCGCCAAACGGGTCCTGCCGCTGGCCGAACAGATCGGCGCCGCCATGACCCTGCCCTGCAACGTTACCGATGCGGATAGTCTGGATGATTTGTTCGGCGCGCTCAAAGCCGAATGGGGATCGCTGGATTTTATTGTCCATTCCATCGCCTATTCCGATAAGGACGAGCTCAAGGGCCGCTTCGTCGATACCAGCGAAGGAAATTTTC
>CAUZTZ010000299.1:0-5577 GCA_963582805.1 Alphaproteobacteria bacterium
CAGGAAATTCTGCCCCAGCGGCGACAGATGGCCGTCCGTGGCGCCGGGAATCAATTGGTTGACGCCCATCTTGTCCTTGACCGACTGGTGCAGATGCCAGCCCGAGGAACAGTGCCCGGCAATGCCGGGCCGGCACATGAAGGTGGCGAAGTAGCCGAGGCGGTGACAGACCTGCCGGGTGGCGGTGCGAAATAGGGCATAGTTGTCGGCGGCCGCAAGGGCATCATCGGCGCTAAAGGTGCACTCTACCTGGCCCGGCCCCCATTCGTTTTCCATGGATCGCAACGGCAGACCAAGGGCCTGATAGGCGGCGGTCAGCTCGCTCAACACCGGCTGCATGATGTCCAGGTTGGTCTCCGAATGATAAGAATAGCCGCGCTCCACCGGCGCCGTGGCGATGGGTTTTCCCAAAAGCCCGGGCACGCCGATATTCTCCGGGCCCAGATGTTCCTGGACAATGCGCGACAGATACCATTCCGTCTCGAGGCCCACCACATGGCTGAGGCCACGTTCTTCCAGGCGCGCCAGTTGCTGCTTCAACAGATGCCGGGTGGCGAAATGGAAGGGGCGGCCATCGTGGAAATATTGGTCGCACAGCACCCAGCCGATATCGGGGGCCCAGGGCAGGATGCGGAAGGTTGCGGGATCGGGCACCGCCGTCAGGTTGGGCGAGCCGGTCATCTCGTCCAGCCCCAGCCCGCCGCCGGCGGTGAAGGATTGGAACACCCGCGCGCCGGAGCCGTCCAGGGTCGAGGTGGCGATATTGATGTTGTAGCCGTTTTCGAGCACGTCTTTGAAGGCCGGCACGGTGACCGCCTTGGCGCGGATGGCGCCGTGCGGGTCGGGCCAGGCAACGCGGATCAGGTTTAAATCCCCGGCTTCGATGCGATGTTGCAGTTCCACCGCCTGGCGCGCCTGTTCGTCGCTCCACAGCCCGTGCCGCTTGATAAATTGGAAGCTTTCCATCGTTCGACCTAACCCGCTGGCCCTGCCTTTACAAGGCAACCTGTTGCAGACCAATCCCATGGCGCGCGATCAAGACCCGCCCGCCGTTCATGCCACGGCCCGCATACTATCCCTGGTATGCAGCAACCCAGTGCGACACACGGGTGCGACATGTTTCGCCGAAATCGACCATACCGGTTCATGAGCATTCCTTACGGTTCCTTACGGTTTATACCGGTTTTTATCCAATTTCCGCTGCGTGGACCCGACATGCTTTTTGTCCAAATTCAACGACATTTTGCCGGCTCGAATTTGATGCCGGCCTTGGGTATCTATATAGAACGTTTTATGAACCGCGCAAGTGGGCGGGACAGGTATATTGCTGTTCTCAACTATGGGACTGCGATTGAGCTCCTCTCCCCGATACGCCGTCTCATGGCAGCATTGATTATGGTACAACGGCTGTTGTGAGGTTCGAACCACGGAGGTGCATATGTCAGCAGAGCTCATTGGTGTCATGGTTGGCGGCGCCATAGGTATAATTGGTACGTTGATCGCCACGATAATTACGAGAGTAATGGATGGTAAACGGAATCGAAAATCTATCGTTGCAATTGCTGCTGCCGAGGTCGTCGCGATAAAGGAGAAAGCTCAGCGATATTTGAATGATAGTTCAAGTGCCGAGGAACTGGGTGCTTCTGAGCCGATGTTGACTTCAATCGCATCGCAGCTCGGGTATTTAACCGTTAACGAAGCCGTCGCTCTTCGCAGGACTATTACTCTAGACATGGAATTGAGAATAGCTGGAAACAAGGAAAAGGCGACACAAACTATTGAGGCCTGTAGGGAGGCCCTAAGTACAATGAACGTAATATCGTAATATTATTTAGGGCATTAGCAGACGGGATAATTTCAGCATCTAAACTGCCGGGTCTGGCTCCATGAACTTTTTTGGCTTGGTACGGAGGAGCGCTCTGCGAAAACCGGGATTGGATTTTGCAATTGGACGCCGATTCCCGCGCCGAATTGGAAGCGCCCGAGGCAATCGCCCGGGCGATACCGGCGGCTTCGGTGTGCACGGCCTGATATTTGCGGTTATAATCGCTGCGTCCGGCATTGCAGCCGGGAATTGATATGGGGGCAAAGGCCATGACGGAAATGCAAGCGGTGGTATCGCCGGCGGTTTGGTATGGCGCCGCGCTCAGCGAAAACCGGGATTGGATATTGCAATTGGACGCCGGTTCCCGCGCCGAATTGGAAGCCGCGGCAGCGAATGCGCGCAGCAGCGGCATCAGCCTCGAAGACGCCAAAAAAGAAGATTTCGATCTGCCCGGCCTTGCCCCGGTTCTGGCAACCGTGCGCGCCGAGTTGGGCGAGGGACGCGGGTTCGTGATGATCCGCGGCCTGCCCATCGGTGATTATTCGGCGGGGGAGATCGGCGCCATCCTCTGGGCCATCGGCGCCCATCTCGGCATCGGCGTGTCGCAAAGCGCCGATGGCGACCGCCTTGGCCATGTTATCGACAAGGGCGCCACCGACCGCTACTACACCGCCGGCGGCGTTATCGAGCCGCATATGGATCCGGTGGATGTGGTTGGTTTGTTGTGTATGCGCGCCGCTCCCGAAGGCGGCGCCAGCCGGATCATCAGCGCGCAGGCGGTGCACAATATCATGCTTGATGAATGCCCCGAATTGCTTCGCCATCTCTATAACGGCTACCATTACAGCCGCCGTGCCCATGGCGGCCAGGTTACCGAACACCGGGTGCCGGTGTTTGCGCGAAGCGGCGGCGCCATGCAGAGCTACCTGTTGCCGATGACCATCCGTCAAGCCGAAGAAGAAGGCTATGACTTGGCTGCGGATGAGCAGGCGGCGCTCGACAAGATCACCGAGATCGCGTCGCGCCCGGATGTCTATCTGGATATGGAATTCCAGCCCGGCGATATCCAGTTTTTGAACAACCGGGTCATCTTCCATGCGCGCACCGATTACCGGGATGATCCGGACCCGGAATTGAAGCGGCTTTTGCTGCGCATATGGCTGATGATGCCCGACTGGCCAGCGCGCGCCGAAGACATGAACTTCATCGCCAATACGGACCGCGCCGGCGGTGGTTTCATCCCAGACGAGGCGGCGGCGGGCTGATTATTTCCCGGTTTTCCTGAGCCAGAGGCTGTTTTCAAAGGCGCCATCGGCCAGCGGGATATTGGCGAGGGGCGTTGCGTCCAGCCATTCCGGGGCCCGGGCCATGACATAATTGCTGGCAAATACAATCTCGTAGGCGCCGCCCTGGAGCAGCGCGGCCAAGCCCTGCTGCTCGTTATAGCCGCGCCACGCCCACGTCGCCGGGTAATCAAAGGGCAAGAAGATATCGTGGAAATGCACCATCACGCCGGCGGGCAGGGCGGGCAGGATGCGGTTCAGGATATGGTCCACGTCGCTGCCCGGCATCAGGATATGGCTGGAATCCACGAACAGGAAATCGCCGGGCTCGATGCGTTCGAATATCTCATACGATGTTTCGTGCAAAGGCTGGCGCTGGATGTCGATATCCAGGCCGGCGATCACGGCGCGCGGCTCGGGATCGATGGTGGTCAGCCGGGTGGCGAGGCCGCCGTCGGCAATGGCGCGCGCCAGGAAACGAGTGGAATGGCCGGAGCCGATCTCGACAATGCGGTTTGGACGCTCCTTGCGGACCAGCGCATAGGCCGCCGCCGCGTCCAGCCGGGGAAACCAGCTTTGATCCCATCGGGGCTGGGGTGGATTGTTTTCTCCAATTTTATCAAAATCTTCTGCGAATTCGTTAAAGCTATTTGTAAGCTCTTGAAAGGCGTCTTGGCGGGCCGTGAACGCCTTCTCGATACCCGCATAGGCGGGCAGAGTTCCGGCTTGGGGCAGGCTGGCGGCGTGCCGATAGGGAATGAAAAAACCTTGTGGCTTGGCGCCCATGAGGGTCGCCAATCCCATGCCCAGACGGCGCCAATGTTTGCTGCCCGCCATGTCAGGATCGGTGCTCGGGGGTCAGGATCGTCGGGCCCGTGGTTGCGCCGGTGGCCAGAATTACGGTGCGCGCCGCGAACGTGACCACCCGGTTTTCGCGCTGATCGAGGGCATCAAGCGCAAATGCCGCGGTCAGCCCGGCGGCGCCCGACCCAATGATCGCCACGTCGGTGACGTAATCGGCGATTTTCGCTTTTTCGCTCATGAATTTGGGCCTGCCCTTAAGGCGCCGCCGACCAGTCGAGCCCGATATCGATGGCCGGCGCCGCATAGGTGATGCGCCCGGCCGACGCATAGGTGACGCCGGTCTCGGCAATTTCGCGGATGGTTTCCAGCTTGACGTTGCCGGACGCTTCGGTGGGCACCCGGCCATCGATCATGGCAACCGCCTGGGCCATCAGGGGCGGCGCCATATTGTCCAAAAGGATGCTGTCGGCGCCGGCGTCCAAGGCTTCGGTGACCTGCTCCAAGGTGTCGCATTCCACTTCGATATCGCTTAGTCCGCCGGCGCGGGCGCGCCCAATGGCCTCGCCGACGCCGCCGGCCAGGGCGATATGGTTGTCCTTGATCAGGACGCCGTCATCGAGGCGCATGCGGTGATTGGTGGCGCCGCCCATGCGGGTCGCATATTTCTGCAAGTTACGGAGCCCCGGCGTGGTTTTTCTGGTATCCAGCAGGATGCAGCCGGTGCCGGCGATGGCGTCTGCATATTTGGCCGTCAGGGTGGCGATACCGGACAGATGCTGGAGCATGTTGATGGCCGTCCGCTCGGCGGTTAAGAGCGCCAGGGCCGGACCGCCAAGGCGCGCCAGATGGGCGCCGGCGGCCAGACGATCGCCGTCGGCGGCCAAAGCCTCGAATATGATATCATGTGAGAAGGTCTCGAATATGGCCTTGGCGATGGGCAGTCCGGCGCAGACCATGTCCTGGCGCGCCGACATGACGCCATCGAATTTGGTGCCGGGCGGGATCACCGCCTGGGATGTGATATCGCCCGCGCCGATATCCTCGGCGATGGCGGTATCGATCAGCGTTTGAATTTCGGCGGCATCGAGCCCGGCTGGCAGGTCAAGCGGCATTTCTCGCCCGCGGGCTGGCTGGCGACAAATCCAGCATACGCTGCAACGGCGCCAGGGCGGCGACGCGCAAATCTTCGGGAATTTCCACGTAGGGCGCTTCGTTGGCCAGGGCCAGATACAGCTTTTCCAGGGAATTCAATGCCATGAACGGGCAGTTGGCGCAGTCGCAGCCGCCATCGGCGCCGGGCGCCGCCAAAAAGGTGCGGTCCGGCGCCGCCAGCTGCATCTGATGGATGATGTGCTGTTCGGTGGCGACGATATATTTCTCGGCGCTATCGGTGGTAACGTATTTCAGAATAGAGGAGGTCGAGCCCACATGATCGGCGTTGCGCAGTATGGAATCTGGGCATTCCGGGTGGGCGGCGATCTTGGCGTCCGGGTGGCGCATCGACAATTTGATCAATTCGCGCTCGTTGAACTGTTCGTGCACGATGCAGGTGCCCGGCCATATTGTCATCTCGCGGCCCGATTGGCGCGCCAGGTACGCACCCAGATGCTTGTCGGGCGCGAACAGGATCGGCTGATCCTCAGGGATTTGGCGAATGATAGCTTC
>CAUZTZ010000300.1:0-5542 GCA_963582805.1 Alphaproteobacteria bacterium
TTAAGGCCGATGACGGCTTCCGCATAAAATTACAGCGGGTCGACATCGTTAACGCCGAAGGGCCGTTCGAATACGTACTGCAATTCTGGCTCTGAGCCGACCCGCGCCGCTCTAAATGCATAAATCCAGCCCCCTGATCGGTGCGTCGCTGATGACCACGGCGCTGATGTTCAACGGCGTCAAGGACGGCTTCGCCAAGCTGCTCGCCGGCGGCTACGAGCCGTTGATGCTGCTTTGGATGCAGGTGTTGTTCGCCTGTGCCGTCCTGCTGCCGGTGATCGTTGCCCGCTACGGCTTCGGTATTTTGCTGCCCCGGCCGTTCGGCCTGCAAGTGGTCCGCGCCGGGCTGCTGATCATCGGCGTCGGCTGTTTCTATTGGGCGGTGCGCTTTATCTCCCTGGCCGACGCGACGGCGATGATCTTCCTGGCGCCCCTGGTGGTGACCGCCTTATCGCCGCTGGTCCTTGGCGAGGCGCTGGGCGCGCGGCGCACCGTCGCCGTCATCATCGGATTTTTCGGTATCTTGCTGATCCTGCGCCCGGCGTTCGATGGTGATCCCAAAGGCTATCTCATCGGGCTGGCGGCGGGGTTTTTCGTCGGGCTGTTTTATATCGCCAACCGCAAGCTGGCGCCCTTTTCGCCGCAAATCGTCGCCGCCGCCTACACCCCATTGATCGGCGCCTTTTTGATCGCGCCGCTGGCGCCGTTCTTTTGGACCACGCCGGTGATTGCCGATGGCGGCATGATCGGCGCCTTTCTGGTGCTGGCCACGTTGGGCCAGGTGATGATGATTTCCGCCTTTGCGTACGCGCCCGCCAACATCATCGCGCCGTTTCAATATTCCCAGATCATCGGCGCCATCGGCTTCAGCGTCATTGTGTTCGGCGAGTTTCCCGGCCCCTGGACCTGGTCCGGTCTTGCCCTGATCGCCGGCTCTGGCATCTACATTGCCTTGCGTGAAACCAAGATCAAAGCCGCCGCACCCGGCTGATATTGCATTTCACGCACCGGCGCGGGCATACTGTCCGATGATGGATTTGGTTATTTTTAACCGTCGAGGCGGCCAATGAATTATTTTGGATTTGGAACGTTTGCGGCAATTCTCTTGTTGGCTGGATGTCAGTCGACGGATCGCGCCGATAAATTATTGTTGATTTCCGCCGATAATTCGAAATTGGAAATTACCAATCCGCCCGTTGTGATCAATAGCCGGTACCGGCTCACGCAACCACACGAGAACTGGTATGGGGAAACCGTGCATTTTAATGGCGGAAATATTCTCTATACGCACCTGAGATTTAAAAGCGGCTGGTACGACAGGAATTCAGACACAGAAGTGCTCAAATATTATCGAAATTTTATCAAGAAAAAAGCCGTGGACGGCGTTTCGGCTAGCTTGCCGGATGTCAAAAGAAGTCATTCCGGATTTGGCGAATTCAGCTATATTTCCAAATCGAACGGAGAGACCGCCTGTTATGCGTTCAATGTATATTTCGGAGCCAAATACCCATCGGAAGGCAAAGGCCCCTCGGTCGGCGACCGTTATCTGAGAGGAAGAAAATGCGCGCCCGGGCGTGACGCAGCAGAATTGTCCGCCGAAATGAACAAATTGGTAAATTCGATAGCTGAGAAATAGACATTGGCAGATAAATCCATGAGCGAAGACCACCCATTCGCGCCTTATGTGCGCATCCTGGCGCGCGGCAAGACCAAATCCCGGCCCTTCACAATGGAGGAGGCCGAGGAGGCCATGACTATGATCCTGGCCGGCCAGGTGCGCGCCGAACAGCTGGGCGCGTTCCTGATGCTGCTTCGCTTCAAGGAAGAAACCGCCGAGGAAATCGCCGGCTTCGTGCGCGCCGCCCGGGCCACGTTCGATCTGGCGTACCCAATTCCCAGCATCGATCTGGATTGGTCGTCCTATGCGGGCAAGCGCCGCCAGTTGCCCTGGTTCCTGCTGTCGGCGCTGGTCTTGGCGCAGAACGGGGTCAAAATATTAATGCACGGGACCGAGGGGCACACGGCGGGCCGGGTCTATTTGCGGGGTACCATGGAAACCCTCGGCCTGCCGGCCTCCCAGTCCTTTGCCGAGGCTGGCGCCGCCATCGAGCGCGCCGGCTTCGCCTATCTGCCGCTCGAGGTTTTGAGCCAGCCCTTGCGCGATATCATAAATCTGCGCCCCATTTTGGGACTGCGCTCGCCGGTGCATACGGTGTCCAGGCTGCTCAATCCGTTCTCGGCGCCCCATATATTGCAAGGCATATTCCACCGGGGCTTTCAAGACACCCATCAGGTGGCCGGCCAGTTGCTGGGCTATGCCAACGTCGCCGTGTTTCGCGGCGACGGCGGCGAGATCGAGCGGCGGCCCAACAAGCCGTGCGAAGTATTCACTTGCGCCGATGGCGTTCTCGGCTCCGAAACCTGGCCGACTTTGATCGATGATCCGGTGCGCCCGGAAGACACCGAAATGGATGTGCGGCGTCTGGCCAGGGTTTGGAGCGGCGCCGAGACGGATGACTATGGCGCCGCTGCGGTCACCGGCACCCTCGCCATTGCCTTGAAATTGATGGGCCGGGCGGCGGATATGGAAGGCGCCGATATGGAAGCCCGCCGCATGTGGGAAGGGCGCGACCGCGATCATTTGGGGCTGGCGGCCTAGGCCGTCATTCCAGAAGAGGCTTTATGACGGCCCTATAATTTGAGATGGTGCGGGATCGATCCTGGGGCTTTGAGGCGATAGAACCATGTCCGATGTCGGTGGCGCCTTTGCGGCGGCGGCAACGCTCATACTGAACCTGGAAAGCGGGCTGGCGGAAATCGTGGCCCTGTCGCTCCAGGTCAGCCTGATCGCGGTTGCCATTGCCTGTATCATCGGCTTGCCGGTGGGCGCATCGTTGGCGGTATTCCGCTTTCCGGGGCGCAAAATACTCGTCGTGATCTTGAATGCGCTAATGGGATTGCCGCCGGTGGTGGTCGGGCTGGTCGTCTATCTGATGCTGTCCCGCTCCGGGCCCCTCGGCACCCTCGGGCTTTTGTTCACGCCAACCGCCATGATCATCGCCCAGGTGCTGCTGATCACGCCCATCGTTGCCGCCCTGACGCGCCAATCCACCGAAGACCTGTGGAACGAATATTCGGAGCATCTGCGCTCCATCGGCTCCGGCCCCACCGAAATTGTCGGCACGCTTTTATGGGACAACCGGTTCAGCCTGATCACCACCGTTTTAGCCGGCTTCGGGCGGGCCAGCGCCGAAGTGGGCGCGGTGATGATCGTCGGCGGCAATATCGATCATGTCACAAGAGTGATGACCACTTCGATCGCGCTGGAAACCTCGAAGGGCGATCTGGCCCTGGCCCTTGGGCTCGGCATCATCCTTCTGGTGCTGGCGCTCAGCGTCAACGCGGCCGCTTACCTGATCGGCGAAGCGGCGATGAAGCGCCATGGATAGCGCCCCGGGTCACACCAAGGGCCGGCCGGCGGTGACATCCAATCTGCTGCCGCTGACCTTTGACAATGTTTCCTTTGAAATCGGCGGCACCAAGCTGATCAAGGAGATTTCCACCAGCTTCGAGGCCGGATCGCTGACCGTGATATTAGGGCCCAACGGCGCCGGCAAGAGCCTTCTGTTGCGCCTCGGCCACGGTTTGCTGCGGCCATCGGACGGCGCCATCACCTGGAAAGGCAAAGACACCCCTCAAGGCCAGCGGGATCAGGCCATGGTGTTCCAGCGCCCGACCATGCTGCGCCGCTCGGTGGCGGCCAACCTCCATCATGTGTTGAAGCAACGCAAAATTGCGCGCCCCCGGCGCCTGGAGATTGTCGAGGACATGCTGCAACGGACCGGGCTCACGCGCCTCGCCAAAGCGCCGGCGCGCACCCTGTCTGTGGGCGAGCAGCAGCGCCTCGCCGTGGCCCGCGCCTGGGCGGTGAACCCCGAAGTTCTGTTCATGGATGAGCCGGCCGCCGCCCTCGATCCGGCGGCGACCCATGCGCTCGAAGATATCATGGCGGCGATACGGGCCGCCGGCACCAAGATCATCATGTCCACCCACGATCTCGGTCAGGCGCGCCGCCTTGCCGATGACGTTGTCTTTCTTTATCGGGGGCGGATGCTGGAACGGGCAACCGCCGAACGGTTTTTCGAAAAGCCGGAGAACGATCTGGCCGAGGCGTTTTTGAACGGCGAATTGTTGTGGTGGAACCGCAAAGAGCTGAAGCCACCGGATCATTTCAAAGTGCGCTGGCAAAAGTAAACAGGGGCGAAGAAATTAATGAGCGACGCGGAATTTGATTACCTAATCGTCGGCGCCGGATCGGCGGGATGCGTTCTGGCCAACCGGCTGAGCGAGGATGAAACCGTCTCCGTCTGTCTGTTGGAGGCCGGACCGCGCGACCGAAGCTGGCAGATCCATGTGCCGCTGGGCGTCATGTGGGGGATGATGAACGAGAAGATAAACTGGAAATTCAATTCGGCGCCGCAAAAGGATGCCGGCGGGCGCTCCATCTATATGCCGCGCGGCATGACCCTCGGCGGCTCCAGCGCCATCAACGGCATGGTCTATGTGCGCGGCAATCCCGCCGACTATGACGACTGGGCGGAGGCCGGCAATGCGGGCTGGTCCTGGGCCGATGTGAAACCCTATTTCCTGAAATCTGAAAATAACGAGCAGTTTGCGAATGATGGCCATCACGCCGCCGGCGGGCCCTTGAACGTGACGTTCTTGTCGGATCCGAACCCGGTGGTCGATACCTTCGTTGCCGCCGCCGAAAGCCTGCAATACAAGCACAATCCCGATTTCAATGGCGAGACCGAGGAAGGCTTCGGCATCCATCAGGTGACCCAGAAAAAAGGCCGGCGCATGTCCACCGCAACCGCCTTCCTGGACCCGGTGCGCGGCCGTAAAAACCTGACCATCATGACCGAGGCCCCGGTGCAGCGGGTTACCCTGGAGGGCGGCCGCGCCACCGGCGTGGAACTGACGCGCGGGCGCAAAATTCTGGCCCGGCGCGAAGTGATCCTGTCGGCGGGCGCCATCACTAGCCCAAAAATCCTCGTGCAATCGGGCATCGGCGACGGGCCCGAGCTCAAGGAATACGGCATCGAAGCCAAGCACCAGCTGCCCGGCGTCGGGCGCAACCTGCAGGATCATGCCTCCATCCACGCCATCGTCCGCACCAAAAGCCGGGTGCCGGTGGGCTTTTCCGTGGCCGCCTTGCCGCGCCTTGCCTGGTCGGTGCTGGATTATGCCTTTCGCCGCCGCGGCCTCTGGTCGTCGAACATGGTCGAGGCCGGCGGCTTCGCCCGCACCCGGCCCGAACTGAGCCGCCCCGACGTGCAATATGTGCTGATGCCCGGCTACCGGGCGCGCCCGCCCAGGCTGATCGCCTACGGCCACGGCTACGCGGTCACCACCGTTCTGCTGCGCCCCAAAAGCCGGGGCAGCGTCACCCTGGCCAAAAACGGTGATGGCTTCAAACCAGTCATCAATCCCCATTTTTTCGAAAAGAAAGAAGATCTGGAAACGCTTTTGCAGGGTTTCA
>CAUZTZ010000301.1:0-5529 GCA_963582805.1 Alphaproteobacteria bacterium
CGCATGGCCGCCATCGACCAGAGCTTGGCGCACCCGGTCGATGGGATCGCGCTCGGCGCGCACCTTGGCAACCTCTTCCCGGGTCCGGTATTTGGCCGGGTCCGACATGGAATGGCCCCGGTAACGATAGGTCTGCATGCCCAGCACATAGGGCCCTTTGCCGGCGCGGGCGTGATTGATGGCGCGCAGCCCGGCTTCGCGCACCGCCTCGATATCCATGCCGTCGACCTCTTCGTTGGGGATATTGTAGGCCTCGCCCCTGGAATACATGGTCGGCGTCGCCGAATGGCGGGCCACCGAGGTGCCCATGCCGTAGCGGTTATTCTCGATCACGAAAACCACCGGAAGCTCCCAGAGAGCCGCCATATTATAGCTCTCATACACCTGGCCCTGGTTGGCGGCGCCGTCGCCGAAATAGGCCATGGTGACGCCGCCGTCGCCGGTATATTTGTGGGCAAATGCCAAGCCAGTACCGATCGGCACCTGGGCGGCGACGATGCCGTGGCCGCCATAGAACTTTTTCTCCTTGGAGAACATGTGCATGGAGCCGCCCTTGCCCTTGGAATAGCCCCCGGCGCGGCCGGTCAATTCGGCCATAACGCCCTTGGGGTCCATACCGGTGGCCAGCATATGGCCGTGATCCCGGTAGCTGGTGATCACCGAATCGCTTTCCTCGGCCACCGATTGCAGGCCGACGACCACCGCTTCCTGGCCGATATAGAGATGGCAAAAGCCGTTGATCAGCCCCATGCCGTACAGCTGGCCGGCCTTTTCCTCGAAACGGCGGATCAACAGCATCTCCCGGTAAAGGCTCATGAGCACTTCGGGCGATGTCTTGGCCGCCGCCTTGCTTTTCTTTGAACGCCCGCGCGGGCTTTTCTGTTTGGCCGGGGATTTCGCCATGGGTTTCTCCAAGAGGCGCCGGTCCGGCGCACATAGGTTCGATCAGGAACAGGTATTACATGGGGTTTCAAAACCGAAAGATAAAGTGAAGTTGTTGTTTTGCAATTAAAAAATCGTGATTACCAGATTATCGGTTAATTTTTAGCCCGGGCCGAATATTATATTAACTACACTTGTAATCAGGCGCAATTTTCGATCAAGGTTGCCTTTCGGAAACCAAGACTTTTAAGACCGGATAATTGGGCTAGGAGGAATCATGCTGAAATTCTACGGACGGCGTTCATCGATCAATGTGCAAAAGGCGCTGTGGGCGCTGACCGAGCTGGGCCTGGAATTCGAATGGCTCGATCCGGACGGCACCTTCGGCACCATCGACGTTGCCGATTACCAAACCCTCAACCCCAATATGCGGGTGCCGACGCTGGTCGATGGCGATCTAGTGTTGCGCCAATCCAACGCCATTGTCCGCTATCTCTGCCGCAAGCACAGCCAGGGTGATCTCTATCCCGATGATGCCGGCGAATTGGCCGTTGCCGATGTCTGGATGGATTGGCAGAACACCGAATTACAGGCCACCATTACGCCGGTGTTCTGGGGTCTGATCCGCAGTTTCCCGAACATTCCGGACCCGGAGGTTATGGCCGCCAATATCGAAAAACTGAATGCCAGCATGGTAATTATGGAGGCCATGTTCGGCGCCGGCGACTACGTGGCCGGCAATCGTTTCACCATGGGCGACATCCCAGCCGGCGCCGGCGTCTACCGCTATATGGCCCTTGATATTGCGCGCCCCGCGCTGCCCAAGACCGAAGCCTATTATGCGCGGCTACAGGAACGCCCGGCTTACCGGGACGCGATCATGTCACCGTTGGTTTAGTTGGGACCTAAAGCGCTGCGCCTTCGTCCAGCAATATGATAATCTCGCCGGGCTGGCTGTAGCCGAGCATGTAGCGGGCGCGCTCGTCGAGCATGTCCCGGTCGATGGAGGCGCTGGACAGCAAAGCCACCCGGTTGGCGATCTTCTGTTGCGCCAAATTCATGTCCGCCGAGACGATCTTCGCCTGCTCCACCTGATGCACCAGTTGCCAATAGGCGATCAGACCCCGCTCGCCCTGCAGGGCGTGATAGGCGATGTACACAATCAGCGCCGCCCCGAGGATGGGCCCGATGACGTGGCGGGCGCGCGAACGCGCTTCCGAAATAAACTTCATCCGTCCCCCAACTAGTCTCCGGCGTTACCCTTGCAAAGCGCTTGCCAATTGCGCCGAACAGAAAAGGCCGCAGGATTCAATGGGTTGGATGCGGAATTCACCCCTGGTGAGCGGTAATTTCCGTACCATTCGTTAATCAGGCGGCCATTTTTGCCGCCCAGCTCGCTTGTTCTTGCACCAAGGCTAAGGGTGGGATGGTTAAGGTCTTGTTAAGACTCGTGAGCGGGTTCGGTCACATCCGCCAAGGCCGGCATCACTTCGGCTTCGAACAATTTGATCGAGCTCAGGGATTCCTCCAGGCTGAGATCGCCAAATGCAAAGCGGCAAATAAATGTGGTGATGCCGGCGGCTTCATACTGGCGGCGCATTTCGGCGGCGACGGTCTCGGCCGAACCGGCAATGCCGGTGCCCTCGGCCTCCAATTCCTCGAAGGTTTCCACATAACGGGTCATCTTGGGCGCACTGTTATGACGCTTCCACAGCATCATGATATTCTTCTGCCAGACCGGATAGGCGCAGGCGGCAATCTCGCGGGCCTCGGCATCGGTCTCGCCCACATAGACGAAGCGGTTCATACCCAGCCGCGGCATCGGCCCGCTAACCCCGGCCTCGGCGCGCTTCGCCCGGTAGGCATCGGTGAGCGCCCGCACCCCTTGCACCGGGCCGCTGGTCACCAGATTGACGCCGTTCTCGGCGGGCCAGCCGGCGCCGTCGGGGTTGGAAGTGCCGTACCAGAGCGGCGGATGCGGCCGCTGCACCGGATGCAGCACGCGTGGCATGGCTTCGACCTGGTAATGGCGCCCCTGATAGGTCAACTCGTCCGCATCGAGCCCGGTCAGGATCATCTCCAGGGCTTCCCGGTACATGTCCGGCCCTTCGGCATAATCGACACCGTAATAGCCGACCTCGAACGGCGAAATGCCGCGCCCGATGCCCATTTCCAGGCGCCCGCCGCTCATTTGATCGAGCATGCAGATCTCCTCCATCAGGCGCAGCGGGTGATACAGCGGCAGGCAATAGACCAATGGCCCGAAACGGAGGCGTGTTGTGCGCTGGGCAACGGCGGCCAGGAACAGGTTCGGCGACGGCGCCATGCCCAAAGGCGTCGCATGATGCTCGGCCAGATGATAGGAGCGGATACCGATTTCATCGTAGCGCTCGACCAGCTTCAAGCGGTCTTCATAATAGCTGGTCAGATCCTGACCCGGCACCATATCGAGATGGTCGAATACGCTGACTTCCATGGATGCCCCCCAAAGCCGCCCCTGTATTTGCGGGCAGTCTAGCGCAAAACGCTGCGCCCCGCATAGCGGGCTTCGGGGCCGAGGGCTTCTTCGATGCGGATAAGCTGGTTATATTTGGCCAATCGGTCGGAGCGCGACAGCGAGCCGGTCTTGATCTGGCCGGCGTTGGTGGCGACCGCGATATCGGCGATGACGGCGTCTTCGGTCTCGCCGGAACGGTGCGAGATCACGGTAGTGTACCCGGCTTTGTGGGCCATTTCCACCGCCTCCAGGGTTTCCGACAAGGTGCCTATCTGATTGACTTTTATGAGGATCGAATTTGCAATATTCCGGTCAATGCCTTGTTGCAGGCGCTTCGGGTTGGTGACAAACAGATCGTCGCCCACAAGCTGTACCTTAGACCCCAAAGCCTCGGTCAGCCCTTTCCAGCCGTCCCAATCGTCTTCGCCCAGGCCGTCTTCGATGGAAACGATTGGGTAACGGGCCACCAGATCGGCGTAATAATCGGTCATCGCGGCGGCATCCAGGCTTTTGCCCTCGCCGGCCAATTCATACTTGCCGTCTTTATAAAATTCCGACGAGGCCGCATCCAGGGCCAGGACGATATCGTCGCCGGGCGTATAGCCGGCCGCCTCGATAGATTTCATGACGAAGCCGAGGGCCTCATCGGTGCTGGAAAGACCTGGCGCGAAGCCGCCCTCGTCGCCCACATTGGTGTTGTGGCCGGCATCCTGGAGCGCGGCTTTAAGCGCCTGGAACACCTCGGCCCCCATGCGGATGGCGTCGGTGCAGCTGGCCGCGCCCACCGGCATAATCATGAATTCCTGAATATCGATGGGATTGTCGGCGTGGCTGCCGCCATTGATGATGTTCATCATCGGCGTCGGCATCAGCGACGCTTGGGTGCCGCCGATATAACGGTAGAGCGGCAATCCAGCCTCGGTCGCCGCCGCCTTGGCCACCGCGAGGCTGACGCCGAGAATGGCATTGGCGCCGAGCCGGGATTTGTTGTCGGTGCCATCAAGGGCAATCATCGTGCGGTCGACATGCAGCTGGTCCTCGGCATCGAAGCCCGAAATGGTCTCGAATATCTCGCCATTGACGTTGGCGACCGCACTTTGCACCCCCTTGCCACCAAAGCGCGCCTTATCGCCATCGCGCAATTCCACCGCTTCATGGATTCCGGTGGATGCCCCCGAAGGCACGCCGGCCCGGCCCATGGACCCGGTCTCCAGAACCACATCGACCTCGATGGTCGGATTGCCCCGGGAATCGAGAATTTCACGGGCGAGAATGTCGACGATTGCGGTCATGGTTCGGGATCTCTCAGCAGCAAATGGGTGGCGGTTACATAGCCGTTGACGCTTGTTCTGGCAATGCCGGCACAGCCTCTATTCAATATTCACCGGGTGCGATTTGGCGGTCGCATCGAATTCCTGCAACAAACTAACAATATCCGCCAATTCATTGATTTTAATCATATTCGGCCCATCGCTTGGCGCGTTATCCGGGTCGTCGTGGGTTTCCATGAAGACGCCGGCAACGCCGACCGCGACAGCGGCGCGGGCGAGCACCGGGGCGAATTTTCGCTCGCCGCCGGACGTGTTGCCTTGCCCGCCCGGCTGCTGCACCGAATGGGTGGCATCGAAGATTACCGGGTGGCCGCCAGATGCCAAAACCGGTAGTGCGCGCATGTCGGAAACCAGCGTGTTGTAGCCGAAGCTGGCACCGCGCTCGCAGACCATGGCGCGGCGATTGCCGGTGCTTTCCACCTTGGCGGTCACGTTGGCCATGTCCCAAGGCGCCAGGAATTGGCCCTTCTTGATGTTGAGGGCCAAGCCTGTTTCGCCGGCGGCTACCAGCAGGTCGGTCTGGCGGCAGAGGAAGGCCGGGATTTGCAAAACGTCCATGACGCTGGCCAGCTCGCCACATTGCTCGGGCGTGTGCACATCGGTGAGCACCGGCAGGCCGAAGGTCTCCTTGATTTCGGCGAATATTTTTAGCGCCTCGCCCATCTCCATACCGCGATGGCTATCGATGCTGGTGCGGTTGGCCTTGTCGAAGGAGGATTTGTAGACAATGCCAATGGCGAGGGATTTGGCCATTTCGGCCAGGGATTCGGCCATTTTCATGGCGTGATCCCGGCTCTCCATGACGCACGGCCCGGCGAT
>CAUZTZ010000302.1:0-5510 GCA_963582805.1 Alphaproteobacteria bacterium
TTCGGGAACAGGCGGCCCACATGGGGAACTTTATCGGTAAACACTTGCGGGTCGCGGTAGGTGATGATGGCGTCGATCGCGCCGGCGGCCAGCATCGCGCCGAGGGTCTGGCCGGCAGGTATCTGCTCGGCTTCGATGCCCGGCGGCGGATCGATCTGCATATATTGCAGCCCGCCCGGCGTATCGATGCCGCCGATGCGCCAGCGCACGTCTTCATTGGCGAGCCCATATTCGTCGCTCAGCATACCGCGCACGCACAATCCCCGGGTGAAGTGATAGTTGGGAAGGCCGATAAGCCGCCCCTTCAAATCTTCAGGGCCATTTATTCCCCGGTCGGTGCGGATATAGATGGACGAATGGGGAAATACCCTGGACAGAAAAACGGGCACGGCGGTGTAGGGAAACGGGAACTGGGTGCGGGTCAGAAGATAGGTGCTGAACGACATCTCGGCGACATCGAACTCTTGGTCTTCGAACAAGCGGCGAAAGGTTTCCGGCGGCGCCAGATTGACGTAGTCGACGCGACAGCCCTCGATGCCCACATCGCCGGTCTTGATCGCCTGGATGCGGTCGTAATTGCCGCTGGCGATACGGACCGGGATGGCGCTCATGGGTTTTCCGCCTGTTCATGGCTGGGCGGCGCCTCTAAATCATGGCGGCTCACCATGCGCAGCACCCAGAACCAGACTACCAATCCGGCGGCGGCGGCGGTGATGATCGGCACCGGCAGGCTGACCAGAGTGCCGATGCCGCCGACTACCAAAGCGCCGACGGCGGGCACAGCGCGAAAGGTCAGCGAATAGATACCCATCACCCGCGCCCGTATGCGGTCGTCGAGGCCCACCTGCAGCAGGATTTGATTGCTAACACTCACGGTCGAATTGGCAACGCCGAACACCACCATAAGACCGACCCCGACCGCCAGGCTCGATTGCGAGGCAAACAGGATGATGGCCAGCGCCGATACCAGAAAACCGCCCAACATGTAGCGGCTCAGCCCGGCGGCGTTGTTGCGCCGCGCCAGCCAAAGCGACGCCACCAGTGCCGCGCCGCCGGTCGCCGACAGGAACCAGGCCAAAGTCGCCGGACCTTCGGCCAATACATCGCCGACGAAGGCCGGCATCAAATCGATGACCGGGCGCAGCAGCAAGGCGACACAGGCCGCAATGATCATCAACAGGCGAATCGACGGCTGCTTCCAGGAATAGGCAAACCCCTCGGCGGTGTCGGCGAACAGACTGCGGCGTTTGCTCAGCCCGGCCGGAGTATGGTCGATGCGCACCATCGCCAGGGCAAAAACATAGACGAAAAATGTCACTGCGTTGAACGCAAACGCCGCTCCGGCGCCGAGGGTCACCAGAAACCCGCCAGCGATGGCGGGGCCGAGAAAGCGGGCGCTCTGGGCGCAGGCTGACTGCAGCGCCATGATCGCCGAAATGTCCTTGCGCGCGACCAATTTGGGCATCATGGCGAAATGGGCGGGCACCGCGAAGGCGTTGAATATGCCCTGCAGGAAGGCAAACAGGATCAGCAATTCGACCGTCACCTGTCCGGTCATCGTGATCACCGTCAGCGCGGCCATGACCAGCCCTTGCGCGCCTTGCGACATGCGCTGGTAATTGAGCGGGTTGCCGCGATCGATGATGGAGCCGGCAAAGGGCGCCAAGATGGCATTGGGCATGGTTTCGGCGAACACCATGGCGCCAACCAGCCCGGCCGAATTGGTCAACTCCCAGGTCAGCCAGCCAATGGCCACGGTAAACACGAAGCTGCCGTTCAGCGAAACGAACATGCCGGTGAGGTAAATCGCGCAACTGCGATTGGAAAAAGCGCTGCCGATGCCGCCGAGGGAACTAGCCATGTAACCGCCTGATTTTACTGGCTTGCGGTGAAGATGGCGGGCAATTCATGGCACAAGCTCAGGCTTTTTTGGCGGCTTGCCTGCCATGGTTGGTAATCGTTACCATGTCGAAACCATCCGCCACATGCTCGGTCTTGACCCAGGCGTTTTGCGCGCATTCTTTCATGGTGCGCTGCAATATGGATCCGTCCACGGCATCGGGAACGGCGATGTCTCCGGACATGATCAACAGCTCAAGAAACAGCCTTTGTTGGGGTAGGATTGTTGCCATTTGCTCGCCAGCGGGCTTCAATTGATGGATTGTCACTACAACAAACGATTACAACGCCATCATGCAAAGTTCAAACACAGTATCCTAAATGGCCGCATTAACCCTCGATCAGGCCCTGGAATTGGCGACCGGGCACTTTCAAGCCGGCCGCACCGATGCCGCCAAGGCGGTGCTGGACGCCATCCTCGGCGAAGCGCCCGATTGCGCCGACGCGCACAATCTGTTGGGCCTGACCGCCCACAAAAGCGGTGCCCTGGAGGCGGCGCTGGCATCCATTGGCGAGGCGGTCCGGCTGGTCCCCGAAGACGCCAACTATATCTCCAACCTGGGCGTCGTCCACAAAACCAAGGGGGATTTGGATCAGGCCGGGATTTGCTTCCGGCGGGCTATCGAACTGGAGCCGGAAAAGCCGAGCTTTCATTTCAATCTCGGCCAGACCCTCTATCAGGGCGGGCGCGACCGGGATGCCATGGCGGCGTTGCAACGGGCGGTTGGCTTAGCCCCCGATTACGTCAATGCCCTCAACGAGTTGGGCAATTGCCTGCGCGATATCGGCCGCGCCGACCGGGATTTGGACATGCTTCGCCGCGGCCTCGACTGTTTTACCCAGATTGCCGCCATCCAGCCTGATTTTCGCGGCCTGGCCTGGTGCCGCTTTCGCGTCCTGCGCGAACAAGCAAGGCTGGCCTTGGACGGCGGCAGCGATACCAGCCTGGCCATCTGCCGGGAATGCGAAGATGTGCTGGCCGCCGCCGACTGGCTGCCCGCCGGCAAGATTTTTGCGGACGGCGGCGCAAACTCCAGCCTGGAAATTTTCGACATTGCCACCGCGGCGGACGGCTCCTTTGGCCCGGCAGCGGTCAAAACCTACCAGAATGCGCGCCTGTTGCCCGGCGACAAGGAGTGGTTCCTGATCGACGAAGGCGTCATTCATTTGACCGATATGGCCAATACCACGCCGGAAACCGGCCCCTATGTGATCGCCGAAGGGGCGCGCCAGGCGGTGCTCCGTATACCCGGCGCGGTGCACCGCATTTCCCATAACCGCCAAGCGCCATTGTTTCTGATCGGTGGCAGCCGCAACTACTATCATTGGATGCTGGATTATTTGCCGCGCCTGATGCTTGCCGGCGCGGACATGCGTTTGCTGGTAAATGAGGTGCGAGCGCCATTCCAAGACGAATGCTTTGCCTTGCTTGGCATCGATGCGGATCGGCTGGTGGTTGCCCCGGACGGGGTTCAGATCGTCTGCGATGAATTGCAGGCGGCGGCGATCCCGGTACGCCAGATGCGCCTGGATGGCGCCGCCCTCGCCTGGCTGCGGGGCGATTTTGCCGCCAAGGCCCTCAGCGGTGCCGGCGATAATACCGGCGCCGGGGCGCCCACGAAGCGCCGGCTATACGTGTCGCGAAAGGATGCGTCCTTGCGGCGCGTGGTCAACGAAGCCGAGGTTTTGGATGCCCTTGAGCCGCTGGGCTTTGAGCTGGTGATCGGCGGCGATTTGAGCGTTGCCGGGCAAGTCCGGCTGTTTTCCGGGGCCGATATTGTGGTTGCCCCGCACGGCGCCGCCTTGACCAATCTGGTGTTCACCGATCCGGGCGCATTGCTGGTCGAGTTGTCGGCGGCGCAACGGGTTCAATACAGTTTTTTTCGCCAGATCTGTCAGGATTGCGGTCATGATTTTGCCCTTCTGCAATGCGGTGCGGTACCATCGCCGGAACAAACCCTCGGCGCCAATAATCAGGACCACGACATGCATGTGCCGGTAGACCAGCTGCTGGGTTTGCTGCGCGAACGTTTATAAACCAGCCCCTCCTGTTCCCCTTTCCATAAAATTTTAGAGATTGCCACGATTGCGGTTGACGGATGGCTGTGTTTTCTATAGAACAAAATAAGAACAACAAGTGGTTTAAAGCGTATATTCAGACAGCCAGAAGGGAATCGCAAAGCATGTCCGCCGCTGTTTTCAAGCAACCATCACCCCCCCATATTGGGCCAAACCCTGGGCTTCTTGCCCATTTGCGCGCCCGTGTTCAGACCCTGGAACATCCCGGTGCCCGGGCGCCCCAGGCCGGCGCCCGGACGCCCGCGCGCCCCATCAAAACCGTATCCGTTGGCGCCGCCGCCATCGATGCCGCCCTGCCCTGGAACGGCTTGCCGGCCCAGGGTTTGCACGAAATCTTCGGCGATGCGGCGGCGTTCGGCTTTTGCGCCAGCCTGCTGGTCCGCCTTTTGGCCGATACGGATGCGCCCATCCTCTGGTGCCGGCCGGCGCGGGATGCGCACGGCGAGCTGTACGGCCAGGGATTGGCCGCCGCCGGCCTCGATCCGGAGCGGCTGATCCTGGTGCATGGCCGCGATGACACCGAAATTCTGTGGGCCATGGAGGAAGGCTTGCGTTCCGCCGCCCTCGCCGCCGTTGTCGGCAGCCCGCGCAAGATCCCGCCGATCGCCGGGCGCCGCCTGCAACTGGCGGCCGAGGAAAGCGGCACCGCCGGCTTGCTGCTGCGCCCCGAAGACAACGGCGGCCATCAGGCGGCCACCAGCGCGGCGTTGAGCCGCTGGCGGGTGCTGTCCGCCCCCAGCCAGCCGGCCCGGGGCAGTGGCGGCCGGATCATCGCCATGGGCCCGCCCGAATGGCGGTTGGAGCTGCAACGCTGCCGCTTCGCCATGGCCCGCGGACAAAATTTGAGAGAGGCCGGGAAACCCCGCGCCTGGTTGGTGGAATGGTGCAATGAAACGGGTAATTTCCCTATGGTTGCCGCGCTTCGCGACGGATCGGCTGCAACAATCGCAGACGCAGACGCAAACGCAGGGCCGCAGCCAGACAAAGAGGCAAACGCCGCATAGAACGCGGGCCGGGAGCCTTGACGAGGCCCCTGGCGAAACCCCGGTGGCGACCGTCACCGCGGTGCATGGCGGCCAGCGCATCGCCGCCGCCAATGACGCGGCGCGAGCGGAGGGTATCAGCCCCGGCATGGCGCTGGCCGACGCGCGCGCCCTCTATCCCGGCCTCGGCGTCCGCCAGATGGCGCCGGAAGACGATTTACAAGCCCTCAAACGCCTGTCCCGGGCGGCCATGCGCTACACGCCCTGGGTGGCCATCGATCCCCTCGGCGACAAGGCCGGCAATGGTTTCGGCAGCCTCGGCGGGGATGCCGGATTGTGGCTGGATGTGAGCGGCTGCGCCCACCTGTTTGGCGGCGAAGCGGCGCTATTGGCCGATCTGAACGAACGTTTTGCGCGCCACGGCTTCGCCGCCCGCGCCGCCATGGCATCGACGCCGGGCGCCGCCTGGGCCCTGGCCCGTTTTGGCCAAGCGGGCGGCCACATTGTGGCGCCCGGCGGCGAAACCGAAGCCTTGGCGGCGCTGCCGGT
>CAUZTZ010000303.1:0-5468 GCA_963582805.1 Alphaproteobacteria bacterium
CTAGGGAATGATCCCATAAGGGCAAGTGCGAATGATTTACATTATTTGCACGGTCGTGACGGCGGTTTCGTTCCGATACGCAAGTTGACGAAAGATTCCAAATCCACGGCTTGGTGAAGCGGCGTAACCCCCCCCCTCGTCGCCGAAACCAGACAACGGGAGGAGCGAACTTCAGCGGAACGCTCCTCCCGCTTTGTTTTTTTCAGGCTCGGCTGCAATCGGGCGCAAACTTGCGCCAAATAGGCGTTGCATGGACCCTAGGCCGGGCGTAGTGTTCGGCCCGATTTCGCCACCCGGAAAGACCCACCAGCCATGAGCATACTTGCCGCCAGATTGGGCCGTATTCAGCCCTCGCAGACCATGGCCGTAACGGGCCGCGCCCGCCAGATGAAAGCCGAAGGGCGCGATGTCATCGGCCTCGGCGCCGGCGAGCCGGATTTCGACACCCCCGACCATATCAAGGACGCCGCCGTCAAGGCGATTGCCGACGGCTACACCAAATACACCGACGTGCCCGGCTCCATGGAGCTGCGCGAAGCGGTGTGCGCCAAGTTCGAACGCGAAAATGGTCTTAGTTACGAGCCCGCTCAGGTGCAGGTGGCCTGCGGCGGCAAGCAGAACATCTACAACGCCATCATGGCCACGGTGGAAGCCGGCGACGAGGTGATCATCCCGGCGCCCTATTGGGTGACCTATCCCGATATCGTGCTGCTCGCCGACGGCACGCCCGTGTTCGTTCCCTGCAGCGCCGAAAACGGCTTCAAGATGCATCCCGATCAGTTGCAGGCGGCGATCACGCCGAAGACCAAATGGGTGATGATCAACTCGCCGTCCAACCCGACCGGATCGGGTTACACCGGCGCCGAGCTGAAGGCATTAAGCGACGTGCTCCTCGGCCACCCGGATATTTGGGTGATGACCGACGATATCTATGAGCATGTGATTTACGACGATTTCCAGTTTTCCACCCTGGCCCAGATCGAGCCCGGCCTTTATGAGCGGACGCTGACCCTCAACGGGGTTTCGAAATCCTTCTCCATGACCGGCTGGCGCTTAGGCTACGCGGCCGGCCCGGCGGACTTGATCGCCGGCATGAACAAGGTGCAGTCGCAAAGCACCTCGCACACCTCATCGATCAGCCAGGCCGCGTCGATCGCGGCGCTCAACGGATCGCTCGATTTCCTGCCCGGCCGCAACGCCATCTTCAAGGAACGCCGCGATTTGGTGGTCGCCAAGCTCAACCAAGCCGAGGGCATCACCTGCCTGGTGCCGGAGGGCGCGTTTTACGTCTTTCCGTCCTGCGCCGGCGCCATCGGCAAAACCACGCCGGACGGCAAGGTCATCGAAAATGACGACGATTTTTGCACCTATTTGCTGGAATCGGAGGGCGTTGCCGTGGTCTTGGGCGCAGCCTTCGGACTGTCGCCGTTTTTCCGCATTTCCTACGCCACGTCGACCGAGGCGCTGGAAGAAGGCTGTGCGCGCATTCAGCGGGCCGCGGCGGCGCTTAGTTGAGCCGGGCGGTTTATCGTTAGCCGTCCATCGGCGGGCAAAGAATCTCTTGAATCCCTGGGTGGGCGGGGTACCTTTATTGTCATAAGGTGATATCCGGCTGAGGTTTAGCCAGGATAAACCAAAAAGACATGGATCGATCGATCCGGGAGGGAAAATTGGCCGCCAAAGAAACTTCCACACCCCGTTGCGCCGCGATCGTTGGCCCCTATTTGTCGGGCAAGACATCGCTTATGGAAAGCCTGCTCAACGCCTGCGGCGCGCTGTCGCGCAAAGGCACCGTCGGCGACGGCAACACGGTCGGCGATTCCGCGCCCGAAGCCCGCGCCCGCAGCATGAGCGTCGAGCTCAATATCGCCTCGGCCGAATATTTGGGCGAGGATTGGACCTTTATCGATTGCCCGGGTTCGATCGAGCTGGCCCAGGAAGCGCTCAACGCCATCACCGTCGCCGATGTCGCGGTTTTGGTGGTCGAGCCGGGCGTCGAAAAAGCCATCACCGCCACCCGCGCGCTGAAGGAATTGGACCGTAGCGGGCTGCCCTATATTATCTTCATCAATAAGATGGATGGCGTCGAAGCGCGGGTCAAAGCCACGCTGGATGCGCTGCAAGGGCTCACCGAGCGGCCGCTGGTGCTGCGCGAAATTCCCATCCGCGACGGCGACGATGTTACCGGGCACGTGGATCTGGTCTCGGAGCGCGCCTATAAATGGTCGGGCAGCGGCAAATCCGATTTGATCGAAATTCCCGGCGAGTTGAGCGGACGGACCGAGGAAGAACGCACTCAGCTATTGGAAACCCTGGCCGATTTCAATGACGAGCTGCTTGAACAATTGCTCGAAGACGTGATGCCGGGAACCGAAGACGTGTACCAGAATTTGGCCAAGGATTTGCAGGACGGCGCCATCGTGCCGGTGTTTTTTGGCTCCGCCGAAAGCGAAAGCGGCATCAAGCGGCTGATGAAGGCGCTGCGCCACGAAGCGCCGGAAGTGGCCCAGACGGCGGGGCGGCACGGCATCGACGCCGAAGGCGAGGTGCTCGCCCAAACCTTCAAGATTTATCACGGCGCCACGTCCGGAAAACTGACCTTCGCCCGCTTTTGGCGCGGCGATTTTGCCGACGGCAGCAGCCTCAACGGCTCCCGGGTCAGCGGCATATTCAAAATGATGGGCCTGACCCAGAACAAGGTTTCGAGCGCCCGCGCCGGCGACGTGGTCGCCCTTGGCCGCATCGAAGATGTCAAAGCCGGTGATGCCTTATCGGCGTCCGGCAACGCCGAAGGCGCCGCATGGCCGGAGCCGGTTACCCCGGTCTACGCCCTCGCCATCCACGCCGGCAACCGCGACGACGAAGTGAAGATGGCTACCGCCATGGCGAAAATTATCGAGGAAGACGCCTCGCTGGTTTATGGGCCGAACCCCGATACCTCGGAGCAGGTCATTCGCGGCCAGGGCGAGACCCATATCCGCATTGCCTTGGAAAGACTGTCCAACCGCAACAAGCTGGAGGTTGAAACGCAACTGCCGCAGGTGGCCTACAAAGAATCGATCCGCAAGCACATATCGCAGCACGCCCGCCACAAAAAACAATCGGGCGGCCACGGCCAGTTCGGCGATGTGCATGTAGAGATCAAACCGCTGCCGCGCGGCTCCGGTTTTCAGTTTACCGATTCCATCTCCGGCGGCGTCGTGCCGAAACAATATATTCCCGCCGTCGAACATGGGGTGAAGGATTTTCTGGTGCGCGGGCCCTTGGGTTTCCCGGTGGTCGATGTTTCGGTGGAATTGACCGATGGCCAGTTCCACGCGGTGGATTCCTCCGATCAGGCGTTCAAGACGGCGGGCTCGCTGGCCATGCGCGAAGGCATGCCGAAATGCTCGCCGGTCCTGTTGGAGCCGATCCTCGAGATTTGCATATCGGTGCCGATGGAATTCACATCAAAGGCGCAACGCCTGATCAGCGGCCGGCGCGGCCAGATTTTGGGATTTGAGCCGAAGGACGGCTGGACCGGATGGGACGAAGTGTCGGCGCATATGCCGGAATCGGAAACCCTCGATCTGATCAACGAGTTGCGCTCGCTCAGCCAGGGCATCGCCTCGTTCGATTATAAATTTGACCGCTTGCAGGAATTTTCAGGGAAAGAAGCCGACGACGTGGTCGCGCACCGCGCCGCAGCCAACTGAGCCGATCAGGCGTTCCAATATGTCCGAACAATTTCCGCCCGCCCTGGCCGCCATGGGAGACGCGGAACTGGCCTTCCGGGGCTGGACCCGGGACGGTTTGAAAAAACGCTGGGCGGGGCGGTGATATGCTGGCGCTGCGCAATGCATCGTGAGTAGGAATTTGGTGTGACATGAAATTGGGACTAGTAACTTTGGGCGATTATTTGCCCGATCCGCATACGGGTGAGTATAACGAATCCCAGCCCGAACGTTACCGCATGTGGATCGAAGAAGCGGTGCGCGCCGAACAATTGGGTTTTGCTTCCTGTTGGTTTGGTGAACATCATTTCAACGATTACGCCATGTCGGTGCCGCAAATCATGCTCGCCGCCGTCGCCGCGCAAACCGAACATATACGCCTCGGTACCGCTGTCAGCCTGCTCGCCAATCAGGATCCCGTGCGCTTGGCCGAAGATTTCGCCACCTTGGATCTGATCAGCGGCGGGCGCGCCGAAATCGGATTCGGTGGTGGAATTTCGCTGCACACTTTCAAACATTTTGGTCAGAATTCAGACGATTCCAATGCCTTGATGACCGAAAACCTGGAATTGTTGCAACGCCTTTGGAATGAAGACCAGGTAACCTGGAGCGGGAAATTCCGGGCGCCTCTGGAAAATGTCCGCATCCAGCCCCGCACTTTCTCGGGCGCCGCTATCCCCATTCATCTTGCCACCGGCATTTCCGAAGAGCGGGCGCGCATGGCCGGCGCGGCCGGGCACGGGTTGATGGTCATGACCATTCTCGGCACCTACCCAGACTACCGGGATGTGGTCCGTGTCTACCGCGAATCATACCAGCAAGCGGGGCACGATCCGGCGGCGATGCGCGTATCGGCGATCGCCTATGTGCATCTCCGCTCCGACGGCGTTGATGCTGTTGAATTTTGGAATCCCTACCAGATTAATTACCGTGCGTTTACGAAGCGTATGGTCGAAGCATTGGGCATGCCGGTCGGATTTAAAAAATTGGTCGAAACGGTCGGCCGCACCGATCCAAATATAAAGCGCCACTGCGACTTGGTTGGTGATGAAAATTCCGTGATCGATGGTCTGTTGGCCGCCAACGAAGACCTTGGCGGCGTCGATACCATGCTTTGCTATTTCGATTGCGGCGGCTTGGCGAAAAAAGATACCTGGATGGCGATGGATGTGTTCGGTGAAAAGGTTATTCCCAAAATCGCCGCCGCCACCGGCTCGAAAACCGACTGAGCGGGAATTTTGCGCTTCCCTGGGATTTGTAAATCGCTAATCCCATTTGGCCGCGGCTGCATCGTCGGTGGCGCGGGCCGCGACCCAGCGGGCTTCGCCGGCGCTTTCTTCCGACTTCCAAAACGGCGCTTGGGTCTTCAGCCAATCGATTAAAAATTCACAAGCTTCGATGGCTGCCTTGCGGTGCGCCGACGCGGTCAGCACCAGCACGATCTGATCGCCCGGCACCAGACTCCCGGTGCGGTGAATTATCAAAACGTCATCAAGCGGCCACCGGTCCCGCGCTTCCGCCTCGATGCGGGCCAGTTCCTTTTCAGTCATGCCCGGATAATGTTCCAGTGTCATGGCGGTGATTTTATCGTCGCCTTTGCCGGCGCGCACCACGCCGATAAAGGAACATAAGCCGCCAGTATCGGCGCCGGCTTCGGCTATGCGGGCGCGCATGGCGGTAATTTCGGCGCCGGCATCAAAATCCTGCGCTTGCACCCGGATCAATGTGCGCCTCCCGTTACCGGCGGGAAGAACG
>CAUZTZ010000304.1:0-5444 GCA_963582805.1 Alphaproteobacteria bacterium
CGGCATCATTGCCATCAGCGGCCTCTATGATCTCCGCCCCATAGGCCAGATTTATGTCAACCAGGTGGTCGGCCTGGGCGCCGCTCAAATCCAGCGCCACAGTCCGCTTCTCAACCCGCTCGATGCCACCGGCTTTGCCGTCGTCGCCCATGGCGCCGGTGAGTTGGAGGGGTTCCGAAATCAATCACAAACTTATGCGGACGCCCTGACGGCAGCCGGCGCCGACGTCACGCCGGTGCCCTGCCCGGGGCGCGATCATTTCAACGTATTGTATGAACTGGCCGATGCCGGTGGCCTGATCGCCTCCGCCGTTGCCGAAAAGCTGGGTCTATCGGTCTGATCCGAGCACCGCGTCTTCATCCTCGATAAACCAGGATGGCGTCCGGTAGCCCGCCAATTTGCGTTTCTTCATGAAGGATTTGTAGGTTTCGGATCGTACCGGATCGCCGCTCTTTTTGTGCTGATACGGGCAGACATCGACGCAGATGTGGCAATATTCCTCGCGAAAGCGCGACGCTTCGAAACAGGTTGGGATATCCACCGGCCAGCGCTTGACGCCATCGGTGACGACGAAATCCTCAGCGGAACGGATGGCGCCGGGCGGGCAATTCTGCTCGCACAGCCGGCAGGTTTCGCAAGTATTCTGGACGCCGAATATGTTGGCGGCGCTTAGTTCAAGCGGCGCGTCGGTGATCACGAAGCCGGGCCTGAACCCGGCGCCGAAAATGGGGTGGACCAAACTGCCATGCCTGCCCAGCTCGCCCATGCCACAGGCATTTAATGCCGGGATCGCCTGGATATCGCTGGTGCCGTTGTGATCGGCGATGGCCTTGAATCCCAGACCCCGAATATGGGCGGCCAGCAGGGTGGCAACGCGGGCGCACTCCACATAGGTTTCGAACGCTTCGCGCTCTACCGCCAGGGCGCCATCCAGCACCTTGGCATAATCTTCCGGCACAATGACCGAGATGATCGACGGCAGATCGAATTCCGAGCCCAGATTGATCATCCCAGGCGTCAGCGCCGCAAAACCGACATCACCGGCGCCAAGCGCCAATCCCTTGGCCTTGATCAACGCGCCGAGGCGCGCCGCGTCCTGGCCCTCGGGGCGATCCGGATTGACCGGACCATCCCGCTCCGCCACATAGGCCATCCAGTCCTGCATGCAGGCGTGCAGATCGAAGCCTTGCGCATTGGCGCGGTCTTTCCGGTAGAAAGGAACCTCGCTAAGGCCTTTATCTTCCATGATTTCCCGAACCAGCGGATCGTCCGGTCCGCCGCGCCTGAACGCTACGATGCCTTTCATAAGCTGCCCTTTTTATTGCCAATCACGCATAAGTTAACAGCCTACGCAGGATCGGCAATTGCAATTCGCCGCCATGGCGGCTTATTCAATGTCTGATCACAAAGGCCGAGGCGATGTTTGCTTTCAAAAATTTCCTTTGGGCGCTCTTAATTCCGCTTGCCCTGCTCCACGGCGGGGCTAGCTACGCCCAACCGGCGCGCCTGCCCTGTGGCGCCGGACTGGTTCAGCATCTTTCGCCTAAGCCCAAATTATTCAAGGCGGCTTACAGCCTGACCCAGCTTCGCGCCGGGCAACTGCGCATCGAATTTAACGGCCATTCCACCTTCCAGATCACGTCCCCCGGCGGCGTCAAGGTGGCCACCGACTACAACGCCTTTTACCGGGCCAAGGTTTTGCCCGATATCGCGGCGATGAGCGCCTGGCACGGCAATCACAACACCAGCGATATTGAACCCAGCATCACCTATGCGCTGCGTGGCTGGGACACCGGCGCCGGCACGCCGTCCCACGATGTCCGCATCAAGGATTTGCGGGTCTACAGCATGGCCGTAAACACCGGAACAGCCGACGGCTATCGCTATCCCACATCCATATTCGTGATCGAATCCCACGGCATTTGCATCGCCCATCTAGGCCTTTTGGGCCATGTGATCGCGCCGCCATTGGCCGCCAGGATGGGGCGCATCGATATATTGCTGACACCCATCGATCAACGCGTCACCCAAAGCTTCGAAGAGATCATCCACAATATCCGCGTCGTCAATCCGAAGATCGTGGTGCCCATGCACTATAATTCCGAAGCAACGGTTGCGGGCTTTCTGAGCGTCGCCAAAAAGTTTTTTCCCGTAACCCGGCCCGCAACCAGCACCTATCTGGCCAACAAATCGACGCTACCGAAAAAGACCGAAATTCACTTCCTGCTGCCGCCCTTTTTCAGCCAGGGCTTATAGCTACTAGCTACCGCTCGATCCTGAATTGCTTGCCGTCGCGCTGGATGCGGCCATATTCCGGCGCCTGGAAATGGGCTGGAAGCAGCAGCGTCTTGGTTCCCGCGTAACTTTCCAAAAGCCCGATCCGGGTGCGCCGGGACTGGTCCCCATCGAAGCAGAAATTGGTCGACCAATCGGGATGGGCGAGTTGCACCGGATGATGTATGACATCGCCCGAGAGGATGGCGTGATCGCCGCCGCCTTCCAGATGCACCAGAACATTGCCCGGTGTGTGGCCGTAAGCCGGCTCCAGATAGATGCCGCTTTCAACCCGGTGATCACCGGCCACCATGGTCGCCTGACCGGCGGCAACGACCGGCAATACACTGTCTTCGAAGGAGCCGTAATTGAGCGGCTCGGTTGGATTGGCGTCGAACTGTTGCTTCCAGTGCGCATATTCCTTCTCGGCAAACAGATATTCGGCGTTCGGAAATGTCGGCTTCCAGGCGCCGTTTTCCAGTTTCGTGTTCCAGCCCACATGATCGGCATGCAGATGCGTACAAAGGACGACATCCACGTCTTCGGGCGCCACGCCGGCGGCCGCCAGATCGGCCAGGAAGGCACCGTCCCGCAAATGCCAGGCCGGACGGGTGGGCCGCGCCTTGTGATTGCCGACGCACGCATCGACCAGGATAGTGCGCCCGCCCGATCGCACAACGAAGCTGTGGAAGGAAAGCAGCAGAGCCAGTGATTTGGGATCAATATGGCGGGCACCGAATATATCTTTGAGGCCGCGGATAATATCCTCGCTCTGATCGGCGTAAATATCAGACGCCGCGAAGGGGATATTTTCCAGCTCGGCAACCCGGCGGACCGAAACGGCGCCCACCTGGCAGCCATCCAAATCTGCGTTCCATTGCAAGTCAGCCATCGGCTCTACACCGGCCCGATACTATCGCCGCCCCGAATGGTGCCGCCAGTGACAATGCGGCAATTCAGGCCACTGCGATTGATCAAGGATTTGAACAGGCTCTTGATACCGACAAGGTCTTCCAGATACTGGCAAGGCACGTTCAGGCGCATGCCCTCCAGAACCACGTCTGCGCCGATGCGAAACTGCTTACCGACCAGATGATTGAGCGGCGCGCCTTCGGTGACCACGTTGCGCCGGGTTTCTTCCGGCTTCAATGTAATCTCCCAGTCGCGCGCCAACGCCTCCAAAGTCTCGGTCTCAATTAACGTGATTTGGCGGCCGATCTCCGGCTTGCCGGAATACGTGCCGGTGCCGAGGGCATAGCGGTCGCCTTCAATGCCGACCCCGGCGATGCAGACCAGTTGTTGCTTAAGGCCCAGCGGCTCCGATTTCGCGGCACAACTGTGCAGCGACAAAACCCGTCCCTCCCACATATTCATGTTCCCCCTCAAATTCCGGTCAGGCGCAGCGGCAAACTGTCCAGCGCCCGGATGGTGTTGTTGAGCCTGATCTTGGCCGGCCCGGTGGGCTCGATGCGCTCGATGCGCGCCAGCATGGCTTTCAATATGGCCTCGGCCTCCATCTGGGCGATGCGCATGCCGACGCAGCGGTGAACGCCGTTGCCCCAGGCCAGATGCCCCGATGGCTTGCGCGTGATATCGAATTTATCGGGATCGTCCCAGCGCCTGGGATCCCGGTTGGCGCCGCCCAGGAACAGCACCAGTTTCTCGTTGTCACCGACGGAGATTCCGGAAAGCTCGGTGGCCATGGCCGAGGTGCGGAAAAATGTCTGCACCGGGCCTTCCATGCGAATCGCCTCTTCAAAGGCGGGGCCGATCAACGACGGATCGGTGCGTAAGTGCGCCCATTGATCCGGGTTTTGCGCAAACAGGTTCAGCATATTGCCGATCGCCGACACGGTCGTATCAACGCCCGCCGACAGCAGCGAGCGCACCAGAAGACCGGCTTCGTCCGGGCTCACGTCACCTGATTCCGCGCCCTCATAGATCATTTGCCCAATGCTTCCGGGCGCTAGGGCACCCCGCTTGCAATGCTCCGTAACCCAGATGGCTGCGCTGGGTATTTTTTCCAATGCATTGTTGAACAGCCGGTTCGGCGGCCCGAATATATTAAAAATCTCGTTGCCATAAATCAGCAAGTTTTCGCGGCCCTCATCGGCAAGCCCGACCACGTCCGGGAACACCTTGATCGGATAGGCGATGGCAATATCGTCGATGCCGTCGATGTCGCCTTTCGCCATTGCCGCGTCGATGATGGCGGCGGCATCGGTCTCGAACTTATCTTGCAGCGCGGAAATATTCTTTTGGCTGAGGGCGTGACCCATGACGTTGCGCGCCCTGGTGTGCTCGGGCGGATCGGCCTCGATCAGCAGGCTTAGCGCCCGGAACGGTTTTTCCGTTTTGAAATTGGATATGCCGACGCCGGCGGACGAGCAAAAGCGTTTGTAATCTTTCAGCACCTCGGACGCTTCGTCGTGCCGGGCGGTCGCCCAAATGCCGTAGCGGGACAGCCAGACCAGCGGCCCGGCCTCGCGAATCTGGCCGTGAAACGGATAGGGGTTTTCAAGGAACGCATCGCTGAACGGATCGACGTCCAGGTTGGGAACCCCCGCACGTTCGATCAATTCCGCCGCTTCCGCCGATGCTGTGCTCATGGTCCCCTCACTCCTTGAATTGCTTCAAAAACGCTTCCGCCGTCAAGGCGTGGCCCTTTTTGTTCCAATGAAAATCACCGGGAATAAAATAGCGCATCAGCGTATCCACCGACGCGCCCTTGGAAAAGGGCGCAAACAGATCGATGAATTGTAAGTCCCGCTGCGCCGCCCATTGGCGCCAGAACCCCAGATGGCGCGGCGCCTCGGGATCGAACAGAATTTGATCGGGCCAGGGATAAACCGCCAGGGTCATGGCAATTCCCTTAGACCCAAGATATTCCCGCAACCGGTCTAACCCGAGGGCCGCTTTTCGCCTTCCCTCGGCGCCATAGGCAGCCCAAGCCGCATCATCGAAGGTCCAGTTGCTGGCTGGTTTTTCGGTGATGGCGTAAATTTGCAATTCGGCGTCGCTGACCGAGAAAAAGCTGCCGCCGCTGGCCTTGGCGACGGATCGGCGCAGCTTGATGGCTTTGCGCGCCGATGCGGTTTGATCCCTGATAAGCGTGACACTGCGCCCGATCGCCGAATTATCGCGCAGAAAATGACCGATGACGTGGGAGG
>CAUZTZ010000305.1:0-5340 GCA_963582805.1 Alphaproteobacteria bacterium
CGTCTTCCAGAAACAGACTGGCGACCAGCGTGATGACGGATGGAAACAATAGCCAGGTCAGCACCCCCGCCGCCAGATTGCCGAGAATGTCGGAGATGAAATCCAGGCTGATGGGATATCCGAAGATCGAGTAATGCAAATAATCGGTGCTCGACAGGAACACCGCGATACCGCCCCAAAGAGCCGCGAAAACCACCAACGATCCGATAACGCCCAGCCAAAAGACCCGGCGCAGCCTGGGATCGCTCAGTTGGGCGATGGCGCGTGAAAAGGCTTTGATCATTGGCTGCGGGTCCGCGCTGGCTGTCGGGAAATGTGCGCCTCGTGTTTATCCCCGTTGCCATCCACCCGCAAGGCCGGGCCCCTAAAATTCCCGCTTGAGGCAATTGTGCAGCCACCTATACTGCGCCGCTCTTAGGGAAATATTTCGTTCCAAATTTTGCGCCCAAGGAGAAAAAAATGGCGGAGACCCAATATGACGTGACCGGCATCGGCAACGCGATTGTCGACGTGTTGACCCAGGCCGATGACGCCTTCATCAGTGATCATGGCCTGGAAAAGGGCGCCATGACCCTGATCGATACGGAAACGGCGGAAAAAATTTATGGCGATATGGGCTCGGCCGTTGAAGTTTCCGGCGGCTCGGCCGCCAATACCATCGCCGGCTTGGCGAACCTCGGCGCCCGCGCCGCCTATATCGGCAAGGTTGCCAAGGACCAGCTGGGCGAGGTGTTCGCCCACGATATCCGCGCCGCCGGCGTCAATTTCGACACCCCGCCGCTGGCAGGCGATGCGACCACGGCGCGCTCGATGATCCTGGTGACCCCGGATGCGGAGCGCACCATGCAGACCTATCTCGGCGCCTGTGTCGAATTGGGCCCCGAAGACGTGCCGGACGACGTTATCGCCGCGTCCGAAGTGGTCTATCTGGAAGGCTATCTTTACGATCCGCCGCGCGCCAAGGAAGCTTTTCTCAAAGCCGCCAAGATCGCCGAAGCGGCCGGGCGCAAGGTGGCGCTTTCCCTGTCGGACCCGTTCTGCGTCGAACGCTACCGCGCCGAATTTCTGGAATTGGTGGAAGGGCACGTCAATATCCTGTTCGCCAACGAAGATGAAATCACCTCGCTCTACCAGGTGGAAAATTTCGATGACGCCCTCCAGCATGTGCGCGGCCATTGCGATATCGCCGCCCTGACGCGCAGTGCCCAAGGCTCGGTCGTGGTAGCCGGCGACGCGGTGCATGTGGTCGATGCCGAGACCGTGACCAATGTGGTCGATACCACCGGCGCCGGCGATTCCTACGCCGCCGGTTTCCTCTATGGGCTGTCCCGGGGTGACAATCTGGCCACCTCGGCCCGCATCGGCGGCATTCTGGCGGCCGAGATCATCAGCCATTACGGCGCCCGCTCGGAATCCAACTTGAAGGAACTGGTGGCGCAAAAGCTGGGATAAATTTGCAAAGCCGGGTAGGCTTCGATCATGGACGGCTTTAACCAATTGGGCGCGGCCGGCGCCGGCAAGGATATCGCCGGGCACCGATTTGAAACCTCGTGGTTCTGGCGCGTATTGCCGTCGGGCATGCGCCGCCGCTGGTGGCTGTTCCGGCTGTTCGATCTGCTCGCCCGCCATTGGCCCTTATTGGGGGAACGCCAGGGCGCGCTGATCGTGCGCATGGACGGCATCGGCGACATGGTGTTGTTTCGCCGCAGCCTGGAAAATTATTGTCAAGTGCTGGGCTTGAGCCCGTCGGAGATCACCATCCTCGGCTGCAAAAGCTGGGGCGACGTGGCGGGCGAGATTTTCGCCGGCTACCGGTTGTTCATGATCGACGAGCACGCTTTTGCCCGGCAACCCTTTTACCGCTTCAAGATCAGCCTCATGGTGCGGCGTCTGGCGCCGGCGATCACCATCTGCGATTCTTACTTACGCCGGGCGATGATGGCGGACAGTCTGGTCTGGGTCGCCTCGGCGCCCACATCGTGCGTGTCCTTGCCTTTTATAAACGAGCCGACGCGCACCGAGTTTACCTATTACCTCAGCCAGGTGGACCGCATCATCGATACCGGTCCCTACCCAACCCACGAAGTGGCGCGCCATTACCGGTTTCTGTCGGAACTGGCGGGCGCCGAGATTGCGCCCAAGGCGCCCGAAATTCCGTGGCGCCGGCAAGCGCCCCAGATTGCGGCGGGTGGCGCTTATGCGGTGCTCAATCCGGGCAGCAACGAATTTGGCCGGCGCTGGCCCTATGACAGCTATTTGGATATTGCCGAAAAACTTTTGGCAAGGGGATTGCGGGTGATCATCGTCGGCGGCCCCGGCGAGCGATCCGGCGACCACCGGGACCGCTTCGGCGACGATGCGCGCATTATTGATATGATCGGCGCCACCTCGATGCCGGAGCTTCTCGATATTCTCAAACACAGCGCCTGCGTGATCTCCAACGATACCGGCCCGGCGCATCTGGCCATCGCCCTCGGCGCGCCCACGGTGGTGGTGCTCGGCGGCGGCCATTTCGGCAGCTTCGTTCCGTACCCGGAAGAAGCCCGTCCGCCCCATGCCCGCTTCGTCTATGAGGAAATGCCTTGTTACCATTGCTTCTGGCGCTGCCATCTGCGCGCCAGCCGGTTCGATGTGTTTCCCTGCGTCGCCGCCATTCCGGTGGACGCGGTGTGGGCCGAAGCCGAGGCCCTGTTGGGCGTTGATGCCTAGCCCCGATATCCTCGAGGCCGATGCGCCCTCCGGCGGAATTCTGATCGTCGCCGCCGGCGGTATCGGCGATGCCATTTTGCTGGCGCACCTGTTTCCCCGGTTTGCCGCCCTGGCCGAAGACGGCGAGCCGGTGACCTTGGCATTGCACAAAGACGCCGGCAAGGCGGCGTTTCTGTTCGAAGGACTGGCCCAAGTGGTCACCGTGGATTTCGCCCGCCTGCACGCATCGTTTTTCTATCGCCGGCGGGTGTTTGGTGCGTTAAAAGGTTGCCATTTCCGGCGTGCCATATCCGCCGATTACAAGCGCCACCCGAAGCTGGACGAAGCGCTGGTCCTGGCCGCAGCCGCTCCCGACACGCGCGCCATGAAGGCCCGGCCCTGGGCCAAATATGATGGCCGCTTACAGCGCAGCGAAGCCCGTTTCACCGGCATTTATGACAGCGGCCCGGCGCTGACCGATAAGATCTTGCGCTGGGCCGGGTTCCTGGATTGGCTGGGGGTTGATGGCGCGCCGCCGGACTTGAATTTTCCGCCCGAACGCCGCCCGCCACCCGCCGCCACCCGCCGCTCATTGTCCAGCCCCGCCCGCCGCCCGATGATCCTGCTGGCGCCATTCTCGGCGGAGAAATTGAAACAATGCCCGGCGGCTCTGTACGCCGAAATCTTGGATCATCTGGGCGCCGATTACGACGTGGTTCTGACCGGCGCGCCAAATGATTTGGACGGCAATCCCGAATTCAAGGCGCTGCTCGAGCGGCCCAACGTCAGCTTCGATGGCGCGGCGTTCGAAGACTTAGGCCCGCGCCTTGGCGCCGCCTCTCTGGTCATCGCCGCCGATAGCGCCGCCATGCATCTGGCGGTAGCCATGGGCGCCCCAACCCTGTGCCTGGCCAGCGCCGCCTATGTCGGCGAGATCGTGCCCTACGCGCCCGAAATCACTCCCGCCAATGCACATTTCATCTATACAGCCATGGACTGCCAAAGCTGCCTCGGGACCTGCGTGCACCCCGCCGAGAACCGCATGTATCCCTGCGTTGCCGCCATCGATGCGGCCCAAGCCATTGAAAAAATTGATATAATTTTGAACCGGGACGGGCGATGACCGGCTGGATCGAAGCCGCCCGGGTCTATCTCGAGCGGCGCATAATCGCCATGATCTTTCTCGGCTTTGCCTCCGGTCTGCCCTTCGGCGTGCTGGCCGATCCGCTAACCGCTTGGCTGGCCGAGGCCGGCGTTACCAAAACATCCATCGGATTGTTTGCCTGGCTGAGCATCCCCTTTGGCATCAAATTTGTCTGGGCGCCGCTGATCGATCATGTGCGGCTGCCCGGCCTAAGCCGGGCGCTGGGGCGGCGGCGCGGCTGGGTGATCTTGACCCAGATATTGCTGGTGGGCGCCATCTTCGGGCTCGGCCAAACCGATCCGGCCGGTGATCTTTGGCGGACCGCTCTGTTTTCGCTGATCGTCGCCTTCCTCGCCGCCAGCCAGGATATCGCCCTCGATGCCTACCGGATCGAAATTTTGGCCGAGGATCAATTGGCGGCGGGCACCGCTGTCTGGACATCGGGCTGGCGCGTTGCCCAAGTAGGCGGCGCCGCCTTCGGTCTGATCTTTGCCGATTTTTTCCCCTGGACCGTGGTCTTCACGGGGCTGGCGGCGCTCATGGCCGTTGGCATCATCGCCATATTGATCAACCCGGAACCGGCCAACCCGGCCATCGCACCCATCACACCCGGGACGCAAAGCGCCGATGGCTCCCGCGCCCGTTGGATCCGGCGCGCGTTTGTTGCGCCGTTTACAGAATTTATTGCCCACCGCCAGGGATGGCTTGCCATCCTTCTGCTGATCCTTTTGTACAAGTACGGTGATGCGATGCTGAGCGTGATGAAAATTCCTTTCTTTCTGGAGATGAATTTTACCAAGACCGAGATCGCCGTGGTCACCAAGTTTTTCGGCATCGGCGCCATCATCTTCGGCGGCATTTTGGGCGGCGTGCTGCTGGCCAAGACCGGCATTATGAAAGGCTTGCTGATCGCCGGCATCCTGATGGGCGTCTCCAACCTGATCTTTATCGCCCAGGCCGTGGCCGGCGATAATCTGACCATGCTGGCGGTCACCATCGCTACCGAAAACATCACCACCGGCATGGGCACGGTGGCGTTCGTTGCGTACCTGTCGTCCCTTTGCAACGCCGCCTACACGGCGACCCAGTTCGCGCTTCTGACCTCGTTCATGGCTTTGTCGCGGACCGTGATGTCATCGGGCGCCGGCTGGCTGGCCGATCATGTGGACTGGATTTCGTTTTTTGCGCTCACAACCCTGGCCGCCGTTCCCGGCATTCTTTTGCTTGTTTGGATGATGCGCCGCTACGGGGATGCGCCGGTGCGCAACGGAAATTAGTCGTCCAGTTTGCGCGCTTCGTCGACCAGCATGATGGGGATGCCGTCGCGGATCGGATAGGCCAGCTTGGCTTTTTCGGATACCAGTTCGCGGGCTTCCCGGTCATAGCGGAGCGGCCCCTTGGTCATCGGACAGACCAGGATTTCCAGAAGCTTGGGATCGACATCTTGATTGTTCATGGCGGCATTCTATTCGAAATCAATGGGTAGAGCCAGACGGCCCGGCCTCCTG
>CAUZTZ010000306.1:0-5308 GCA_963582805.1 Alphaproteobacteria bacterium
CGGCCGGGAATATTTTCGTGCTCTATTATCCCTGCCGGAAGCAACATTGGCCAGTCGCCATTAGCGCACAAATAAAAACCGGCCCTTACGGGGGACACAAATAAAAACCGGCCCTTACGGGGCCGGGGGAGGAGGGGGGAGGTCTCAGGAGGAGGATCATTTTGCCGGGGGGTCCAGTCCCGTGTGATCTTGAGGAGATATTAGCCGCGCCAACAGAATTTGTATGTGATGCCGATCACACAGGGGAAATTATTTTAAAAAACCTCAAATGGTGAAGATTTTCCCCGGATTCATGATGTTTTTCGGATCCAGCGCGATCTTGACGCTGCGCATCACATCCAGCGCCTCGCCATGTTCCAGGTCCATATAGGCCATTTTGCCCTGGCCGACGCCGTGCTCGCCGGTGGAGGTGCCGCCCATTGCAATGGCCCGCTCCACCAGTTTTTTGTAAATGCGGTTGGCGACGATCAAATCGCCATCGCGGTCATCGGGGCCGATCAGGAACGCCACGTGGAAGTTGCCGTCGCCCACATGGCCGACGATGGGCGCAACGATGCCCTCTTCGTCGATATCTTTGCGCGTCTCCAATACGCATTCGGCGAGGCGCGATATGGGAACGCAGACATCGGTGGCCATGGCCTGGCTGCCGGGGCGCAAGGCAACGCAGGCGAAGGCCACGTCGTGGCGCGCCTGCCACAGGCGCCGGCTTTCCTCGGCATCGGTGGTCCATTGGAAATCGCCGCCGCCAAACTCGCCGCAAATCTCGCCCATGCGTTCGCTCTGTTCGGTGACGCCGCTTGTCGAGCCGTGAAACTCCAAAAACAATGTGGGCTTGAGGCCGTAATTGAGCTTCGAATAGCGGTTGATGGCGTCCATCTGCACTTCGTCGAGAAATTCGATGCGGGCGATGGGGATGCCCCACTGGATGGTGGCGATGACCGCATTGACGGCGCCTTCCATGTCGTCGAACTGGACCACCGCCGAGGAAATGGCTTCCGGGATGCCGTAGAGCCGTAGCGTGATCGCCGTGATCACGCCGAGGGTGCCTTCGGAGCCGACGAAAAGCCGCGTCAGATCATAGCCCGCGGCCGACTTCCTCGCGCGCCCGCCAGTATGGATGACGCGCCCATCGGCAAGCACCACGCGGAGGCCAAGCACGTTCTCGCGCATGGTACCGTAGCGCACAGCGTTGGTGCCCGACGCCCGCGTCGCCGCCATGCCGCCGATGGAGGCGTCGGCGCCGGGATCGACAGGAAAGAACAGGCCGGTATCGCGCAAATGCTCGTTCAACTGTTTGCGCGTGACGCCGGGCTCGACGGTGACGTCCATATCCTCAGGATTGACGGTGATGACAGAATTCATGTCGGCCACATTGATACAGACACCGCCTTCCAGCGCCGCCAGCTGGCCTTCGATGCAGGTACCGGTGCCGTAGGCGATAACCGGCGCATTGTATTTGGCGGCGGCGACGACGATATCGGCGACCTCGGCCTCGGTTTTGGCGGTCACCACCACGTCGGCGGGCCTTATATCGTGGAACGAGAAGCCTTGCGCGTGCTGTTCGCGCACCGCCAGCGAGGTCGAGGCGCGCTCGCCGTAGGTGGCCTTCAACTGGGCGATCAGCGCGTCCATGTCCGCTTGGCTGGTGCGCAGGCGGGCGCCATTTCCGTCGGCAGCCATCATTTTCTCCCTGAATTGGTAAGATCCGCATAATAGCAACCCCATTGGCCCTAAGTCGAGAAAAGGTGATTGGCGGGCTGGCGGCGGCGCCGCTATTTTGAATGTATGATCCGAGAAATCCAGGAGCCAATCCATTGACCTTTAAAAATCTGATGAAAGGCATCTTGTTCGGCGGCGTTACCGCCGTTCTGTTTATTGTGATCGCCGGCTTGTTCCAGCCCGGGCTTAACGCCAGCGCTGAGATCAATGTCGCCTCCGGCGATATCGCCATCCACGGCTACGATACGGTCGCCTATTTCACCGAAAAAAAGGCGGTCAAGGGCACGAGCGATATTGTGCATCGCTGGAAGGGCGCCACGTGGCAGTTTGCAAGCGCCGCCCACCGCGACATGTTTGCGGTTAATCCGGAGAAATTTGCGCCTCAATATGGCGGCTATTGAGCCTGGGGCATCGCGCACGGATACGCAGACGACATTGATCCGGACGCTTTTGTCATCGTGAATGACAAGCTCTATTTAAATCTGACCCACGGCATCAACCGGGCCTGGATAAACGCCGGCAAGCGCGGCATCCGCTCGGGCGACAAGGAATGGCTCGATATCGTCGGCAAACTGGCCAAGAAGGGCGATTACTGGAACGACTAAGCACCGCGGGTGCGCGGCAGAGCCCTAAATTAACCTTGTGTTAATTCTTTTGCGGCAAAAGGGAAAAAACAGCTATCCAGGGAATTTGCCACATGGAATTCGTTTTCGTACTCACGGTTCTGATCGTCGGGCTCACCGCCTGCGTTTATATCGTCGAATAATTTTCGGCGGTTCCATTTAATTATTCTCCGTTTTTGCGCCCAAACACTTGCGCGGCGTTTCCAGCGGGCTATATCAGTATTGGAAGCGGGCGCCGAATGCGGGCCCATATTCCATCTTTGTAGCCCGAACCCGGCCATTTTGGCGGGTTCATAAACCCATATCGCTTTATTGGAGGATATGTCATGCGTACTTACGATTTCTCACCCCTTTTCCGTTATTCCGTTGGATTTGACCGTATCGAGCGGATGCTCGGCACGGCGTCCGAGCGCGCCGATCAAGCGCCCGGTTATCCGCCCTACAACATCGAAACCGTGGATCAGGACGCCTACCGGATCACCATGGCGGTGGCCGGTTTCCGCGAACAGGATCTGGACATCCAGATCAAGGAAAACGCGCTCAGCGTCGCCGGCAACATCACCGATGGCGATAGCGGCGGCAAATTCCTGCACCGGGGCATTGCGGCCCGCTCGTTTAGCCAAGCCTTTGATCTGGCTGATCATGTCAAGGTCTCGGGCGCCAATCTGGACAATGGATTGCTGACCATCGATCTGGTGCGCGAATTGCCCGAAGCCTTGCAGCCGAGGCGCGTCGCCATCAAGGACGGCCCCGCCGCAACCCTGGTCGGCAAGGCCCGGAAAATCCTCGGCCAGGATGACAAACAAGCCGCCTGACCCTGGATTGAAAGCAAATATCGGGGCGCGCTTCTCTATGAGGCGCGCCCCTTTTGTTGCCGGCAATTGTAATTTGGGTGCCAGGGCGGCTATTCTCAGACCGCTACGGGTTTTTGAGGGAGCCAACCCATGCGATTGTGGATGCTTTTGGGATTGATCATTTTGTGGCCGGGTGCGCTGGCGGCGCAAACCACTGATGCCACCGATCCCAACAGCGAGTACAAAAAAACCCAGGAATTCATCAACAAGACCCAATCCAAGATCGACCGGGTGCGCGGCGAAACCGAAGCCCGCGCCAAGGAGATCGAAGCCTTGGCCACCCGGGTCGGCGATATCATCTCGGCCATGTCGAGCCAGGGCGAGGACAACACCAATTTAATCTCGGAAATCTCCGTGCTCAACGAGTTGCTGACCATCGAGCGCCAGACCACCACTGGCCTCCGCGGTGATATCGACGGGTTGAACAAGTCGCTGCTCACACGGGATGCCGAACACAAGGCGGCCGAAGCGGCTTTAAAGAAAAGCCACGAAGAAGACATCGAGGCGGCGGCCAAGCGCGAGGCGCGGCTGGCCAAGGACGTGGTGCGCGCCCAGGACATAACCGCCGCTGCGCAAATAAATCTGTCCGCCGCCGAAAGCAAACTGAGCAAAGCCGAAAAAAAGCTGCGCTCGGCCCTCGGTACCATCGCCGGTCATGCCAAGACCAACCGGGTGCTGGCATCCGACGTCTCCTCCATGCGCCAGGAGGTGCGCCGCCTGAATAACGAAATTATTCTGATCAAGCGCCGCCGCACGACGAAGCTGCCCCGGCGGCCGACGCCGCACGCCAAATAATCTAAGTTTTTGCTCAGGAATCCCGGTGGCGGCGCAAGACCGGCGCCGCCTCGGCCGCCATCAGCTTGGCGCGCATCATCTTGTTGAAGACGCGCAAGCGCTCTTCGATGGTGTTCTCGATCGACAGGTAAAGCTCCGTCTCGCCGGTTGCCGCGTTGCGCAATTCCGACGCGCTGGTCTTTTCCGCCATCTCGATCAAATCGGCCAGTCTCGGTTTAGCCACGTTGCACCTTCACGTTTTGATGAGCGCGATTATAAGCCCTATGATTTGGTTGAACAATGGGCGGCGTCAGACCTGTTCGCCGTCGGCGGATAATTCGGGCGCCGGCATGGCCATCCCGGCGCCCGGCAGCAGCGTAATACCGGCGTCTTTGAGCGCATCGAAGAGCGCCAGATTGACCCGGTAGCGGTTCTGGAAATAGTGATTGCCCGGCACCCAGTATCTGAGCCCTAAAATGACCCCGCCATAGGTGAAATCGTGAATGCCGATTTGCGGCGACGGCGCATCGGTCACCGCGTCATCGCCGCTCAGCGCGGCGCGCAAGGCATCGATGGCGGCGCCTGCGTCTTCGCCGTAGCCGATGGCGATGCGCGTCTCGACAATGCGGTTGTCTTTCGAATTGACGATCACCTGGCCGACGATTTCCTTATTGGGAATGGTGATCCGCTCGCCATCTTCGCCGGTCAGCACGGTGGCCGCCAGGGTGATTTCCTGGACAATGCCCGATACCTTACCGATGGTGATCGAATTGCCGGCCGCAAACTGGCGGCCCATCAGGATCGCGAAACCGGCCCCGTAATTGGACAATGGCCCCTGCATGGCCAAGGTTGCGCCAAATGCCGAGGCGCCGGCCAGCGCGATCAGCGGCGCCGTCGAGACGCCGAAATTGCCCAGCGTAATCACCGCCACAAAGGCGACGATCACCAGTTTGACGATATTGCCGATGAACCGGGCCAGGGACGGATCGATGGCTTTGCCGGTGGCCATGGATGCGGTTTTGCGCCCGGTCCAGCCGGCGAGCTTTAAGCCCACAAACAGAAACAACAAGGCGCCCAGGATTTGAAATCCGTAGGACACGGAAAATTCGACCAAGACATCGATGACTTTGCTGACAGACTGAATTTGTTCTTCCATGAGTTTAGTGTACCTGACCGGCTTCGGTTTGTGGGACTTGGGCGGCGTCGCCGACGCTCAATTGCAGATCCCAGCCGGCGCGGTCGGCGGCGGTCTGCAAGATATGACAGACCGCGTGCAGCATATCTTCGTTCAGTTGCAGATTGACCGCTTTGCCTTCCGCGGTGACGAAAGTAAGGCGG
>CAUZTZ010000307.1:0-5304 GCA_963582805.1 Alphaproteobacteria bacterium
AGATTGTCCACCGATAAGTCGCCCCAACCCTCCCGCTCCAACAAATCGGCGCGCTTGTCTTTGAGCCGGAAGATATCGGCTTCGGTTTCGATGATGCCGTCTTCGAAGAAATCGGCGATGTGTTTGCCCCCCAGCCCCTCGATATCAAAAGCGCCGCGGGAGACGAAATGTTTTAGCTTTTCCGCCGCCTGGGCCGGGCAGGTGTAGCCGCCGGTGCAGCGCCGCGCCACCTCGCCCTCGTCGCGGATAGCCGGGCTGCCGCATTCGGGGCAGGTGTCCGGCATTTGGAATGGTTTTGTGTTTTTGGGGCGCTTGTTCGCCACCACTTCGACAACTTGCGGGATCACGTCGCCGGCGCGCTGCACCACCACGGTGTCGCCGATGCGCACATCTTTGCGCGCGATCTCGTCCTCGTTGTGCAGCGTCGCGTTGGAGACAACGACGCCGCCAACCGTCACCGGCTCCAACTTGGCCACCGGCGTTAGCGACCCGGTGCGGCCTACCTGAATTTCGATGTCATTGACGACGGTGACGGCTTGCTCGGCCGGGAACTTGTGCGCCACCGCCCAGCGCGGCGCGCGGGAAACGAAGCCCAGCCGCTCCTGCCAGTCGATGCGGTTGACCTTATAAACCATGCCGTCGATGTCGTAATCGAGCCCGGCGCGTGCATCGTTGGTGTCAGAATATGCGGCGAGCATATCGCCCAGCCCGGCGCAGAGACGGGTGCGCTCGTTGACCTGGAAGCCCCAGGTTTTGAGCTGGTCCAGGAACTGCCAATGGGTGTCGGCGATGGGCTCCGACAACCCGCCCCAGGCATAGGCGAACATCTTCAAGGGGCGGGCGGCGGTGATCGATGTGTCCAGTTGGCGTAAGGATCCGGCGGCGGCGTTGCGGGGATTGGCGAAGGTTTTCTCGCCGGCCTCGGCCTGGCGTTGATTGAGGGCTTGGAAATCGGTTTTGGACAAATACACCTCGCCCCGGATTTCCACCAGCTCGGGCGCTTGGCCGGGCAGCTCGGTCACCAGGCCCTGGAAGGTGCGCACATTGCTGGTGACATCCTCGCCGACGGTGCCGTCGCCCCTGGTGGCCGCCGAAACCAGTTTGCCGTTCTGGTAAGTCAAAGACAGGGACAGGCCGTCGATCTTCGGCTCGGCCACCATCTCCAACGGGATGCTTTCATCGTCGGCCAGCTCCTTCAAAAAGCGCCGGATGCCGGTGAGGAAATCGGCCAGCTCGCCTTCGGAGAAGACATTGCCGAGGGACAGCATGGCCTGGGCGTGCCTGATTTTGGCAAAGCCAACCGCAGGGACGGAGCCGACGCGCTTCGATGGGCTGTCGGCGCGCACCAGGTGCGGGAAGCGGGCTTCGATGGCGCCGTTGCGGGCCCGCATCGCGTCATAGTCTGCGTCGGATATTTCCGGGCTGTCGTCCCGGTGATAGGCCTGGTCGTGCTTGGCTATTTGGGCGGCGAGGGTTGCCAGCTCAGCCCCGGCTTCCTCCTCGGTCAGGTCTGCGGCCGGAATAACGCCGGTTGCCGCATTCACTGTTTCGCCTCCGCCTCGCCTTCGATCAGGCTCGTCGCGGCGGCGCGGGCTTCGTCGGTAACCGCGGCGCCGGCGAGCATGCGGGCGATTTCCTCGATACGGGCATCCTCGTCCAGTGCGGCCACTTGGGTGGCGCTGGTTTCCTTGCCGCCCTCTTTGGTGATGCGCCAATGGCTGTTGCCGCGCGCCGCGACCTGGGGCGAATGGGTCACCACCAGCACCTGGAAGCGTTCCGCCAGGCGCGCCAAGCGCTCGCCCACCGCCGCCGCCGCCGCGCCGCCGATGCCGGCGTCCACCTCGTCAAAGACAATCGTTGCCGCGCCGTCTGCATCGGCCAGCACCACCTTGATGGCCAGCATGATGCGCGCCAATTCGCCCCCCGATGCGATGCGCCCGATGGGGCCAGGGGCAGTGTTGGGGTTGGTCTGAACTTCAAAGCGCAGACGCTCGGCGCCGTTCGGGCCCCAGGAATTTTCGTCCAAATCCTCAAAGCGCACCTGAAATTTGGTTTTTTCCAGCATCAAGGCGGGCAGCTCTTTCTCGACCCGGATTTTCATGGCGGCGGCGGCTTTTTTGCGCGCCTTGGTCAGTTTGGCGGCGGCCGCGATATAGGCACCCCGCGCTTCGGCCGCCGCTTTTTCGAGGTGCCGCAATGCCTCGGCGCCGTCGTTCAATTGCGCCAGTTTGGCCTCCATCTCATCCCTAAGCGCCGCCAAATCATCGGCGCTCACATTGTGTTTGCGGGCCAGGGCGCGCAAGGCAAACAGACGCTCCTCGGCCTGTTCCATGGCCGCCGGGTCCTGGCTCATACCGTTTGAGGCCCGCTCGATCTCACTTTCGGCGTCGTTCAGCTCGATCAAAGCGCGCTCCAAGGCGTTCATGGCCGCATCGAAGGGCCCATCCGCCTTGTCCTCGGCGCTGCGCAGATTTGCGAGGGCCGCGCGCAAGGCGCTCTCCGCCGTCTCGCCGCCCGCCAGATCGGCAGCGGCGGCGGTGAGGGCGGCCAGCAATTGCTCGCCATGCATGAGCGCGCCCCTGGTGCGGGCCAGGGCCTCTTCTTCGCCGGGTTTGGCATCGATCTCGGCCAATTCGGCGCTGGCGTGGCGCAGAAACTCTTCGTCTTTTCGGGTGCGCAGCATATCCTCTTCGGCTTGCCTACGCGCCGCTTCCGCATCCTGCCAGGCCTCATAGGCGGCACTGGTGCGGGCCAGGAGTTTGCCGTTGCCGCCAAAGGCATCCACGTACCTGACATGGCTGGCGGCATCCAAAAGACCGTGGGATTCCAGCTGGCCGTGGATTTCCACCAGCGCCTCGCCGATTTGGCGCAACAGGGTGGCGCTCACCGGGCGGTCATTGACAAAAGCGCGGGACCGGCCGCCCGCCGATACCGAGCGGCGCAGCACCAGCGCGCCTTCGTCGGCGAGATCGTTGTCGGCCAGCAATTTATCGATGGCCGGGGCGCCATCCAGCTCGAACGCGGCGATGGCCGAGCCTTGTTCGGCGCCGGCGCTGACCAGATCGGTATCGGCGCGGGCGCCGAGCGCCAGTCCGAGGGCATCGAGCAATATGGATTTCCCCGATCCGGTTTCGCCGGTGAGCACGCCGAGCCCGGCTTCGAACGCGAGGTCCAATTTCTCGATCAGCACAATGTTGCGGATGGTCAGGGATCGGAGCATCGAATTCTGGTTACGCTTCAAATTCGGGGCCGCGCGGCGGCGTCAAAACGGCCAATACCAGGGCTTGGTCTCGGGCTGGTCCGCCGCCGCCGGTACCGGCTTTGGTCCGCCTTCGACGATTTCAAAGGAATCGATATACCATTCGTTGCCGGGGAAATTATGGCCGAGGATGGCTGCCGTTTTGCGGGCTTCGCCGACCAGACCGATAGCCTGATAGGTTTCCGTCAGCCGGTGCAGGGCTTCGGGCACGTGGGTGGTGGTCTGATAGCTTTCCAGCACAATCTTGAAGCGGTTGATGGCCGCCAGGTAGCGTCCTTGATTTTCATAATAGCGGCCGATTTCCATTTCCTTGCCGGCCAGATGGTCGCGGGTCAGATCGATCTTCAACTCGGCGTCGCGGGCATATTTCGATTCGGGAAAGCGGGTCACCAGATCCTGCATGGATTTCAGCGCCAGCCGGGTCATCTGCTGATCGCGCCCGACATCGGATATCTGCTCATAATAAGACAGCGATTTCAGGTAATAGGCGTAAGGCACATCCCGGTTCGACGGATGCAGCTGCACGAAGCGGTCGATGGCAACCACCGCATCGTCATAGGCGTTGTTCTGATAGTGGCTGTAGGCGGCCATAATCTGCGCCTTGGTCGCCCAGATGGAATAGGGGTGCTGGCGTTCCACCTCGTCAAAGGCGGCCGCCGCTTCCTCGAAATCTTCGTTCTGCAGGAGGTTCAAGGCGCCATTATACAGCCGCTCGACAGCGCCCTCGGAATAGGCATCATCGTCGCTCGAGGCGCAAGCCGAAAGCAGCAATGCGGCGGCCACAAATATGCCGGCAAGCGGCCATCTCGGGTGCCCCGAATTGTTAGCGCTACGATCCATGAATATCCGCATATTTCCGTCTGAAATATCCCGCGCCAATGGGCGCAACAAGGGCCATATATAGCCTATTTACCGGCGGGCTGTCTTGGATAAATAGCCCATGGCAAACAAATATGCCGGCCATGGGGGCCGGCAATTGGCCAGATCAATTTCGGGAAAGCCCTCAGCCGGTGGCGGCGATAGGGTTGGGCTTGGCGTCGCCGTTCTGGATGCGCCAGGCGCCGGCATCCGCAAACAGGGTGCGCAACAGCGTATTGGTCAGGGTGTGGCCGGCGCGGACGCCCTTGTAATGGCCCTTGATGGGCGCGCCGGCCAGATACAGATCGCCGACCGCGTCCAGCACCTTGTGGCGGACAAATTCGTCTGCGTAGCGGAGGCCGCCCTCGTTGAGCACGGTTTCGCCGTCGACCACCACGGCGTTATCCAGGGAGCCGCCGAGGGCCAGACCGGCGGCGCGCAGCTTTTCGACCTCATTGGCGAAGCCGAAGGTGCGCGCCCGGGCGATCTCGTTCTTGAAGGTGCCGTTCACCAGATTGACGGAAATTTCCTGGCGCGAAACGGCGGATTGATCGAAATCGATCTCGAAGCTCACCGAAAAAATATCGGCGGGGCGTAATTCGGCGCTGCTGGCGCCGGCGGAAACCTTGACCGGTTTCAGAATTTCCAGAACCGGGCGGGACACGTTCTGTTCAACCACGCCGGCGCATTCGATCAGGAACACAAACGGATGGGCGCTGCCATCCATCACCGGCAATTCCGGGCCGTCGACTTCAACAACCGCGTTGTCCACATGACAGCCGGCCAGGGCCGCCATCAAATGTTCCACGGTGGCGATGCGCACGTCGCCTTCGCCGCCAAGGGTGGTGCACATGGTGGTATCGACCACGTTCTCCCAATTGGCGGCGATCGGGGCGGAGCCGGCCAGATCGGTGCGCCGGAACTGGATGCCGGTGCCGGCGCCTGCCGGATTGATGGTCAGCGAAATTTTCTTGCCGGAATGCAAGGCAACGCCCACGCAGCTCGCGGCGCGCGACAGGGTCCGCTGCACCGCATAATTTTCCATGGCCAGATCGACCAGGCTTTTGGCTGCGGCTGTGCTGGCGGCGATATTGTCCGCACCAATGGTACTATTGCGGCCGAGATGGTTCATGTGCGTTTCATTCCGTGCGGCCGGTTTGAGCCGGCCTTACCCCCGAATACTTAGT
>CAUZTZ010000308.1:0-5268 GCA_963582805.1 Alphaproteobacteria bacterium
CGTGCCCGCAACAAAAGCCCCGAATATCTTGACGCTTGGGATTATTTCCAGCGCGGCATGTGGCACTTCAACAAAATGTCCACTGAGGAAGTCGCCGAAGCCAGGCGCTTGTTCGAGGCCGCCGCAAACTGCGCACCGGAATTTTCGGGCGCGCTCGCCGCCCTCGGCTATGTGGCCGCTGTCGAGGCCTTGTCCGGCTATACCGAGGATCGGGCGGCAACCCTGGAAGCGGGATTGCGCGACGCCGAACGCGCCGTGGCGCTTGATGACCGGGATGGGTTCAACCAGTTCGCCCTCGGCCGGGTGGCTATCGTGGCCGGCCAAACGGAGCGGGCGGTGGCGGCGCTGGAGAAAGCCATCCAGCTTAACCCCTCTTCGGCCCAGGCCCATTACGGGCTGGGTGTTGCGCATTTTTGGGCGGGCCGGGCGGCGGCGGCTTTGCCTTACCTGGACCAGGCCGTTCGCCTCAGCCCCTATGATCCGCATCTCTGGTCGTTCCATTACCTGCGCGGCAACGCCCGGCATTTTGCCGGCGATACCGAAGGGGCGGTTGCCGATCAGAAAACGGCCATTCAGAACAAAGGCGACGAGTACCTGCCGCACCTATCCTTGGCCTTTATGCTGGGGCAAACGGAAGGCCGCGGCGGCGATGCGCAAGCCGCCTATGACGCCGCGCTCAAGCTCAAACCGGAATTATCCGCAGCATTCCTGCGGGCAACCCTCGGCAACCTCGACCCGCCGATGCTGGAAGCGCTATTGGAGGGCCTAAAACAATTCGGCTTGCCGGATGAATAGGCGCCGCCGGCGGATAATTTATGAGAATTTATGAGAAATTTATTGGCAGTTTCTGAGAATCACGGAAGTTCCGGGGTATCCACGCCGCGCAAACGGACCCGCACGGTCTTCGCCAAGCCGATCCAAATTTAGGCGGTGACGGCGCGGGTGGGCACCTGGTTAACTCCCCGAGCCAGAGCCTCCAGCGCGCAGCGCAATTAGTTTTCTCTTATTTCCTCTTCTCTGTGTCTTCTGTGAGCTCTGTGGTGAGACCTCTTTTCCCCTTTTTCTTCTCACCGTCTCACCGTCTCCCGTGGTGAAAAAAAATTTCGCCTTGGCAGTGCTCCGATCACAGACCGGTGCCAAGACGGGCGCCCGGCTGGCCGACCCGGCTTCACCGAAAGGGCTACGCCGGCCAAGCCCAGCCATCCCCAGCCGGGCTCGGCAGATCCGACTTGCAATCGCCGGCGGGCAGGCTACATAGGTATTAGCGCCTGCGAGCGCTCGTGCTCTTGAAAATTGTGAATAGGTCTTTTTGAAAACACACCGGGAATTGCCCCCGGATCGTGGCCGTTACCGGTGCGCTATTGATGGAGAAAAACCGTAAGGTTCCGTTAGGAACCGTTAGGAAAGCTCGTGAACCGGTATGGTCAAAATTCGAAAAATGTGTCGCACCGATGTGTCCAATTCGGAGGCGCCATACCATGGGTGGTATGGCCAATTATCCGCCAGCAATACCCTTCATGAAGCCCGAAAACACCTCGGTGATTTCTTCTTCGTGTTCCGCCCATTCGCCAAAGGCGATCAGCGGCAAATCCTGATCTTCGACCGGCAGGTTATGGATTTGGCTATCGGCGATAAGCCGGTGCGCGGCGCGGCCGCTGGCCGAGGAATGGGTCTTATCGTTGCCGGGGATAATGATGGTCGGGGTGCGGATCGATTGCAGCTCCGCTTCGGTGACGCCCATCACCGGATGATGCGCGCCGGCGATGAACAAATCCCGAAGCCGGGTCATCACATCGATGAAAAATTCCGGCGTCATGTTCATCAGCGTGTCCCGGTTTGCCGGGTTGGCTTGGATGCGTTCCTGATAGGCCTCATGGGCGCACACCGCTTCCATGCCGCCCTGTTCGGCGGCGCGGATGAACTGGCCGTAATAGTTTTCCGGCAAGCGGTTTGCTGCGAACTCACCCCCGGTGACCCGAAGCAAGAGCAATCCGCGCAAGATATCGGCGTGCCGGAGGCAGAAGAAGATGGCGGTGCGGGCCCCCGATGAAGAGCCGCCGACAAACACCGGAAGCGCGTCCAGGCTCTCCAAAAGTTTGCGCAGATCATCGGCCCAGGTGATCTCTTCCACCTGGGCGGCGCTTAAAGACATGGAGGACGCGCCGGTGTTGCGGCGGTCGTGGAGGAGGACGCGAAAGCCTTCCGCCGCGATCTTGTGGGCCAGCGGCACCAGCTCTTCATAGCCGCGCCGCCCGCCGGTGATCAACGCGACCCATGGGCGATCAACTGGCAGATCAACTGACCCGTCGTCGCCGATAATCTCGTAATTGATGTTTATGCCGTCGATGCTTGCAATGGCCATGTCGGGTCCTCAAATCATCGCTTCGCCGGGCGGCTCCAGCCCCAGCAACATGCCGCCATACTGGCTGCCGACATTTTCAAACTCGAACGCCGCGTGCGTTGCGAGGCTGGAAATATCGCGCTGAAAGCGCTGGATGGGGGAGGCCAGAAACTTGGCGCGGGAGCCGGCCATCTGGCCGACCTCGTGGGCAATGACAGCCGATTGGCGGCCGATATAGCTGATTGCCATGCGCATTTCCATGCGCTCATTGCGGCTAAGGCGCTCGCCCAGCGCCACCTTTTCGGACACGAAATTGATCTTGGCGTCGAACAGGCCGCGGGTCGATTGCAGCAGCATTTCATACTCCGCCAGGCGCACCCTGGTGGTCATTTGCTCCTGGAACCGCATGCCGTCATAGGCGCCCACCTTGTCCTTCAAAATATCGGTGACCAGCTCGGCCACTGCCTCGGCGCCGCCCAGCATTACCGCCACGGCGCCGAACATCAGATAGGTGATCATCGGCACCTGCCAGAGGGGGCCGGTGTTCATTTCCAGCCCCGGCCCCTGGTTTTCGCGAAACGCGGCGACATTGACCGAGCGGTGTTCGGGCACGAAAACGCTATCTACTTCCACATTGTGGCTGCCGGTGGCGCGCATCGCCGAGACCTGCCAGGTGTCGAGAATTTTTACTTCGGAGATCGGCATGATGAAGCGGCGCACCTCGCCCGAGCCTTCCACCGGCGCGCTCATCAGCATGAAATCGCCGTGGTGAACGCCGCTGGCGTAAGGCCACATGCCGGTGAGACGGTAGCCGCCTGGCGCCGGCTCGGCCTTGCCCGCCGGCACGATCTGGCCCGGCGACATTGTGTAGCCCTTGCCACCCGGGCCCCACATTTCGGCTTGGCTTTGTTCCGGGAAATGGCCGTGCTGAAAATTATGGTACATCAAAAATCCCAGCACCCAGGCGGACGAGGAGCAGCCCCGGCCCCATTCGCGGATGATCTGCGGGATATATCTGAAATCCACCTCGTGGCCGCCGAAGCGGGCTGGAACGGCGGCGCGGAACAGATCGGCCGCCTTGGCGTCATCGAACGTGGCTTCGGGAATGCGGCCAGCCTCTTCTGCCGCCGCGGCGCGTTCGCGCAAGGCCGGAACCATGGCGGCGGCGCGCCGGACCAGTTCCTCGCCGCTCAACCTATCCGTTTCCGTCTTGGCCGTATCCACTGGCGCCTGGCCTCAATCTTTAAAGTGGGGCATCACGTCCCGGCTGAAATTTTCCATGGATTTTTCCGCCAGTTCCACCGGCATGTCGGAGAAATTGACCTGGAACGATCCAATCTCGATATCGCCGATGGTTGAACGGAATTCGTTGATCTGCTCGATGATGGTTTTCGGCGTGCCGACCCAGGCAGCGCCCCGGGCCAAGGTGCTTTCGAAATCATCCTTGGCGATATTCTCGACCAATTTGTCATAGCCCGGATAGGCATCCGATGACGCGCCTGAGGTCCAATCCGATGCGGCATCCACCAGCGCCTCGATATAGCGGTTGATGGGACCCCGGGCCAGATCGTGGGCTTCGCTCTCATTGGGCCAGCAGAACATGTGGAACATCAGCATGATCTTACCCTTGCCCGCATGGCCGGCCTCTTTCCAGGCTTCCCGGTAGACGCCCATCATTTCTTTCATCTTCGGCCCGAACAGGGGAACCCCCATGACCCCATGGCCCATGCGCGCCGCACCGGCAAAGGAATCCGGCGAGGAGACGGCGGCCACCCAAAATGGCGGGCGCGGCTTTTGCGTCGGGCGCGGCAGGGATGTGGTGTTTTTGAAGGCGTGGAACCGGCCCTCCGATGAGACATTTTCGTTTTCTAAAAGCAGGCGTATCTGCTCCAAGCCTTCGTCAAAGCGCGGCCGGCTTTCATCCAGATCAACGCCGAAGCGCTCATATTCCAGGGGCAGGAAGGCGCGCCCAAAACCGATCTCGGCGCGTCCGCCGGAGATGGCGTCGATCATGCCGATCTCGCCGGCCAATTTTAATGGGCTGTTGAAGACCGGCAGATTGGCGCCGGTGATGACCCGGGCTTTTTTCGAGCGCTGGGAGGCGGCGGCCAGGAACACCAACGGATTGGGGCTGTAGCCGCCATAGCGGTGAAAATAGTGTTCGACGATGCGGACGTGCCGGTAATCCAGCTCGTCGCAGCGATCCACCAGGCGCAGGCATTCTTCGAAATACTGCTCGCCGGACTTTTGCGCCGGCCCCACCGACGGAAAAAAATGTATGCCGAATTCCATATTGCCGTTACCCCAGCGGATTGCTCTTCGAACTATTTATCGAAGGCCATGCTAGGGATCAATTGATGGAGGGACAAGCTGGAAAGGAATGAAATGGTGGGCACGCCCGCGCGCGCTAACAGCGCGCGCTCTAATCAAACATGTACCGTGACCGCCATTAAAAAAACCGGCAGAGGCCGGTTTTTGGAATGGTGGGCACGGTTGGGATTGAACCAACGACCCCTGCGATGTCAACACAGTGCTCTCCCGCTGAGCCGTCGCTTCGCTCCTTCGCAAGCTAGCGCTTGCTTACGCGCCTTCTCAATTAACTTACTTTAGAATCAACCTGTTACGAGAAGGACAGTTTACCATGTTACATCGAGAGCGTCATCAGATATTTCTGAGAAGTAGTCAAAAACAGCCTGTCGGTGTGCCCAACTGTGACAGGATTGTGACAGGAATTGCCATGGCGCGGTGACGGCGATGACGCCCATGACGGCGTTTTAGATGCAACTTGCCAACAGACTGGGCCACCCAGGGGGTCGGGGGTGTCGCTACCGGGCCGGGATAATCCGTCCAGAAGGGTCTGGAGCGCACTCGACGCCTTAACCCGCAAGCTCGAGAGATAGGGATGCAGTGCCCTTGGCGGTGGAATG
>CAUZTZ010000309.1:0-5179 GCA_963582805.1 Alphaproteobacteria bacterium
ACGACATGAAGATGCAGGCCGATAACCGGGAATATCTGATGGAAAAAGGCGCGCCGGCCTGCGCCCTCGAAGTGGAAGCCTTCGATTTTGATGCCCGCGTTAAGGCGCAGGACGCCGACGGCATCGATCTGGGCATTGTCTCGCTGACCTCGCCCAACGTCTTTTGGGGCGGCGAAGATGTGAGCGTCGAAACCGCGCGCCGCTTCAACGACGAGATGGCCGGCGGCCAGACTGCCTACCCGGACCGCATCCGCTGGTTCGCCTCGCTGCCCTGGGAATATCCGGACAAAGCCCTGGCCGAATTGAAGCGGGCGCTGGAATTGGGCGCCGTCGGCGTCATGGTCACCGCCCATGTCACCAAGTACGATCTGATCGATCCCCTGTTCAAACCCATCTGGGCCGAGCTCGACCGCCTCGCCCTGCCGGTCTTGATCCACCCGACGGCGCCGTTCGGCACGCCGGACGCCAATTACGGGCGCGAGCGCATCCTGCTGCCCGGCCTCGGCTTCATGTACGATACCACGCTGGCCATCGCGCGCATGATCGTTGACGGCTTTTTCGATACCTACCCCAACATTAAAACTATCGCCAGCCACGCCGGCGGCTACCTGCCCTATGTGGCCGGGCGCATTGATATGTTCTTCGGCGTCGAAACCCTGGCCAAGATGGCGATCACTGAAACGCCGAGCACTTACTTGCAAAACATCTATTACGATTCCATTGTCTATAATCCGGGCGGGCTTGATCTCTGCCTGGAGGTTTCGAGCCCCTCGATGGTCATGTTCGGCACCGACTTTCCCATGCCTTGCGACATACCCCGCCTGAAGGAACTGGCGGGGCGCTACCCCAAGGACCAGACGGACGCCATCATGAGCGGCAACGCGGCCCGTGTCTTCGCACTTTAAAGCCGTGCCGGGATCGATCGCATGGTGAGCGGGCCGGCCATTCAATTCGATCATGTGCATCTCATATCCCAAGAGCCGCACGCGGCGGCGGCCTGGTACCGGGACATGCTCGGCGGCGAGATCGCGGCCTCCTACCAGACCAGAGGCGCGGTGCAAATCCGCGTCACCTTCGGCGCCGTCACCATCCTGATCCGGGGCCAGAGGCCGGGCGAGAAACCGGGCGCCAAGAACGATCTCAAGAAATTCGATGATTACGTCAGCCACGATCAATGGGGCACCGATCATTTCGGCTTCTCCGTCGCCGGCGATCTCCGGGCCCTCAGGGCCGCCCTGAAAGCCAAGGGCGCCGAATTTTTGGTGGAGCCGTATGAATTCCTGCCCGGCCGCACCATCGCCTATCTCAAAGCCCCCGACGGCGTCACCGTCGAGCTGACCGAGGCCGAATAAGGCCGGGTGCGACATACCATCCCTGGTATGAAATACCCCGATGCGACACAAGCCGCCAAAAATCGACCATACCGGTTCATGAGCTTTCCTAACGGTTCCTTACGGTTCCTAACGGTTTTATCTGTTCCGGGCGCACCATAACGCCCCGCGCCAAACCCTCGGCGGCGGCCCATCTGCCTTCCTTTGCAATATATTGAAGAAGGAATATTCTAGCACAAAACTGGAACAAATTCAAGGTTTTTGCCCCTATCGCCCCACGCTGCGGTTTCAATTGGCCCTCGATTCGCGCTAGTCTCTGGCCCTGAATAGAACACGGAGCCAACCATGGATGAAATCAGCGGCGGCGATCCCTCACCGGTTCGCGTCAACAAGCTCGGTCACCTGGTCTATGAGGTGAGCGACGTGGAAAAGACCGTCAAATTCTGGACCGAGGTGATGGGCTTTTCCCTCTCCGACCGCAACCATCTGGGCATGGCGTTCCTGCGCTGCGGCTCCGATCACCATGCCATCGCCCTGGCCCAATCGAAGGCGCCCCGCCGCGCCAGTGGAGACGCCGGGCTCAGGGTGCAGCATCTGGCCATGGAGGTGGACAATGCCGATATGCTGTTCGCTGCCCGCGATTGGCTGAAGCGGCACGGCTACACCATCAGCTTCGAAGGCCGGCGCGGGCCGGGCTGCAATCTCAGCCTGCACGTGCTCGACCCGGACGGGTTCGATTTCGAGCTCTATTGCTATATGGACCAGATCGGCAAGGATGGCCGCACGCGCCCGGCCGATCAATTCCAAAGGGTCGATAGCCTGGAAGAAGCCCTCGCCAAGACATTGCCGGAAAGCTGGTAGGCGCCGGGCGCATCGATGGCGCTCACGCCATAACCGGCGCGCCGTCGATCTGCATGATGGCTTTGATTTTCTCGACCACCCGGACGATCAGAATTGGTTTCCGAAAATAGTCGGATCCGAGATTGCCGGCGGTCTTGATGCTGGTGGCGTCTTTTTTGGCGGACAGAAAAATGATCGGATAGTGCGATCCCGGATGGGCGGCTTTTATTTCTTCGTAAGTCTCGAACCCGGAAAGGCCGGGCATTTCGATATCGAGAACCAGAATGCCGGGGGTGACGGTTTCCAAAATGGTCAGACATTCTTCCCCCGATAACACGCCATGAAATTCATAGCCTATCTGGCCTGCAACGATCTCCATCAATTTGAGAACGATCGGGTCGTCATCGACGGCAACAAGGACCTGACTGCGGAACATAAATCGCCTCCTGAATCCAACGAAAATCCAAGGATTTATCGGCATTCAAATTCCGGAATTTAAAAATTTAAAGCGGCTGAACCCGACGGATTACATGTGGGCATGAAAATGCCTCGGCGCGTGTCAGCGTTGTGTCAGCGTTGTGTCAGATTGTGTCAGCCAGACGCCAAGGCGCCGAGAAAAGCCATGATATTATTGTATATATTCGCATCTTTTTGAATGATTCCAACCTGTTCGGAAACGCCCAATTGGGCCGCCGACAGACTTTCGGTGCTGGTCAATATGGCGAAGGGAAGCGCCTTGCCGGCGTCCACCGCCGACAGCATTTTGCACAGATCAGCGCCGGAAATATCGGGAAATTCCTGCGAGCAGAACACCGCATCCGGTTGCAACTTGAATATCAGATCCAGGGCTTGCAACGGATGGTCGGCGAAGGTGACATCGATGCCGCTGGCCACCAGTTCGGTGCCCACGAATTTCCGTTGCACGCCCGAATTCATGACCAGCAAAGCCGTAAACTGCCCGGCGCCCAATTGCCGCCGCGCCGCACCGGAACTTGTCGGCAGTCTTGCCAAAATTTGGCTGTGAAGGCTGTCTTTTGGGTGTTGCCCGGTCTCGATAATGCTTCGAATTTCATCAACAAATTTTTGCACATCCAGCCATTGATCTTTTTCCAGACGCCGGGAGGATTCCATGTAATCTTCCAGGCGGTGGGCAATGGTGGTTATCAGAGGATAGCCGTAAGATCCGGCCGAGCCTTTCAGGCTGTGAATTTCCTTTTGCAGCTCGAAATACAGCGCACCCCGATTTCCGGTTCCATGGAATATTTGATCGATGCTCCGGTCAATGAGATCGAGCCGGTCGCTCGCCGTTTCCAGATAGGAAAGCGAAAGCCGGGCCAGGACATCTTCGGTGGTTTCGGGCAATTTTGGGCGCTCAACTTGGTAATACTATTTGGGCCAAATAAATCCCGGCCAACGTCGCGGCGGTGAATGCCGGATGGGTGCACCAGTCACATTGTTATTGTCGATGGAAAATACAAGCGGCGGCGTAACAAATTGCGTTGCGTCCGGCCTTTAAATGACGCCGGACCCGGACTTGGCGGCCTTGGCATTGGTAATCCGGATGCGCTGCGACAAGGTTACTGCCAGCGAATGATAGAACCGGAGCCCGAACATTTTGTCGGCGCGGACCAACAATTCCAAATCATCCCTTTCCAGGCGCAGCAATTCGGCCGTTCCCTCGGCAACCACGTCGGCGCTGACCGCATCGCCGTCCAGAAATGACATTTCGCCGAATACGGCGCTGCCCGACAATCTGGCAAGCAGCTGGGGCGTCTGGTCCGCCGGCAGCTCGATTCGCACGCAGCCTTCGACCAGAAAATAGATCGCCGTATTTATCTGGCCCTTGTTCAATATTTTTCCATTGGAAACATAGATTTGGCGATCACACAGCTTGATCAGCTTGACCCAGTCATTGATGGTCAGTTTGTTGAATATGGCGACCTCGGATGCAAAAAAAACCCTGGGCATTGGCGATTTCGGCCAGGCCGGTTTCGCCGCGCTCAATCATCGCCCGTCACCATTGCCGGGCAATTTGGCGCCATCGACGCCGGCGGCGGGCAAATGGAAGCGAAATCTTGTGCCGAGCGCGGCATCGGGCTCGCACCAAATCTCGCCGTTCAGATTTTCGATGATCGAGCGGCAGATGGGCAGACCCAAGCCAAGACCGGCTTCCTTGGTGGTAAAATAGGGCTCGAACAATTGCCCCTGATCGCCGGGCGCAATACCCTGGCCGTTGTCTTCGATCGTGAACGACACCAGCCCGTTATCGCGCGCGATTTTGACGGTCACCTTGTCGGTGCCCGAATTGGCGCCATTCACGGCGTCGGCGCTGTTCTTCAATAGATTGAAGATCACCTGCTGGATCAAGATCGGATCGCCTTCAACCTGAACGTCCGATGCCGTCAGATCGAGCACCAGATCGATTTGGCCGAGATTCAATTCCGAGCGCATGATGTTGGTCGCCGTGCGCACCGCATCGTTGATATCGACAAATTCGAACTTTGGCTCATTCTTGGCAACGAAATCGCGCAACCTCCTGATGATGTTGCCGGCCCGGTCCGCTTGCTCGGACGCTTTTTCCAAGGCCTCGATGATATCGCCATCGATGGCGCCGCCGGGTTTCAGGCGCTGCAAACTTCCGCTCACATAGGCCGACAAGGCGGCCAGCGGCTGGTTCAGCTCGTGCGCCAGACTGGTCGCCATCTCACCCATGGTGGCGACCCGCATGACGTGGGCCAGCTCATCCCGGTGCTGGCGGTATTCTTCTTCGATGCGCTTGGCCGCCGAAACATCCTGGGCAACGAACAGGTAGCAATCGCGGCCCTCATACTCGATCGGCTCGCAACTGACGACAAAATCACGGACCGCGCCGCTCTTGGTCGGCCGCCTCAACCGGTCGACGCAACACATGCGTTAAATCTCTCTGCCGGCGTTTCAAACTCCAGCGTTTTGCGTGGCCGTTCGTTTAGCTGGCGTGCCACCTTGTTCAATTCAGCCTGCGAGTATAC
>CAUZTZ010000310.1:0-5158 GCA_963582805.1 Alphaproteobacteria bacterium
TCGCCTACAAAACAGGCCTCTGGGTTGACCGAGTAAAACCGCCTCGGCATAAATCCCATGGTCGATTGCAACGCTCACTCTTTGCTCTCGGCCTCAATGCGTTCAGAAAAGCCATGGTCAAAATGTCTGAAATGGAAATCCGCGACTATATGATGGCTCTATTCAAACCAAACAATCCTCGGAAACCGTTGATAGAGTTGGTGTTTTGAAAAGAGTCGGGTACTGTGGTATCGGTGTTCATGTCCCTCTCGGCGTCAAGTGTATCCGAAGCATGGCGCCCATACCAATCGCCAAAACGGAAAAAAAAGGCCCCGGAGAATTACCCCCGGGGGCCTTTTTTTTAGATTATCGCCGCCACGGGCGGAGCCGGTTATTCGCCGGCTTTGGCCACCGGTTCGGGGCCGGTATCCCCGGTCTCAGTCTCAGCCTCGTCGCCCTCGCCATCGGCGCCGCTTTCTGGCGTGGTCATCATCTCCGACGACAGCAAGCCGGCGCTTTGGCGGACCTGGCGTTCGATGGCGTCGGCAATGTCGGGATTTTCTTTCAGGAACTGGCGCACATTTTCGCGGCCCTGGCCGATACGTTGCGAATCGTAACTGAACCAGGAGCCCGATTTTTCGACAATGCCGGCGGTGACGCCAAGATCGATCAATTCGCCGGCCTTGGAGAAGCCTTCGCCATACATGATGTCAAACTCGACCGTCTTGAAGGGCGGCGCCATCTTGTTCTTGACCACCTTGACGCGGGTATGGTTGCCGACCACATCGTCCTTGTCCTTGATGGCGCCGATGCGGCGGATATCCAAACGCACCGAGGCATAGAATTTGAGCGCGTTGCCGCCCGATGTGGTTTCCGGGCTGCCGAACATGACGCCGATCTTCATGCGGATCTGGTTGATGAAGATGATCATGCAATTGGATTTGGCCACCGAGGAGGTCAATTTGCGCAACGCCTGGCTCATCAGGCGGGCTTGCAGTCCCACATGGTGATCGCCCATTTCGCCTTCCAGTTCGGCGCGCGGCACCAGGGCGGCGACCGAATCGATCACCAGAACATCGATGGCGCCGGAGCGCACCAGCGTATCGGCGATTTCCAGCGCCTGTTCGCCGGCGTCGGGCTGGGAGATCAGAAGCTCTTCCACATCGACGCCCAATTTCATCGCATAGCCGGGATCGAGAGCGTGTTCGGCATCGACAAAGGCGCAGATGCCGCCGACTTTCTGGGCTTCGGCCACCACGTGCAGGGCCAAGGTTGTCTTGCCGGAGCTTTCCGGGCCGTAGACTTCGACAATGCGGCCGCGCGGCAGACCGCCGATTCCGAGGGCGATATCGAGGCCGAGCGAGCCGGTAGAAACCGCATCGCCGTCAAAGGCCGGCCGCTGGCCCAGCTTCATGACCGAGCCCTTGCCGAAATTGCGTTCGATCTGGCCGAGCGCCGCTTCCAATGCCTTGACCTTATCCATATCTTTCTCTTCCACGAGGCGTAATGCCGGTTCGTTCATTGTCTTCCTCCTTATTCCATAGGGGCCATGCGGTTGCAATAAAGGAACAATGTACGCATTTTGTTCTCATACGCAAGAACTTTTTTTAACCTATTGATATAAAACAGTTAAAGCATATATGTTTCAATTTCGTTCGTGATTTTCCGAGCAACGCGCCGGGATTTATGGAGACCCCGAATGCGGCGCTGCAGCGAATCCCAGGAGCGGATATCAGGATCTCATCGCGGCCGCACCGATTGCAAAGCCATTCCCGGCCGAACAGGCCAAGCATCCGCCAGTCAATGCGGGACCGATCCATGAGTGCCGAAAGATTGGCTGCCCTAAATTTTGGGCGCCGAAAAATTTGGCTCGTTGCAGAATACCGGACGCAGCCTTAGCCCGTTTACATCATGCGCGCAATTATGGCTTCCGACTGTTCCGGTGAGAGCCCTAAGGAACGGCTGCTGAGCGGCCCGCCCTCGTCGAGAATCGGTTCCTGTTCGCCCAGCTCCTGGGCCTCGTCGTTGCGGTAGAACAGGCCGGTGTAGATGGTGTCGCCCCACTCCAACGCCCGCTCGCACGCCGCCTTCCAATCGCCGGTATCGTGGCTTTCGTCCTCCAGCTTTTTTACGCGCGGTTTGAAAAAGGCGAAGTCGTTGTCGAGGTTGAAGGTGATGCACGGGCTATACACACTCACCAGCGCAAATCCCTTGTGCTGGATGGCCTGGCTCATGAGCATGGTCAGGTGTTTGACATCGCCTGCAAAGCCGCGCGCAACGAAGCTGGCGCCGTTCATGATCGCCGCGGTTATGGGATTGTAAGGGGCTTCGATGCTGCCGAAGGGCGTGCTTTTGGTTTTCATGTCCTTGGAACTGGTCGGCGATATTTGCCCGGTGGTCAGACCATAGATTTGGTTGTCCATGACAATGTAGGTCAGATCGATGTTGCGCCTGGCCGTGTGCGTAAAGTGATTGCCGCCGATGCCAAAGCCGTCACCGTCGCCGCCGGTGACCAAAACCGTCAATTCATGGTTGGCCATTTTGGCGCCGGTGGCGACCGCCAGGGACCGCCCGTGCAATGTGTGCATGCCATAGGAATTGAAATATCCGGGAAAATTCGAGGAACAGCCGATACCGCTGACGGTCAGGATTTCATGGGGTTGCAGCTGTAAATCGAGGCAGGCCCGGCGCAAGCTGTTGAGAACGCCAAAATCGCCGCAGCCCGGACACCAGTCGGGGTCAACCCGGCCCTTGAAGTCACTGACCGTTTGGGGCTCGATAACCAGATCCTGTGTCGCAATGCCATCCATCGTTCTTACTCCTTATCGCTTGTTACTATACCATGATTTCTTGGGTAGGTACGGTGAGATCGGTCGCGCCCGACATTTGCTCTTTGACACCATCGGCGATGTGATGGGGCATGAACGGCTCGCCGTCATATTTGCGGATATGGCCGTCGACGCTGAGGCCGGTTTCGCTGCGCATATAGCGGTAAAACTGGCCGGAATAATTGTTCTCCACGATAATCGTCTTTTTGGCGTCGCCGACGATGGCGGCGATCACGTCGCCATGAAACGGCACCATCCATTTTATCGACAGCTGGTTGGCAACAATGCCGTCGGCGGCCAGTTGCTGGATGGCTTCGGCGATGACGCCTTCGGTGGAGCCCCAGCCGATCAGGGTCACGGCGGCTTCCGCGTCGCCCTGCAATTGCGGCGCCGGTACCTGGGCGCGAAGGTCCTGGAACTTGCGCGCGCGTTTTTCCACCATGGCCCGGCGTTTCAGGGGATTGGTATATTCATCGCTGATCAGCACGCCGTCCTGATCATGTTCATCGGTGGCCACCACATGGGCGTGGCCCTTCAGGCCCGGCACGGCCCTGGGCGACACGCCGGTGTCGGTAATCTCGTAGCGCAGATAATCATCGCTATCGGCCGGTTCGGTGAGCATCTCGCCGCGCTGGATGTCCGGGGTCATGTTGAGGGCGTCCGGGGGAACACTGAAGGTGCCTTCCGAGATTAACAGATCGGTGATGACGATGGCCGGACATTGATATTTGTCGCAGAGATTAAAAACCTCGGGGATGGTGTTGTAGGCATCGAGCGCACTGGTGGGCGCCGCGATGATGCGTTCGAAATCCCCCTGGCTGGCTCCCAGGGCCTGCCACAAATCGCCCTGCTCGGTTTTGGTGGGAACGCCGGTGGACGGCCCCGCCCGTTGCACATTGATGAACACGCACGGGATTTCCATCATCGATGCTGCGCCGATGGCTTCGGTCATGAGCGCAAAGCCGCCGCCCGACGTGGCGCACATGGCGCGCGCCCCGGTATGGGCGGCGCCGATCACCATATTGGCGACGGCAATTTCGTCTTCCGCCTGGCGCACCATGATATCCAGATCGCGGGCATTTTTGGCCATCCAGTGGAGAACGCCGGTGGACGGGCTCATGGGGTAGGCGCAGTAGAACTTGACGCCGGCGGCCGCGCCGCCCATGGCCAGGGCCTCGTTGCCCGACCACAAAGCCAACGGTTTGCCGCCGTTCGGGACCGGTGCGCCAAAGGCTTTGAAATTGGCCTGGGCGTGGTCGAACCCGGCTTTGGCCGCGCCGACGTTTTCGGCAACCACGTCATCGCCCTTGCGCCCCAATTGCTCGGTTAGCGCGGCTTCCAGCAATGCGAACTCGAGGCCCATAAGATAGACGGTGACGCCGAGCGCGATGGTGTTTTGGATAACCTTGTTGCGGCTGCCGCCGGACAACTCGCCAACCGGCATGGGACAGAGCTGCACCCCGTCGGCGGCGGCGCCCGGGGTTATGGTATCTGAATTAAAGATCACCGCGCCGCCCGCTCCCATGAGGCCCAGATGCCGGTCCATGGTGTCCTGGTTCAAACAAACCAGCAAATCCAGATTGTCTCCGTGACAGCCGATTTCGGTATCGTTGATGCGGATGGTAAGGAAGATATGGCCGCCGCGTACGATCGACTGGTAGGCGTTGTAGGCATAAAGATTGAGGCCGCGGCGCGTCAATATGCGCGCCAGGATATTGCCCGGCGTGGCAATGCCCTGACCGGCAGCGCCGCCGATACTCATCGTGAAGTCAAAATTTCCAAGCCCCATGTCGACCCTCCCCGGGTAGCGCGGCGTCTGAATATTTATAAAACGATCCCGTCCGCATGACGGAACCCTGGGGACGCCTTCCCATTTAACACCGCCAAAACTATCGTTCTGCGAGCCGCTTATGACAACCCAAATTTTTGTGCGGAAAATCCGGCGATTGAATAAGAAAAGCGCGTATGGCGGCTAGATTTAGCAACAATCGGAAAGTTTGGCACGCGTGCCCAGGCCGCTTGGGGCTCGGGGTGCGGGGTGTCCCCGCAGAAACAGAAAAGCATGGTTGGCCGATTGGCCGTCCGGTCCGGCACCTCGGTTGATTGGAATATTCTTTCGGCCACGCGGGCGTCTGTCTTGGCAACTCGGGTAATTCGATTTTCCACCGGCACCTTTACCGGTACGCTCCCCGCCTTAGCCGACGCCGGCAAGCCGCCTTTGCGATTGGACAGTAAGCCAGCCACCATCCCGCTCAACGACTATTTCAAGAACGAAAACCGGTTCATGAAGCTGGAGCGGAGCGATCCGGAGCATTCCGCGACATTATTGGCGGGGGCGGAGGCGGAAGCGC
>CAUZTZ010000311.1:0-5156 GCA_963582805.1 Alphaproteobacteria bacterium
GATAACAATATGCACGCGCGGCAGTGTTTGCGTGAGGTCGCCATTGCCTTCGTTGGTGACGATGACGCTGGTGCCGGTCTCGGCGATCAGGAAATTGGCGCCGGTGATGCCCACATCGGCGGCCAGGAATTTCTGCCGCAAGCGTGTCCGCGCCTCGGCCAGCAGCGCTTCGGGCTCCGCCAACGGGCGCGCCGCATCCAGGCCCGTGTGATGCTCTTGAAAGCTTTCCGCCACCTGTTCTTTCGACAGATGCGTTGCCGGGGCAATGATGTGGCTGGGCAGCTCCCGGCGCAGTTGGATGATATATTCGCCGAGATCGGTTTCCACCGGCTCAATATTATGGGCCTCCAGATAGTCGTTAATCTCGATCTCCTCGCCGATCATGGATTTGCCCTTGGTGACCAGGCGCGCGTCCGCGGCCTGGCAAATCTCGAGGATCTGGGCGCGGGCTTCGGCGGCATCCCGGCACCAATGCACGATGCCGCCGGCCGCCGTTGCCCGCTCTTCAAACTGGACCAAGTATTGATCCAGATGGGCAATCGTATGGCGGCGGATTTCGGCGGCCCGGTCCCTGAGCGCATCAAACTCGGGCAGCTTGGCCACCACCTGGCGGCGGCCTTCGACAAAGCCGCCGCGCAACCGTTCCAGCGCTTCCTGCAACTGGGTATCGCCGAGGGCGGCGCGGGCGTTGGCGGGGAAGTTTTTGGCGGCTAAGCTCACGTCTCCTCCGCTTCGCCCTGGCAGAGGGCCGGGCAATCGGTCATGCCGGCCAGCACTTCGGCCACGTGACGAACTTGCACCCTGGAGCCATCACGGCTGAGCTTGCCGGCAAGATGGCAAAGGCAGCCAAGATCGCCGCCGAGGAGCATATCGGCGCCGGATGCCGCGATGGCCTGCACCCGGTCGGCGGCCATTTTATCGGCGATGTCGGGATATTTGACGCAGAAAAGACCGCCGAAGCCGCAGCAGGCTTCGCTGCCCTGGTAATCGCTTTGGCGGAGCCCATCCACCGACGCCAGCAAGGCGCGCGGTTGTTCCTTAATACCCAGCTCGCGAAGGCCGGAACAGGAATCGTGATAGGCCACCGTCCCGTCCAGCTGCGCCTTGATCGTTTCCACGCCGCGCACGTCGACCAGAAACTGCATCAGCTCATAGGTTCGCGACGCCAATTCCCTGGCCGCATCGCTTTCCAGCAACTGCGGATAATGCACTTTGATCATGGCCGCGCAGGAGCCCGACGGCGCCACCACATAATCGAAACCGGCGAAGGTTTCGATCACCTGTTCGGCGATGGCGGCGGCGTTTTCGCGCAGCCCGCCATTATAGGCGGGTTGGCCGCAACAGGTTTGCGCCGCCGGCACCGACACCTCGCAGCCGGCATCTTCGAGCAGTTTTACGGTGGCAAAACCGACGCTAGGGCGGATCAGATCGACGCTGCAGGTGACGAACAGGGCCACCCGGACGGGCGCGTCGCCTGCGTTGTTTTGCATGCTTTCGGCCATCTGCCGAGAGTGCCGATTAACCGGAATGAAGTAAAGTCCGCCGTGCCGCCGATTTCGGCAACAGCAGGAACATGCGGCCCGGACTTTTCATGCGCCCGGCGGCCTCCCTGGCGTAGCGCCCGAAGCCCCAGAACAAATCACCGCGCACCGGCCCGTTGATGGCGGAACCGGTATCCTGGGCAATCACCAGCCGTGCCAAGGGCAATAATGGGTTCAGAGGATTGCTGGTTTCCATCCAGACCGGCGCGCCCATGGGCACATATTTCAGATCCACCGCTAGGCTGCGCCCGGGCGTCAGCGGCATGCCGGCAGCGCCGATCGGTCCCGGCCCGACGATGGTCTTGAAAAACACGTAGGACCGATTGCGCTGCATCAACGCCCGTGCCTGGCCCGGATTATCGGCCAGCCATTTGCGGATCGACTGCAGCGAAATGTCTTTTCTGGGGATCGCCCCCATGGCCACCAGGTCGCGGCCGATGGCCCGGTAGGGGCGCCCGTTCTTGCCGTCGAAGCCGACCCGCATGGTTTCGCCGTTATCCAGCAAAACGCGGCCCGATCCCTGGATATGCAGGAAAAAGGCATCGATGGCGCTATCAACCCAGACCACCTCCAGCCCGCGCCCGGCCAGAATACCGCTCTCGATCTCGGACCGCTCGGCGTAGGGCAAAAACCGGTTGCCGCGCACATGGCCCGATATGCGCCGCCCGGCCAGGGCTTTGTCAAACTTGCCGAGATCAATATTGATCAGATCATTGGGCCGCCGGTACAAGGGCACGTTGAAGCGCTGGCTGCGTTTTTTGGAGCCATTCAATTGCGGCTCGAAATAGCCGGTGAACAGGCCGCTGGCCGGACCTGGGGCCTGATTTTTATGGTTGGCGGCGAAGGGCTGAAACCAGTCTTCGAAAAATTGTTTCGCCGATGTGCCCGATTGCCTGGTGCCGCGGGCGACGGCGCAGACCGACTGCCAGTCGGAGGCCAGCCCCGCATAGATAGCCGGCGGCAGGGGCTGCGCCGGTTGCAGCCGGTCAAAGCGGCGGCAGGTGGTAATAAAGGCAGCCAGCGCGGCCCGGTGATCATCCAGTTGCCAGCCCGGCATTTGGCTGAAGCTGGCGGCTGACAAGGACAGCGCACCGAAGCTCAGCGATTTTTGTTCGGGCTCGGCGGCGCAGCCGGCCAGGAAGCCGGCCAAACCCAGGGTTAAAAATATTTTGGTCTTAGATCGGCTGGTCGGCCTAGTCGAGGCTGCGGGTGGCAACCAGTCCCCAGTTGGGATTGCGCGAGGAAAGATCGCGGGCAAAAGTCCAGATATCCGTAATTTCGGAAATTTGGTTGGCATTTCCATCAACAACCTCGCCGTCCGCGCTGCGCGTCACATTGACCTGTTCAGAGATGATCTTCACCGTCACGAAGCCGGTGGAATTTTCCACATAAGCCTCGATCGCTTCGTTGGAAACCAGCCGGATCAGGGTGTTTTCAAGGGTTTCGTTGTTGCCTTCGCGGGCGTCGATGGCGGATATAAAATTGCCATACACCTCTTCGTTAAGGAGCGCCTGCAAGGAATCACGGTCGCCCTTGGCGAAGGCTTCGACGATCATTTCAAAGGCGCCTCTGGCGCCGGCAATGAATTCCGGCGCATCGAACGAGCCATCGATGGCTTTGATCTGGTCAAAGCCGGCATCCAGGGGCGACGCCGCTACCGGCTCTTCGAACGCTTGCGGCTCCTGGGTCTGGTCGGACAATTGCACGACGTTCTCGTCGCCCGGGGTGCGGGGATCGGGGGCGTTTGTATCCTGGCCTTGGGGGTCCGGCGAGAACGGATCATTTTGCGGGCGGCCATGGTCTTTGTGGCGGCCAAGTACCTTGCGCAATCTGAGAATCAAAAACGCCGCGATCATCGCGAACAGGACGATATCGATAAACTGAAAACCTTCACCCATTATCTTCACCGTTCCCGATTATACTGTCCCTGGTCAAATAAGAAGTGCGGCCAAGCCTGAATTCCAAGGAATTGAAGGCTTAGCCATATTAACTTAGACCTTCGCCGCCTTCCGGTCCAGTCTGCACACGAATACGTGCAATCGGGACCCTATCGTACTAAATAGGTAATATGGCGGCGGCAAACAACAATTGCCGCGCCCGCAAATTTATTAAGGCACATAAATTGGGCTATATCATTTTTATTTTACTGCTCGGCGTTCCCATGGTCGAGATCGGCGTCTTCATAGAAGTGGGCGGCCTGATTGGCCTTTGGCCCACCATCGCGGTCATTTTTATCACTGCCGCCATCGGCGCCGGTCTGATGCGGACGCAAGGCCTGGCGGTCATGTACCGGGCGCAGGAAGCCATGCGCCGGGGCGAAATGCCCCTGGTGCAAGTGTTCGACGGGCTCTGCCTATTGTTTGCGGGCGCCCTGTTGTTGACGCCTGGGTTCGTGACCGATGCGGTTGGCTTTTTGCTGTTTATACCGCCGCTGCGCGTCCTTCTTGGGCGCGGCATTGCAGGCTTCGTTGCCAAGCGCGGCGGCGTCCATACCTGGAGCCAAGGCGCAAACGGCTCCGAAGCGGCGCCCAAATCCGGCGGCACCTCGGTGATCGACGGCGACTTCGAAGATGTCGCGGATGATAAAGACGCTGCGAATAAGGGCACCGGCGGCGTTGAACGCCGGATTGAATGATGATACCCAATGGCGCGCAATTCATAAAAAGGAGCCGACATGGCCGAAGAAGACGATAGCCCGATCCCCGAGGAACGCTTCACCCCGGAGCCGGACGCGAGCGCAGCGCCCGAGGGCACGCCGGGCAATGGCGGGCTTGAAGAAGACGTCGCCCTGGCCATCAACGGCCAATATATCAAGGATCTGTCCTTCGAAGCGCCGCATACGCCGGAAATCTACAACGATCTTCAGACCGAGATGCCGGAGATCAAGGTCGATATCGATGTCGGCGCCGAAGCCAAGGCGGAAAACCTGTTCGAGGTCATGATCAAGTGCCGCGCTGAAGCCCGCATCGAGGACAAGCTGGTCTATTTGGCCGAGATCGAATATGCGGGTCTGTTCACCATCAATGTGGAGCCCGAAGCCCTCGGCCCGGTCCTGCTGATCGAATGTCCACTGATCCTGTTCCCGTTCATGCGCCGCATCATCAGCGATTTGACCGGTGATGGCGGATTTGCACCGCTGATGCTATCGCCGATCGATTTCGCGGCGCTCTATCAACAGCGCATGATGCAAGCCGCCGAAGAAGCCGAAGAAGCGTCCGGCGGCGAGGCAACCGAAGAGACCTGATCGTTATTCGCGCCAGATAGGCTTTTCGATTTTTTCCAGGAATGCGTCGTGGGCCGTCTGTTCGGCGTCCGTCGCCGCGTGCGGTCTTGGCGCGCGCCGGGCAGCATCGCCGGCCGCTTCCGGCCGGACTTCGCTTGGCCCGGACGCATCGTCTTTCAAACCCATATCCGCTTGGCGCCCGCCGATCAGCTCCAAATACACCTCGGCCAGAAGCTGCGCATCGAGAAGCGCGCCGTGCAGACTGCGCGAGGAATTATCGATGCCGAACCGTTTGCAAAGGGCGTCCAGGCTGGCCGCCGCGCCGGGAAAGGCGCTGCGCGCCATGCTCACCGTATCGATGGCGCGCGCCTTTGAAAGGGGTGGCCGGTCCA
>CAUZTZ010000312.1:0-5130 GCA_963582805.1 Alphaproteobacteria bacterium
CCGGCGCGGCCCAAGGTCATCGCCCGCAAAGCGGAACCACCGGCAGGCACGCCAGCCAAACCGGCGCGCGCGCTGACCCCGGCGCCGGTCAAGCCAGCGCCTCAGGCGGCGCCAAAGGCAGCGCCGCCGAAAAAACCCGATATCGCGCCGCCGCCGCCGGTCCGCCCGAAACCGGCCGCCGCGCCGAGCGCCCCACCGAAGCCCCAACGCCAGGCATCCTTGCCGAAGCCGGCAGCCAAACCTGCCGCCCTCGGATCGTCCTCGGTCGCCTTTCAGGTGGGCGAAGCCGATCTCGATGCCGCCGGCAAGGCACGCCTGGACACCATGGCCGGTCAGCTGAAAGCCCAATCCAAAATTCGCATGCAGTTGCTGGCCTATGCGGGCGGCAAAAATTTGTCGGCCAGCAAGGCGCGCCGGCTTTCCCTGTCGCGGGCGCTGGCTATCCGCTCCTACCTTATCGGCAAGGGCGTGCGTTCGACGCGCATTGATGTCCGGGCCCTCGGCAACAAGGTTTCGGGCGGCAGGCCGGACCGTGTCGATCTGAAAATCATCCAGCGCTGAGCCGGGCCTTGGCGAGAAATATCCAACCGATCCCGCATAAATTTGTGACGGGGCATTGATGAATTCGCCGCAACGCTACGTCATTCGCATGGCGCTATTTCTGGCCGCTGTTGTGATCCTGTGCGTGATCCTGATCGAGCCGCTACAACGGGCCTTCGCGGCCAATTTCGGCCTCAACGGCTTGATCGTCGGCGTCCTGATTTTGGGCATTGCCTACAATTTCCGCCAGGTCCTGCGCCTCAATCCGGAGGTGCATTGGATCGAAAGCTTCCGCCGCGCCGGCCCGTCTATTTCCGAAACCCGCCAGCCGAAACTGCTGGCGCCGATGGCGACCATGTTGGGCGAGCGCGACAACACGCTCAGCCTTTCGACGCTGTCCATGCGGTCCTTGCTTGACGGCATTGCATCGCGGCTGGACGAGGCGCGCGAATTGTCCCGCTATACGATCGGGCTTTTGATCTTCCTTGGCCTGTTGGGCACCTTTTGGGGCCTGTTGCAGACCATCGGATCGATCAGCGGCGTGATCGGCGGATTGTCGGTGGGCGGCGGCGATGTGACCACCGTGTTCAATAGCCTGAAGTCGGGTCTGGTGGTGCCCCTATCGGGCATGGGAACGGCGTTTTCGTCGTCCCTGTTTGGCCTCGCCGGCTCATTGGTTCTCGGCTTTTTGGATTTGCAGGCCGGCCAGGCATCGAACCGTTTCTACAACGATCTTGAAGAATGGCTGTCCAGCCTGACCCGTTTGTCGTCCGGCGGATTGAGCGCCGAGGGCGATCAATCAGTGCCCGCCTATGTACAGGCCCTGCTCGAACAAACCGCCGAGAATTTGGACAAATTGCAGCGCACCCTGGCGCGCGGCGAGGACAGCAACAGCCAGGCCAACGCCGCCTCGTTGCAACTGGTGGAGCATCTCGGCGCGCTCGGCGATCAGATGCGCTCGCAGCAGACGATCCTGACCGGGCTGGCCGACAATCAGGTGCAACTGCGCGCCACCTTGGAAAAATTGGCGGACCCCGGACGTGTCGCGGGCGCCGGCATGGACGAGGCGACCCAGGCCCATATCCGCAACCTGGATGTCTATGTGGCGCGTCTGTTGGAAGAAATCAGCGCCGGGCGCGACGATTTGATCGGCCAGGTGCGCTCGGAGATCAAATTATTGGCGCGCACCATTGCGGCGGGCGCGGCCAACACCCGCGCCGCGCCGCCCGCGCCGCCCGCACCCAAAAAATAAACCACCATCATGGCCTCCCTATCCCGGCGCGAGCCATACCGGTCCGATATCTGGCCCGGTTATGTGGACGCACTGGCGGCGCTTTTGATGGTCATCATCTTTTTGCTGATGATCTTCGTCATCGCCCAATTTTTCACCAGCCAGGAACTGTCGGGCAGCAATCAAGCCCTCGACCGGCTGCGCGGGCAAGTCAGCGAGCTGGCCGATCTTTTGGCCTTGGAGCGCAAGGCGAACACCGATCTCAGGGGTCAGGTGGCGGATATTTCAACGGAGCTGCAATCTTCAATCACGGTGCGCGAAGATTTGACGCAGCAGATCAGTTCGGTGCTTTTGCGCGCCGAAACCGCCGAGGAGCAGGCCGCCAAACTGAAAACCGAGATCGATCAGGCGTTCACCAAAATCCTCACCGACAAAACCTTAATCAACGAACAGATCACCGCCATCGGCGCCCTGACCAGGCAGATCGAAGCCTTGCGGGCCTTGCGCGAAGATTTGGAATCCGAGGTCAAGACCATGCTGGCCAAGCTGGCCGACCGGGACGAGAAACTGATCACCGAAAAAAACATATCGGAGACGGCGCGCGCCCAGGTGGCGCTGCTCAACCAGCAAATCCGGCAGTTGCGCCAGCAGATCGCCAAGATCGCCACCTCGCTCGACGCCTCCGAGGCGGCGGCCAAAAAGCAGCGGGTGCGCATCGCCAATCTGGGCAAGCGGCTGAACGCGGCGCTGGCCGGCAAGGTGCAGGAGCTGGCCCGCTACCGCTCCGAATTTTTTGGCCGGTTGCGGGAAATATTGGGCAATCAGCCGGGCATCCGTATCGTCGGCGACCGCTTTGTCTTCCAGTCCGAGGTCCTGTTTACCAAAGGCTCGGCCGAGCTTGGCCCGGAAGGTCAGGCGCAGATAGGCCGGCTGGCCGGAACGTTGCGCGAAATATCGCGAAAAATACCGGCCAAGATCGAATGGATATTGCGCGTCGACGGCCACACCGACAAAATCCCCATCGCGACGGCGCGCTTTCCATCCAATTGGGAATTGTCGACGGCGCGCTCGATTTCGGTGGTGAAGTTTCTGGTCGATGCGGGCATCCCGGCGAACAATCTGGCGGCCACCGGGTTCGGCCAGTTTCAGCCCATCGATCCCCGCGACGACGAGATCGCCTACCGGCGCAACCGGCGCATCGAGTTAAAATTGACGCAACGCTAAAAACCGGCGCCAGGGCAACATCTCAAGGGCCCGGCCCCAAAATCAAATCGGATCGAAGCTAAGATATTCCGAGTTTAAGAAATCCCATGTACACAATGTTCTTCATCGTTTTCGTCAATTTGGTCGGCTTCGGCATCGTCATCCCATTGCTGCCGTTTTACGCGGAGCATTATGACGCCTCGCCCGATCAGGTGACGCTGGTCATGGCGGTCTATTCCCTCGCCCAGTTCGCCACCGCGCCAATCTGGGGCCGCCTTAGCGACCGCTTCGGGCGGCGGCCCATTCTAATCGTCAGTCTGGCCGGCACCCTCGGCGCATATCTGTGGCTGGCCTACGCCGCCGATCTGACCGATCTCTTTTTGGCGCGCACGGCGGCGGGGCTGATGGCCGGCTCCATTTCCGCCGCCTTCGCCTATGTGGCGGACGTCACCGACGAGGCCAACCGCGCCAAGGGCATGGGCCTGATCGGCGCCGCGTTCGGGCTTGGTTTCATCGCCGGCCCGGCGATCGGCGGCATTCTCGCCGGCGCTGATCTGGCGGCCACCAATTTCCAGCTTCCGGCCTTTGCCGCCGCCGCTTTTTCAGGTGCCGCCTTGGTCATGACGCTCGCCATTCTGAAGGAATCCCTCGCCGGCGAAGCCCGCCAGCGCATGGCGAGGCAGAGCCCGGATGAGCGCCGCCAGGCGTTCCGGCGCACCATCAATGCCAGAAATGTGCGCGTCATGATCATCCTGACCTTCCTGGCGGTCTTCGTGTTCGCCGGGCTGGAATCCACCTTCGCCATGTGGACCGAGCGCAAATTCGGCTGGGGGGTTTTGCAAAACGGCTATGTGTTCGCCTTTTTGGGGCTGATCTCGGCCCTCATACAGGGCGGTCTGGTGGGCCGCCTGAGCCGCCGCTTCGGCGAATTGGGCATGATCCGCCAAGGCTTCGTGGCCCTGGCCGCGGGCCTGGCGCTGCTTCCCGCGGCCAGCAATCTGCCATTGATGATCGGCGCGCTGGTGATCGTCACCTATGGGTTTTCGGTGGTGACCCCGGCGCTCAACAGCGCGTTGTCTTTGAGCGCGCCCGAAGACGCACAGGGCGGCGTATTGGGCCTTGGCCGTTCGGCATCAACCTTGGCGCGGGCGGCGGGGCCGGCGGGGGCCGGTTATCTGTTTGCCTTTGCCGGCAAGGACTGGCCGTTCCTGGCCGGCGCCGCCATCATTGCCATTGTCCTCGCCTTCACGCTGATCAAGGGATCGGACTGGGTGCGCCGGCCCAATTCTTGAAAACTTGTCGGAGCCTTGAAGACTTGCGCACCTGCTCTGGCCGGGATATATAAGCCGCCGGTTCGATGGAGATTAAAGATGAAGAAAGACATTCACCCGGAATATCACGAGATTACCGTGGTTATGACCGATGGCAGCGAATTTACCACCCGTTCCACCTGGGGCGAGCCCGGCGACAGCTTGAAGCTGGATATCGACCCCAAGACGCACCCGGCCTGGACCGGCGAGCATCGCCTGGTGGATAGCGGCGGCCAGGTTGCCAAGTTCAACAAGCGCTTCCAGGGAATTGGCCTAAAAAGCTGATCCCATTGACAAAAATCGCGGCCTCAATCGTAATCAGCGCGGGATCATCGTCCCGCGCTTTTTGCATTTCAGGCGCGCACCCTGAGCCCGATATCGCCGCCGAATTGATATTTTTGGCCGTTTGGGCTAGTACTTAGTCGCTAAAGGTCTGAACTCATTGAATATCGGACAGGATGTTCGTTGATCGCCCGCTCTCTCCGGGAACGATATGGCGGCGAAAAACCTGGGCAGGGCATAATGGAATTTGTGACGCGGCATTCATATCCAGTAGGAGCCAGGCAGCATGGCTAGCCGGGCAGCAGCCGCGCCCGGCGCCGCGATGCGCAAAGGGCGCAATATCTTTACCAAAATCGCGATCATCGCCATCGCCAGTTTCTTTATATCGGGCATGGTGACCTGGGTGATCGCTCTGGCGGTCGCCGAGTTGCCGGAACTGCGCGGCGTCATCGGCCGCGGCAACTATTCCAACTTCCTGTTCATCGTATTTTTGGCCGGCTTCGTGCTTAGCCTGGGCGCGTCGGGCTATGCATTTATTACCAAGGAAGAACTGGCCGGAACCGC
>CAUZTZ010000313.1:0-5129 GCA_963582805.1 Alphaproteobacteria bacterium
CCGCCCCTACGCCAAGGGCGGCGTTCGATCCCACCTGACCGTAGGGGCGGGTTTCAAACCCGCCCGGCACCGCACCTCAGCGCGCACCGAACCGCAACAGCCGGAACCCCGCGTCGAACGCGGACTGCGTTCTGAGCGCCCCGTGTTTGCGGTCCCATTCGCCGGACTGCAAATCCTGCTCCAGTTTGGCGATCCTGAGTTTAACAATTTCCGGCTCGGCCATGGCGAAGCCCGATGTGTTTTGCCGGACTTGCGCGTCCAGGTATGATTCGGGCCGGTTCCACCCCGACAGCATATTCCGGTCGGTAAAATTATCGGGCAGGGGGAACCCATGGACTCCGCCGGCGCGGCCAAGGGCGCCGGATATCTGATCGGTAATCTCGGCGAGCGGCGGGAAGGTTATGAAGTCGCGGGCATGAATTTCCGGGAAATAATCGGCGAACCAACTCGGCTCGGCGACCCTTGGATCGTTGGTGAGAATGACGATAGGTCCGGTCGGGCAAATCCGGCCCAATTCCCGCGCCGCTTCGCCGACCGATGCAAAATGGTGGATCGCCAGGATGACGACGATGCCGTCCACCGAGGCGTTCGGCAATGGAATATTTTCCGCCGATCCGGCGATCCATGTGACGCCCTCGTGGGGCTTCGCTTGGCCCCGCATCTCCGCCGACGGCTCCACCGCCTGAACTTTGAAGCCCTGGTCCGCTATCGCGCCCGCATAATTCCCGGTCCCGGCGCCGATGTCGGCGAGCACCGCGCCCGCGGGCAAATCCAATAACCCGATGATCCGCTCCACCAGCCGCGCATCGGCGCGGCGGTTGGTGTTGTAGGATTTGCCGATTTGATCGTAGACGGGCTGGTTCATATTCGGAGTTTCTTATCGGGGCGGGCATGTGGCCGACCCTGCCATCCCCACATGCCCGCGCGCTATTTAAAAAAGGCCGCCAGTTTCTCCACCGCCGCGTCGAGCAGCGCATCTTCCTTGCAATAGCAAAAGCGGATGAAATGATTGACGTCCGAATTGGCATCACTGTTGGCATCGCCCTGGTAGAAGGCCGAGAATGGTACTGCGGCGACGCCGGCCTGGGTGGTGATATGTTTGCAGAATGCCGCATCATCGCCGTTGAAGCCGGTGCGGTTGGCGATGGTTTGGAAATCGGCGGTCAGGAAATAGGTGCCCTCGGACGGCATGATCGCGAAGCCGATGTCCCGCAATCCGTTCGCCAATCGGTCGCGCTTGGCCTCCATATCGGCGCCGAGGGATGCGAAATAGGCGTCGTCTTTGCCAAGCCCATAGGCGACGGCGGACTGTAAATTGGGCGCCGTGGTGAAGGTGAGAAACTGATGCGCCTTGGCCGCCGCCGTAATCAATGCCGCCGGGCCAGTGGTATAGCCCACCTTCCAGCCGGTCATGGAAAAGGTCTTGCCCGCCGAGCCGATGCGCAAACACCGCCTTGCCATGCCGGGCAAGGTCATCAGCGGAATATGACGGCGCCCGTCATAGACCATATGCTCGTACACCTCGTCGCAGATGGCGTAGGCATCGTACTTCTGCAACAGCCCGGCGATAAAGGCCAGCTCGTCGGCGCCGAACACCTTGGAGGCCGGGTTCATGGGCGAGTTGATCAGGATCAGCTTGGTCTTATCCGAAAACGCCGCCGCCAAATCGTCCAACGGCAGCTTCCAATCGGGCGGCGCCACGCGCACCAGTTTCGGGATTGCCCCGGCGCGCCGCAAAATGGGCAGATAGCAGTCATAGGTGGGCTCGATGGCGACCACCTCGTCGCCGGGCTCGACCAGGCCGAACAGGGCGGCGGCGATGGCTTCGGTGGCCCCCGACGTGACCATCACCTGGGATTGCCAGTCCACGTCCAGATCATAAAACCGCTTGTTATGGGCGGCGACGGCTTGGCGTAACGCCGGAATGCCCATCATCGGCGGATACTGGTTGGGTCCGTCCATGGATGTGTCGGCAGCGACTTGGCGGATATCTTCGGGCCCATCCCGGTCGGGAAAGCCCTGGCCCAGATTGATGGCGCCGTGTTCTGTCGCCAGCGCCGACATCACCGTGAAGATGGTGGTGCCGTATTCGGACAGGATGGGGTTGTAGCTTTTCATCGGCGGACTATTGCCGGGCGTTTGGCTGCGGTCAATCACCGCGCCCCCAGATACCAATCCAGAATTTCGGCGCCGGTCATGAAGACAACGCCCGGCCGCCTGGAAAGCTCTTCGAATATCTTGCGGAAATACTTGATCCTGTGCGGCACGCCGTGGATGTAGGGGTGCACGGCGATGGACATGACGCGCACATTATCGGCGCCTTCGTCATGGATCGCGTCGACATAATCCATGGTCCGGTCAAAGAGGACCGAGGACACATGGGATTGCGACAGCATAATGGGAATATCGTTCAATTCGGTGGTATAGGGGATCGAATAGAGCGGGCCGTTATCGGTGTTAATTTCGCAAGGCTGATCGTCCAAAATCCAATCGGCGGTATATTCGAAGCCGGCCTCGACTAAATATTCCGGCGTATTTTCCGTCTGGGTGAGACCCGGCCCCATCCAGCCGCGTGGTTTGTACCCGCAAAACGCCGCCAGATGTTCCGAAGTTCTGATCACATCGCCGCGCTCGTCGTCGAGATCGAACATCGGCTTTTGCACATAAGAATGGCCCATGAATTCCCAACCCGCCTGCAACGCCGCCTCGGAGACGCGCGGATACCGGTCGACCACGGTGGCATTCATCGAAACCGTGGGCGTGACGCCAAATTCGGCCAACACGTCCATCATCCGCCATATACCGATGCGCATCCCGTATTCATACCAGCACCAATTGGGTATGTCGGGCACGTGCTGGCCCTCGCCGGGCGGCGTCAGGATGCGGCGCGGCAGCGGCTCGGTCGGTATCCATTCCTCCAGATTGACCACCGGCCAGACAATAACCCGGCCGCCGTCCGGCAACTTCAATGGCTTGCGATCGACGATGGCCGAATAGGGAATGCGGTCGTAGATATCCGTGATTTTTCCAATCTGGTGCGCTGAAAAAAACCATTTAAACCCGTCGCCCCGAGGTCCGCAATTGCCAATCCCCCGCCTAAATCAGCCCCAAATTTAAGCATCTGCTTAAAATAGGGGCAAATCCAAATCCAAGGATCGGCGGCGCCGCGAACCGCCTCTCATAACCCTTTATAAACAAACGTATATTTCTCGCCCCAGGTTGGCACGGGATGTGCGATGGAAGCGGAGGAACAACCCAATCGAAGTGCCTTGGCCGGGGCGCCGGAACATGCTCTAGATGGGCCGGGGGAAAACGGAAAGTACATGCCATGAAAAAAATCGAAGCCATCATCAAGCCGTTCAAGCTCGATGAGATTAAAGAAGCGCTGCAGGATGTGGGCCTGCAGGGCATCACCGTTCTCGAAGCCAAGGGGTTCGGCCGCCAGAAGGGCCATACGGAGCTCTACCGGGGCGCCGAATATGTGGTCGATTTCCTGCCCAAGGTGAAGATCGAGCTGGTGATCGATGATTCCCTACTGGACGCCGCCGTCGAAGCCATCCAAAAGGCCGCCTATACCGGGCGCATCGGCGACGGCAAGATTTTCATCAGCACCATCGACGAAGCCATCCGCATTCGCACCGGCGAAAAGGGCGTCGAGGCTATCTAAGCGGTCTTGCGCCAGCAACCCTGCAACCGTTAAATACCGCCAATCAATTATCAGCCAGATTTCAGCCAGATCGAAACGAAACGAAAGGGAGATCATTATGTCGTTGAATTGCAAAACACCCGAGGACGTGGTCAAGGCCATTGCCGAAAATGACGTGCGGCACGTGGACCTGCGCTTCACCGACCCGCGCGGCAAGTGGCAGCACTTGACCCAGGCGCCCTTTACCATCGATGAAGACGCCTATGTGGACGGCATCTTTTTTGACGGCTCGTCAATCGCCGGCTGGAAGGCGATCAACGAAAGCGACATGGCGCTGATCCCCGATCCGACCACGGCAGTCATGGACCCGTTCACCCAGCAGCCGACCATGATCGTCATTTGCGACGTGCACGACCCGGTCACCGGCGAGCAATATAGCCGCGATCCGCGCTCCACCGCCAAGCGGGCGGAAGCCTATTTGAAGGGCACCGGCATCGGCGACACCGCTTTTTTTGGGCCCGAGCCGGAATTCTTCGTCTTCGACGATGTCCGCTACGACGTGTCCATGGATCATACCTTCTACAAGATCGATCACGAAGAAGGCCCCTATAACACCGGCGCCGATTTTGCCGACGGCAATATCGGTCACCGCCCGCCGGTCAAGGGCGGCTATTTCCCGGTGCAGCCGGTCGACTCTATGCATGATCTGCGCTCCGAGATGGTGACCACCCTCGAAGACATGGGCGTCACCATGGAAAAGCATCACCACGAAGTGGCCCCCAGCCAGAACGAATTGGGCGTCAAGTTCGACACCCTGGTGAGCTGCGCCGACAACCTGCAGTCTTATAAATATGTGGTCCATATGGTCAGCCACATCTATGGCAAGACCGCCACCTTCATGCCGAAACCGGTGCTCGACGACAACGGCTCCGGCATGCATGTGCACCAATCGATCTGGAAGGACGGCACGCCCATGTTCGCCGGGTCGGGCTATGCGGATCTTTCGGAAACGGCCTTGCATTACATCGGCGGCATCATCAAGCACGCCAAGGCCATCAACGCCTTTTCCAACCCGACCACCAACTCCTACAAGCGCCTGATCCCGGGCTTCGAAGCGCCGGTGCTGCTCGCCTATTCGGCGCGCAACCGGTCCGCCAGCTGCCGCATTCCCTATTCGGCGAGCCCCAATGGCAAGCGCGTCGAAGTGCGCTTCCCGGATGCCACCGCCAACGCGTATCTGGCCTTCGCGGCGATGCTGATGGCCGGCCTTGACGGTATCCAAAACAAGCTCGATCCGGGCGACGCCATGGACAAGGATCTGTACGACCTGCCGCCGGAGGAATTGGCCGGCGTGCCGACCGTCTGCGGCTCCTTGCGCGAAGCCCTGGAATGCGTCTCCGAGGATCGGGATTTCCTGAAATCCGGCGACGTCTTTTCCGACGATCTGATCGACGGCTATGTCAACCTGCGCATGGAAGAAGTC
>CAUZTZ010000314.1:0-5120 GCA_963582805.1 Alphaproteobacteria bacterium
TCTGAAATGGAATTCCGCGACTATATGATGGCTCTATTCAAACCAAACAATCCTCGGAAACCGTTGATAGAGTTGGTGTTTTGAAAAGAGTCGGGTACTGTGAGGGCAATTAGACAACAATACTTAATTAATGACGCCAACTAGATTGCAGACCGAAAGCAATATTGCTTTCGGTCGCAGATGAGCTTGATGGAGCCGCCGCCGCGTCAAGATGCCCGCCGCACCACTCGGCTGCGCCGACCGCGCGCGATCTTGACCCGGCGTCTAATGCGCTCCATCGGAAACGTCCCGCAACACAGCGCCTTACCTTCGCATAATGGCTAGCTGAGTTCTGGGGACACTTCACTTGGTGCACCAGTTGCACCGCTCCGAAATCGGACTATATAAGACTCGGCGCCAAAAAAAATGCCCGTGCTCTTGAATATTGTGAATAGGTCGACTTGATCCCACGCCGGGCCGTGTCCTGTAATCGTGGCCGTTACCGTTGCGCGCCCGTTGGGTTCAAATTATGTCCGTGGATGTCCATAAATGTCCGTTAATGACAAGGATGTCCATCGGAATTCGGGTGTTGCATGTCGCATATCACGGGCGAAATCCGCCCAACAACGGGTGCATGTCAACGGAGCACCCACGGGCCAAGCATACTCCGCCGAAGCTGCCGTTTCGGCTGCGAATGCCGGACCATGCCAACCGCCCGAGCGTGCAAGCGCGCCTCACCGTACTCGTGTGAAAACCGGTATGTTCCGTTAGGAACCGTAAGGAAAGCTCATGAACCGGTATGGTCGAATTTCCGAAAACATGTCGCACCCATGTGTCCCATGAGGGAGCGGCATACCAGGGGTGGTTTGGCCTTCTTCTCTGTGTCCTCTGTGATCTCTGTATTGAAAAACCTTGCTTCTTCTTCTCACCGACTCTGTGGTGAAAACTTATTCTTGATGGTAGCGGGAGCGACTAATTACCCGAGGTGCCGAGGTGCTCCGAGCACAAACCGGTGCCTAGATCGACGCCCGGCTGGCCGACCCGGCCATCCCCAGCCGGGCTGGGCACGCTGTTGCTACTTAAAGGCCTCGTCCCAAGTCCCCTGCGTCGCGGCGCGGGAATATTCGGTGGCGCGGTTCTCGAAGAAGTTGGCGTGCTCGACCGCGTTGAGCATGGTGTCGAGCCAGGGCAGCGGGTGCTCTTCGATGCGGTAGATGGGCTGCAGGCCAAGCTGCGATAAACGCCGGTCGGCGATGAAGCGGATATAGGCCTTGATGTCATCGGCGGTCAGGCCTTCGGCGGGGCCCAGCTCGAAGGCCAGATCGATGAAGGCGTCTTCGTGGGTGACGATGGTCTCGCAAGCCTTGTAGAGATCGCGCTGCAATTCCTCGGTCCAGATTTCCGGGTTTTCGGAAACGAAGGTGCGGAACAGCTTGATCACCGAGGCGCAGTGCAGGCTTTCGTCGCGGACGCTCCAGGTGACGATCTGGCCCATGCCCTTCATTTTGTTGAAGCGCGGGAAATTGAGGAGGATGGCGAAACTGGCGAACAATTGCAGGCCCTCGGTGAAGGCGCCGAATACCGCCAGGGTCTTGGCGATATCGGATTTAGAGCCGGTGCCAAATTCCTGCATGTAATCGTATTTGTCCTTCATCTCTTTGTATTGAAGGAACGACGAATAGATGGTCTCGGGCATGCCGATGGTGTCGAGCAAATAGGAATAAGCGGCGATGTGAATGGTCTCGGTATTGGAAAAAGCGGCCAGCATCATCTGTACTTCGGTGGGTTTGAAGACCGATGCATAATGCTTCATGTAGCAGTTGTTGACTTCGATATCGGCCTGCGTGAAGAAGCGGAAAATCTGCGTCATGAGATGGCGCTCGGATTCGTTGAGCTTGTTGTGCCAATCCTTGACGTCGTCGGCCAGCGGCACTTCTTCGGGCAGCCAGTGCAGCTTCTGCTGGGTCTGCCAGGCCTCGAAACACCAGGGGTAGGCGAAAGGCTTGTAGACCGGCTTGGCGTCCAAAAGGGACATGGGTTTCCTCCTTAAGTCTCGTTTTGGCCTAAACCTATTGGCAGGCGAGGCATTCTTCGTAGTCGGTGGCCTCGTCGCCGTCTTCGGTGTTCATGGCGGCGATGGGCAGGGGCTCGCCCTCGGCTCCGGGCAGCGGCAGGGGGCTGAATTTGACCGTCCCTTCGTTGACCACGCCGGCCACCGAGACATCCTCGGCCCGCTGGATCGATTTGGAACGGCAGTAGTAAAGGCTTTTGAGACCATGCTTCCAGGCCATCAGGTGAATTTGATGCAGATCCCGCTTATGAATATCGGCGGCCAGGAAGACGTTGACCGATTGCGATTGGTCAATATAGCTCGCCCGGTCGCCGGCCAGTTCGATCACCCAGCGCTGGTCCAGCTCGAACGCCGTCTTGAAGACATCTTTTTCATCATCCGAAAGGCAATCCAGATGTTGCACCGAGCCTTCGTTGACGGTGATCGAGGTCCAGGTGGCATCGTCGTTGCAGCCCTTCTCGGCGAGCAGCGCGGCCAGATGCCGGTTGCGCACGTTGAACGAGCCGGACAGGGTCTTGTGGGTGTAGGAATTGCCGCTGATCGGCTCGATGCCGGCGGACGCGCCGCCGCAGATGATGGAGATGGAAGCCGTCGGCGCGATCGCCGTCTTGTAGGAAAAGCGCTCATGAAATCCATAATCGGCGGCGTCCGGGCAGGGGCCGCGCTCATCGGCCAGCACATGGCTGGCGGCATCGGCTTGGCTCTGGATGTGGCGGAACATTTTGACGTTCCAGGCCTTGGCCATGGCGGTCTCGAACGGCACCCGGTTGGCCTGCAAAAACGAGTGGAAGCCCATCACGCCGAGCCCCACGGAGCGCTCGCGAGATGCCGAATATTTGGCGCGCTCCATGCCGTCCGGCGCGTTGTCGATGAAATCTTGCAGCACGTTATCGAGGAAACGCATGACGTCTTCGATAAACAAGGGATGATCGCGCCATTCCAAAAAGCGTTCCAGGTTCAACGACGACAGGCAGCAGACCGCCGTGCGCTCGTTGCCGAGATGATCGATGCCGGTGGGCAAGGTGATCTCGGAGCACAGGTTGGAGGTCTTGACGCTAAGCCCTGCCAGCTTGTGGTGTTCGGGAACGGCCCGGTTGACCTGATCGGAGAAGACAATGTAGGGCTCGCCAGTTTCTATGCGCGCGGTCAGCAATTTGATCCAAAGATCGCGGGCGCGCAATTTGCGCACCGGGGCTTGGTCCGCCGGCGAGACCAGCGCCCATTCTTCGTCCGCTTCGACGGCGCGCATGAAGGCGTCGGGCACCAGCACGCCGTGGTGCAGGTTGGGCGCCTTGCGGTTGGGATCGCCGCCGGTGGGCCGCCGGATCTCGATAAATTCCTCGATCTCGGGATGGCTCATGGGCAGGTACACCGCCGCCGAGCCGCGCCGCAGCGAGCCTTGGGAAATGGCCAGGGTCAGGCTATCCATGACGCGGATAAAGGGGATCACGCCGGACGTCTTGCCGGCGATGCCGACGCGCTCGCCGATGGAGCGCAGATTGCCCCAATAGCTGCCGATGCCGCCGCCGTTGGAGGCCAGCCAGACATTCTCGGTCCAAAGCTCGACGATGCCCTTCAGGCTGTCGGAGCTTTCGTTGAGGAAGCACGATATGGGCAAGCCCCGGTCGGCGCCGCCGTTGGACAATATCGGCGTCGCGGCCATGAACCAATGCTTGCTCATATAATCATAGATGCGCTGGGCGTGACCGTCATCGTCGCCATAGGTGCTGGCGACCCGCGCAAACAAGGCCTGATAGGTCTCCCCCGGCAACAAATAGCGGTCCTCAAGCACCGCTTTTCCGAAATCCGTGAACCGTTCGTCCCGGGATTGATCGATTTCGACCCGCGGCCCTTTTGTGGTTTGTATAGAATCCAGCAACGCGACCTCCAATTTTTTGTACCCTGCCCGCCCTTAATTCAAGCGGGCCCCCATGCCCGTTTCGGGCTTGATGTTCGTGGGCGGCGGCGAAAATCCTGCGTCCGGCGATGCGAACAGCGCCGCCGGTTTGATGATCCAGGATTGTTGTCGTTTCCCCAGTCCCGACACCCACAAGATATAGTAGGTGATTTTATTAGACCGTCAATAGGTTGATTTAGGGTAAAGGCGGTTTTTTTCGGAATTTGGGCAGAAAAGTCACAGGAAGGCTCATTCGGCGGCCTCGGCGCGGCCCTTGAAATAGTCGGCAACGAAGGCGCGGGGGTCCGCATCTTGGTCGATCAAGACATCGAAACCATCCAGATGGCGGAAATCGTTTTTGGCCGGATCGCGGACCACGCCCAAAGGTTCCGCGCCGCAGCGCACCGCTTCGACGGCGTCCAAAAGCTGTTGCTGGGCGCAGATTACGCCGGCGTCCGAGGAGGCCAGATGCCGCTTTGTCCGGTCGGCGATCGCGCCCTGGCTTTCGCTGGCGAAGGCGTCGTGAACATTAAAGTTGGAACCCATGCCGTTGAAGTTTTCGGACCTCATCTTGGCCCGGTCCTGATGATAGCGGTTGCCCGCGTTGCGCACGAAATGACGCTCGGCGGTAAATTCATTCGAATGACGGGAGCGAAAATCAATGTCTTCGGAGGGCGTGCCGTCGGGCCCGATGGTGATATCGCGGCGAATCGCAAAGCCCCAGCGCCAATGGCTGTGATCGGTGACGGGCACGTGCCAGATGGCGATATAGCCGTCGCCGCCTTGGGGTCCCGATATGATCGACCAGTCGGGCAGGCAGAAATTTGTAACCCGGAGGTTCTTTTTGCCCTCCGGCCCGGGGCGCATCTGATACAGCCGGAAGCCGAAATCGGTCTCCTCCACCTCCAATTCGGGCGTCACCTCGTGCATGGTGAAGGGATTATCCGCATTGAAGTTGCGATGCAAAAAGCCCACATGGACCGGATCGATATTGCCCTCGTTGGCCTGGTGGTAGTTGCAATCCTCGAACACCTTATAGACCGAAAATTGGCCCTCTTGCATATTGAGATACTCATAGGCCGGAAATTCCGGCGCCGCGCCGGGGCCCATATAGGCGAAGATGGCGCCGCCGGCCTCGTGGGTTGGATACGCTTGCTGGCATACTTTATCCTT
>CAUZTZ010000315.1:0-5086 GCA_963582805.1 Alphaproteobacteria bacterium
CGCTTTCAGCAATCTCCCGTGCATAGCTCGTCTGTTCGGCGGCCCAATCCCTGAAAGAACTTCGAAACCCGTGCACGGTCACGTCATTTCGTCCCATTCGTTTCAACAACGTCAGCATCGCCATATTTGAAAGATGTTTACCGGCGCGTGTGCTTGGGAACACGAAATCCGAATTACTGTATTCGCTCGCGGCCTTGACGATAACCAGCGCCGCCGGTGACAAGGGAACCCGGTGTCCCCGATTCGCTTTCATTCGGGCCGCAGGGATTACCCAAACCTCATCCGAAAAATTAAATTCGTCCCATCGGGCGCCAATCACTTCGTTGGTGCGCGCTGCCGTTAGGATCGTGAACGCAAGCATTTTGGCGGCAATGCCATCTTTGGCCTTTAAATCCACCATAAACTTACCAATCTCCGCATATGGCAGGGCGGGCATATGCCTTACGGTAGACGCCTGAGGACCGAGTGCGGTTTTAATGCTTTCGAGGCGGGCCGGGTTATCACCTTTCCGATGTTTCAGGTGGGTTTCGCGCGCCAGGACGGCTTCAATATGCCCCCTCACCCGCCGCGCCGTTTCTAACTTGATGTGCCAAATCGGTTCCAATATCTGCCGGACTTGTTCATCTTCAATGGAAGAAACGGGCAATTGGCCAATATCCGGGAAAGCGTAGTTTTTCAGCATGGAGCGCATTTGGGTTTCGTGTTTTGGTGTTCTCCATGAATTTCGGTGCGCCTCGATATATTTTTCCGCAGCCGTCTCAAATATAACGTCCCTAAGAGCCTCCAGACGCGTTACCTCCCGATCTTCATCACGCCGGTCAATCGGATCATAGCCGGCCTTCACCAGCCCGCGTGCCTCGCTTGCCAGTTCGCGCGCCCGGGCAAGGCCGTATGTGTGGGTAGGTCCAAGACCCATTTCACGCGTCTTGCCGCTTACAGGCGATTTAAATCTGTATATCCACGACCGCCCGCGCCCGGTCACTTGAAGGTAAAGGCCGGCGCCGTCCAGGTGCATACCCGGTTTCCTGCCCGTTACGTCGCGGGCGCCTAAGCGGTTGGTAATTTTCTTTGGAGCCAATTTACCCTACCTGACTTCTTACCCGCATTAAAAACATCAATGCAGAAAAACAATATAGGACGTATAAAAACTGAATGGAAGGAAAAATAGGAGAATGCTGGGATTTATTGAACACGGTACGGGACACATAGAAACGTGGAAAAACGGCAGTTCGAATGATACCGCCGGAGCCAACAAGAACAAGGGATAGCGCCAGAAATGGCCTATCCCTTGTTTTGTTTTGAGGGGTCGATCGGTGTTGCCAGCGCCCCCAGTATCCGCCGCCACACCGCCTGGCCTTCAATGTCGCCGGCGTCGAGTATTGCATCCGTCCGCATGACTGCGTGGATCGGGGCGTCGGCGCCGTGCTGGACGTTCATGGCATGGGCGGCGCGGAATATGTCGCGGTCATTTGGCATCGCGCGCATCATCTTTCGCCAGTCCTCGGTAAGGAATTATATGGCAGCGGCGGCGAAACGGTAAACGGCGTACCCGCCGGCGACAAAAATAACACCAAAGGTCCCTGCAAAACCGATTTGCCGGAATGTATTCAGTCCAGTCGTCGCGGTGATGGCGTAGGCGTGACACAACCGGCATACGATCAAAACCGTTCCCAACGCGTGCATGAACAATCCCGAACCGCCTTGCATTTCGGCCAAAGCCATAAGTAACAAGGCGAACGGAACGTATTCCGCAAAGTTGCCATGAACCCGCATGGCCCTGGTTAGAGCTTCGTCGCCGCCATCAAGAAGATTGACCCGCGCCCGAACGCGGTTACTGATCACGCGCATGCTCAATGCAAAATAAACAATTCCCAGGATACCGGCATAAAGACCCGTAACGGCGACGGACATATAATAAACTCCTTTTCAACCTGCCATGCCCGGCATCATGGCGCGCTGGCGCCGGAATGGGAATGCCGCGGAATTGCGAAAGAATAACCCCGCCGGTTGCGACGGGGCTTAAGTCTCCGTGTCTTTCCAATTCAATTGTCAATCCACGCCGATACGCCGGTAAATTTTAAGCCTTCGGAACCCTGTTGATTATGGCCCGTCGCCGTACCGTTTTAGTCTTGCACCTTTTTTTCAACAATCATGCTCAAGACCATCAGGGTTACTGGCCAGATGCCGACCCAAATACCAAAACGCTCGGCATGTGCTTCTTGGAGAGCCGCTTTCAATGCCGGGTCTTGGATACCGCTAAGGACCGACCGCGCGATTTCGATTTCCGGCCCGAAATACCAGAAAATCCACGCTCCGGGTATTGAAATAATTCCCAACCAAAACAAGATTTGAGGCAATGCTTTCATAATATCTCTCCTTCAAGTATCTGCGGTTACCCGGGCAATCCCGGACCAGCGCAATCCTGCAATGGCTTAGGCGGCTTTGTAAATCGATATCGTCGCCATCATGGCCGAAAGCGCCGACCTGATCGCCTTGAATGGCCTCAACGCCGCCGAGGTTCGCGAAAGTCTGGCCGGCGGCATGTTGGAGGGCTAGGCGCTCTGGTCAGATAACAGCTGGGAATTAGGTGTCAAAATCTGTTCATTGATCCTGACACATTTTGACACAGTGGTGACATACGCTGATACGTTGAAATCCCTATATCTAATATATCAGACGCCCTCCTCCCCTCGGTTCTCACTCTGCAGCGGCCTCTGATGTTCGATTTCAAATTTACTGGCCACCGGCCTGGTGGCCAGTTTTTTTGTGCGTCCGAACCGAGTCCGAACGGAAATCGGAGATGGCGCGCATGATGGATGCGCCTACCTAAAGGCGGAATTCACGGCTGAACATAATGGGCCGACAGCGCTTTGCGGAACCGGCGGTCGCGCTTCAAGTGCCATTCGCGGCTCATGGCTTCGCTGCGGGTCCGATATTTTTCCGCATAAATCAGCGTCCAGGACCGGCCCCGCGTGGCGCGCGCGCCCTTGCCCGTATTGTGCCGCGCAAGACGGGCATCCAGATCCACGGTCCATCCCACATAGGTGCGCCCCGCTGCGCTGCCCAGCACATAGACGAAACAGGCGTTCATGATCTGGTGATTGTATAATTCATTAAAAAATGGCCGCCATCGGCCACACATATCATTCCTGGCCAGCGCGGCGGGGCCGATCGTTTAATGGACGGCAGCCCCTTCTGACTTTGCCGCCAGGGCGGAAATGGCCTGCATGGAAAAGCGGCGCAATTTCAAATCTTTCAAAAGATCGATTTGAATGGTTTGGTCGGGTTCCAAATGCCGCTCGACCATGGTTTCGACAAAGTGCACAAAATCGATGGTCTGGCCTGGATAAGACAGTATGTTGCTGAGGATTTCCCGGCGCAGCAGGGGCGGAAATTTCAGCAATTCCAGCACCATCAGCCTTTTTACGGTTTCCGACACGCGCAGACTTTTGAAAATGCTGTCCAGACCGAAGCTGTAGATACCGAAATCCAGCCGCCCGGCCACATCGGCGGTGAAGGCGTTGAATTCCTCGATAAACGGTTTCGCCGATACTTGCCCTTCCATCAGCCGTTTCACGACCCCCAGAAAATCCCGGTAGCGAAGCCGTGCCGGGTTGAGGCGGTCGCCAAGCTCGGCTTCCAGGGCGCGGATTTCCGATTGACGGAAGCGGCTTTCGAGCAACGCGTCGGCGGACTGTTTGACGTCGCCCGACAGGGTCTGCTCGACGATAAGGTGAAACAGGCGCTCATATTTGTCCCGCTGCGCCGTTTCCAATTTCTCAATCGATCCCGAAAGCGGCAACAAAGCCGCCACGCCCACCAGCGGGTCCTTGGAATAGATGGCGGCGACGGCGGCGGCTTCGGGAAGGACGCCATCGCGTTTTCTGAAATCGTCGGTGATGACGAAGCGGTCATCCGATGCCACCGTCAGATAGCGCCCCAGCTTCGCGCAGGCGAGGAAATGATCGGCGAGGTCGTATTGTTTATTTTCGTTCAAGCGAGCCCACTCCAAAATCGGTTCTGATTGATTATGCCAAGACCGGAGTTATAGCAAAAGAGAGTAAAGAAATTCCGACTCTAGCGCACGTGGAATATAACTAAATCGGAGCGGCGCGGCCGCTGCGCCGCCCGGAATTACCTAACCCTTTGATGTGCAAGAATTTAATTCCCTGTAGGCCGCGCCCGGATCAATGACCGGAGGGCGGCTCGGCGGCGGTTACAGCAATTCCGCGACAGGCGGGGAGCGGCGAATCGCCGGGCGGGCTACGACCGGGGCCATCGCAATTAGGCGGATTGGCAGGCGCGGGTTTAGTGGTGATGGGCCGGACCCCTGGGCCGCCAGATTTATCTCAGGCCTCGCATTTTAAACCCGGAGAGTGGTCACCCTAGCGCAATTACCCGGTACTGCCGGTACTGAAGTACCATAATTGCAGCTCATTGATTGCCCCTTGGCCTCCATATACCGGTCGTCAATGCCTTGGTGCGTTGACTACAGCTTCTAAACAACAACATACTTGCCCTGAGCAAACCGCCAAAGTGTTCATGTTAGACGGCTGATTGGTAGGCCAAGGAGAAAACTCGATGCAGCTTATCCAACGCATGTGTATGCGTGGCTTACTGTCTTTTTCCCCAGAGATGGAAGCCTTTGAATTACAATCTCTGAATGTTCTTATCGGCCCGAATGGCTCAGGCAAATCGAATGTTATTGAAACGCTGGAACTACTCCGTGCCACGCCCACAGATTTTGCCACTGCAATTCGTGATGGAGGCGGGGCGGCGGAATGGCTTTGGAAGGGTGGAGGAACACAACAGCCTGCTTCTATAGACGTTGAGACAGGACCCGGTTCGCCCTCCGGTTGGCCATTACGATATCGACTAGATTTTACCTCTGTTAATGCCCGAGTCGAAGTAATTGACGAAGCGATTGAGGGGGTAACTCCCCAAGATGGTTATGACGAACCTTGCCTATCCGCTTGACGCACACACCCACTAGGGATAGATTATGTGTGTAAAATGGATAGTGAGCCATGGACGTCCTTCAACGTGACGACTTGCCGTTTCCGCAGTCTCTTCCGGAGTTTCAGCA
>CAUZTZ010000316.1:0-5072 GCA_963582805.1 Alphaproteobacteria bacterium
GATCTCGGCCGCATCCAGATCCAGCTCGCCGACGAAAGCATCGAGCTTGGCGGCGCGCGCGCCGGCATCATCGTCCTTGTCTATGCCGAGCACCCTTTGCAGGCATTCGATCACCGGATAGAGCGCCGAGTTGGCGTGGAACGGCGAGCAGGCAAGATAGATAAAGCCATGATCCACGCCCTCCAAATCCTGGCGGAATCCTTCGACGATACGGGATTTGCCGACGCCGGCTTCGCCCGACAAAATCACCACCTGCCCTTCGCCGGCGGCCGATTGCTGCCAGCGGTTTTGCAGCAAGGCGATTTCCTCGCCGCGCCCGACCATCGGCGTGAGGCCACGAAGCGACGCGGCCTCGAATCGCGATGCGGCGACACTTTCGCCGGTCACCTGCCACGCTTGGCGCGGCTCGGCGATACCCTTGAGCGAATGCAGCCCAAGATCATCGAACTCAAAAAACCCGGCACAAAGCCGGTGCGTGGCATCACTGATAACAACCCCGTCCGGCGGCGCCAGCGATTGCAGGCGGGCGGCAAGGTTGGGCGTCACGCCAAGCACCGCGTGTTCTTCGGAGGCGCCCTCGCCGATGATCTCGCCGGCAACCACGCTTCCCGTTGCGATGCCGACGCGCACGTGCAAGCGCAATCCCGGGCGCGGCTCCAGGGCGGCGATGCCGGCGGCGATGCGCAACCCGGCGCGCATCGATCTTTCCGGGTCATTCTCGTGCGCCGTCGGATAACCGAAATAGACCAAAATGCCGTCGCCCATATAGCGGGCGATAAAACCGCCGAAGGTTTCAATCTCGGCCGCGCACATTTTCTGAAAATCGGAGATCACGTCTTTCAGGTCTTCGGGATCGTATTGTTCGGAGAGCGCGGTCGAGTCGGCCAGATCACAGAACATAATTGTAAGATGCCGGCGCTCGGCCTCCTGTTCCGCCGCCGGCGGCTGCGGCGGCGATGGCTCGGGCGGCGCACCATCGGCGGCGCCCAAGAGCGTACCGCACTGGCCGCAGAACTTATTGCCGTCCGAATTTTCGGCGCCGCATTGGGGACAGCCTTCGGGCAAGGCCGTGCCGCATTGGCCGCAGAATTTATTCTGCGCCCCGTTGTCGGCCTGGCAGTTCGGACATTTCATAGGGACCTTGCTATTTTATGTGCTCTTGATGGCGCCGCCATCGACGCGGATCGTCGAGCCGGTGACATAGCTGGCCGGCGCACTCATCAGGAACGCGGCGACGGCGGCGAACTCTTGCGCCGTGCCGAACCGGCCGGCAGGAATGTTTGCGAGGGATGCGGCCTGCAATTCCGGCACCGTGAGGCCTTGGCGCTCGGCGTTTGCGTTGTCGATCTCGATCATGCGGTTGGTCTCGATGCGGCCCGGCAGGATGACGTTGACCGTGACGCCGTCTCCGGCAATCTCGTTGGCGAGGGATTTGGAAAATCCGACCACCGATGGGCGCAGCGAATTGGACACCGCCAGGTTCGGGATCGGCTGGTGAACCCCCGACGAGGCGATGGTCAGCACCCGCCCCCAGCCTTTGGCGCGCATGCCGGCAACGGCGGCCTCGGTGATCCGAACGGTGCTCAGGAACAGGCTTTGAAACGCGCGGCTCCAGACATCGGTGGCAACGCCGATGGCGCCGCTCGGCGGCGGACCGCCGGTGTTGTTGAGCAAGATATCGGGTTTGATCTCGTTTTCGATGGCGGCGCAGAGTATTTCCACGGCGGCGGCATCGGAAAGATCGATGCCATAGGTTTCGGCAGCGACGCCATGGGCGGACTTCAGCTCGGCGGCCAGCTCCGCCAAGGCGTTTTCGGTGCGCGCGCCGATCACCAGATCACAGCCCTCAGCCGCCATCGCCCGGGCGATGGCTGCCCCCATGCCTTGCGATGCGCCAAGCACTAATGCTTTCTTGCCTCGAATTCCCAAATCCACGGAACGCTCCTTTATCCATATAACCGGCGATGCGTGACGCCGCCCCAAAGCCGCGATATAAATTTTGCGCGACCAGAAAGCAAAGACAATATCATAACCGGAACCCAAGAGGACATTACAAGAGGACATTACATGCGCCCGCTCGACCAGCCTGGACGATCCACTGTATTCACCACCAACGGCATGGCCGCCACCTCGCAGCCCTTGTCGTCGATCACTGCGATCGAGATATTGCAGGCGGGCGGCAATGCCATGGATGCGGCCATCGCCGCCGTTGCCGTGCAGTGCGTGGTGGAGCCGCAATCGACCGGCATCGGCGGCGACTGTTTTTGCCTTTATTCGCCGAAAGGCGGCGACGTGGTTGCCTATAATGGCTCCGGGCGCGCACCAGCGGCGGCAACGACGGAATGGTACCTGGAAAACGGCATCACCACGATCGAGCGGCAAACGCCCCATTCTGTGACCATACCCGGCGCCGTCGATGCCTGGGCGCGGCTGGCCGAAGACCACGGCACCATGGGCCTGGACCAGCTCTTGCAGCCGGCTATTCGTTTCGCCCGCGACGGCTATCCCATCGGCCACCGCACGCAGACCGATTGGGAGCTGAATGTGGGCTTGCTCTCGGCCGATCCGACCGCCGTCAAATATTATCTAAAAGACGGCAAGGCGCCGGCGCTGGGATCGGTCATCAAATTGCCGTTGCTGGCGAAATCGCTGCAGACGATCGCAGAAAAGGGGCGCGCCGGATTTTACGAAGGCGCCCTCGCCGAGGACATGGTGACGTTCCTCCAATCAAGGGGCGGGCTGCACACGCTGGACGATTTCTCGAGCGCAATGGGCGAATATGTGACGCCGATCAAGACCAATTACCGGGGCTACGACGTCTATGAATGCCCGCCCAACGGCCAGGGCATCATCGCCCTTGAGATGCTCAATATCCTGTCGGGGTTTGATCTGGGATCGATGCATCCGGTGTCGGCGGAGCGTCTGCATCTGGAAATCGAAAGCGCCCGCCTTGCCTACCGCAACCGGGCCAATGCCCTTGGCGATCCCGATTTTTCCGAGGTCCCGGTGGAGACCTGGCTGTCGGCGGCGCATGCCGATACCGAGCGGGCGCGCATCGATCCGGGCAAACGGTTGACCGGCCTGCCGCCGTCCGAGCTTCCCCGCCATGAGGACACGGTGTATTTGAGCGTCGTCGACAAGGACCGCAACGCGGTCAGTTTCATCAACACATTGTTCGCGCCGTTCGGCTCCGGCCAGGTGGCCCCGGAAACCGGCATAATCTTGCAGAACCGGGGTCAGGGGTTCGTCATCGATCCCGGCCACCCCAACTCAATCGAGCCGAACAAGCGGCCCCTGCACACCATCATCCCCGGCATGCTGGTCAAGGATGGCGTTGCGCAAATGCCGTTCGGCGTGATGGGCGGCCAATACCAGGCCTGCGGGCACGCGCATCTTTTGACCAACCTTTTGGACTGGGACATGGACCTGCAGGAAGCCTTGGACCTGACCCGTGTGTTTCCCGATGTGGATGATCCCGAGCAACGCGTGCAGGTGGAAAGCGGCCTGCCGGAAACGGCGCGCGCCGGGCTCGAGGCGCTGGGGCACTCAACGTACGTTCCGCCCCGCCCCATCGGCGGCGCGCAGGCCATCTGGATCGATTGGGACGAGGGCGTGCTGCGCGGCGCATCAGAGCCCCGCAAAGATGGCATGGCAATCGGTTACTAGAGCGGAGCCGGACGGGTATCGCCATGCCGCCCCGCGCGCCGGCCTCGAGACTGTCATTTTACTACGCGGCCTATTTCGGTGCGGTCGGCGTGTTGCTGCCGTTTTGGCCGGTCTGGCTTTCGGAGCGGGGATTGAGCGCGCCGGAAATCGGTTTCCTCATCGCGGCGGCCACCGGGCTTCGGGTGCTGACCAATCCGCTGATCGCGCAAGCCGCCGACCGGCGCGGCGAGCGCAAGCGCCTGATGGCATTGCTGTCCGGGCTGGCGATTATCGCTTTCTTGTTTTTCCAGGGCGCCCACGGCTTTTGGCCGATCCTGTTGGTGACGCTGTTTTTCTTCACCTTCTGGTCGGCGACGCAACCGTTGGCGGAAAGCCTGACCATGCTCGGCGTTGGAGCCGACAAGCTGGATTACGGGCGCATCCGGCTGTGGGGCTCGATCACCTTTATCCTGACCTCTGTCGGCCTCGGCTGGTTATTGACCGGGGGCGGCGCCGATTTGATCTACAGCGCGGCCTTGGCGGGCATCGTCATCACCTTCGTTTCCTGCCTTACCTTGCCGGGGTACAATGCGCCCGCATCGGCACCGCGCCGGCTGGCGCTATGGCCGGTCATCCGCAATGTCCGCTTCATGGTCTTTCTGTTTGCCGCCGGATTGATCCAGGCCAGCCACGCGGTATTGTACGGTTTCGGCACCATCCATTGGCGTAGCGCCGGATATTCGGACGCAGTTATCGGCCTGTTTTGGGCGGAGGGCGTGTTCGCGGAAATCATCCTGTTTGCCTTTGGCGCCTATTTGCTGCGCCGCTTCGGCGCCATCGGATTGATTCTCATGGGCGGGCTCGCCGGCGTGATTCGCTGGGGCGCCATGGGCGTTACCGGCGACATCTATTGGATCGTCGCCCTGCAAAGCCTGCACGCCTTTACCTTTGGCGCCACCCATTTGGGCGCCATGCATTTTATCACCGAGACCGTCGCCCCTAGCCATTCGGCAAGCGCGCAAAGCATTTACGCCGCCTTTGTCGCCGGCATCGCCATGGGTATCGCCGCGTTATTTTCCGGCCTGCTGTATGGGCAATTCGGCGGCCAGGCCTATTTTGCCATGGCCGCGGCGGCGGCGGCCGGAAGTCTGATCGCCGCCGCTGTTTTGTTCCGGGGGGCTTTTCGCCCACCTGGTGGCGCACGGCGATAGAGCCCTTGGTTGAATCAAAACACTGTTGGTTTCCCTAATATGCAACCCTTGCCGGTATAGGGTATTTTCTTGGTGTGGTGCGGTCCAGGCCGGGCAAACAGGGACTTTGCGCCGATAATATTTTGGTAGTGATGGCAATAGTGCTACGCAATTCATTGAATTGAATTTAAGATTGTGGTAACGAATATTGAATCGTAGTTCGCAAATTTTTCGGGT
>CAUZTZ010000317.1:0-5052 GCA_963582805.1 Alphaproteobacteria bacterium
AAAACCTCTTCCTTTTTGTAACCCATGGTCTGAAAGCCGAGGACCTCGAACCGGGTCGGCGCCGGCCAGCCGAAATCGGCGCTTTTCAGATTCTCCGAGCCTTTCCAGTCCAGGCTCGGCGGGAAACCCGCATCGCCGGGTTTGCGCCAATAGATCTTCCAGCCCTTCTTGAGCTTGAATTGCAGGCCGAGGCGGACGGTCTCACCGTTGCCCGCCTTATCGACAGCCGAGACCAGGCGCACCTGGGTCTGCGCGGTCTTGATCCATGGCGAGGCGGCGGCCTCCGGCGATTGGGCGTACCCTGGCGCAGCCGCCGATAAGCCGCCGATCGCCAATATGGCGCTGGCTCCGATTTGAATAAGGCGAGATTTATTGTTCATGTTTGATCCTGTACGCACAAAAATTCGGCACCGCAATTGGCCGATATATGCTGGATAATATACCGGATTGCATTTCATATATAGAATGGCCGGCGCCAAATGGAACCTCGTTGGCCCCAAATCACGTGATCTTTACCATTTGTGCGCGAGGTGATAGTCCCCGGGAGACCCTGGGCGGCTTCGGCGGCTCTTCACAACCGGTGGCGCTTGTGCCAGAATAGCGGCGCTTAAATTCCAGTTCATACGGTGAAGTTTGTATGCCCAACGATGCCCAATCCGATCTATATCTCGCCGGCCAGTTGCTGATCGCCATGCCCGGCGTGCGCGACGAGCGTTTTGCCCGTTCGGTGATCTATATGTGCGCCCACTCCGAAGAAGGGGCCATGGGATTGGTGCTCAATCAGGTGCTTGAATCCCTGACCTTCGCGGAACTGTTGAGCCAGCTCGGCATCAAAGATGAAAGCCCGGAATTCGAAATTCCGGTGCATTTCGGCGGCCCGGTGGAAGCCGGCCGGGGGTTCGTGCTGCACACCACCGATTTCAACCAGGATGCCACGTTGGAGGTGGATGGCGAGATTGCGCTGACCGCCACCATCGATATTCTGAAAGCCATGTCGCGCGGCCGCGGGCCCCGGCGGCATCTGTTGGCGCTCGGTTATGCCGGCTGGGGGCCGGGCCAGCTGGATCAGGAAATTCACCAGAACGGCTGGCTGCAGGCGCCGGCTGATTCGGAAATCATTTTCGATACCGATCTGGAAAGCAAATGGGACCGCTCGGTCGGCGTCATCGGCGTCGATCCGCGCATGCTCTCCGACGAAGCCGGGCACGCCTGAATAGCCTGGCTTTGCGGCCGCTCCAAGCGCATCAATTATAAACAATGACAGCAACCCGGGCGTTCGGCGGCATCGGTCAGGCCTTTCAAAGCCGCAATTACCGCATTTACTGGTGGGGGCATCTGAACCTGACCCTCGGTGCCTGGGTGTACCGCATCGCGGTTGCCTGGATTACTTGGGAGCTGACCAAATCCACCGCCTGGCTGGGCGTCATGGCGGCGGGAACCATGATCCCGGTATTGCTGCTCTCGCCCCTGGGCGGCGTCACCGCAGACCGCTTCGGCCACCGCGCCCAACTGATGGCGGCGATCCTGGTGCATGCCATCGGCGGCGGCGCCATCGTCGCGCTGATGGCGGCGGGCGCCTTGACCATCAAGCTATTATTTGCGCTGACCCTGGTCCAAGGGCTGGCGCGCGCCTTTTCGATCCCGTCCCGCAATGCGCTGGTGCCGCTTCTGGTGCCGCGCCCAATTTTGCCATCGGCCATCGGTGTCGGCAGTGCCACCTATCACGGCGCCAATTTTACCGGCCCGGCCCTTGGCGGCGCCCTGATCGCGTTGCTCGGGCCTGGTTACGCGATCATGTATTACACGTTAGGAGCCGTGGTGGCCGCCGTTTCGCTGCTCTACCTCACCATTGAGCCGCCGCCGTTGCGCGCCCGGCGGCGGTCCAGCCTGAGCAATGATTTCATGGTCGGTTTCCGCTACACATTGCGCCACCGGGGCATCCGCATGACCATATTGATGGTGGCGCTGATCGCGCTGTTTATTCAGCCCTATCTGGAGATGCTGGCCGGCGTCGCCGAGCTGGTGCATGGCATGGGCAAAGACGGCCTCGCGTTGCTGGCCACCGCGTCCGGCGCCGGCGCCATGTCGGGCGGATTGTGGATCGCGTGGCGCGGCCGCACCCAAGGTTTGGTGCGCATTCAGATCACCGCCATATTCTCTGCCCTTTGCACGATGATCATCTTCGCCCTCTCGGACATCCTGTGGCTGGACCTGATTGCCCTGTTTTTCACCGGCGGCGGATTGGTGGTGGCCGGCACTTGTGCTTCCAGCCTGATCCAGACGGCGGTCGATCCAGCGCTTCGCGGCCGCGTGATGTCCCTGGATTCCACCGTCAATCACGGCGTGCCGGCGGTTGGCGCGTTGGCTGTCGGCTGGGCCGGCACCCATTTCGGCGTGCAGTTGCCGCTGGCCTTCGCCGGCGCCGCCGGATTGGTGCTGCTCGCCTTGAGCGCCCGGCGCATGTTCGCCTGCCGCACCGAACTGGAAGACGGCTTCTCCGGGCCGTAATCGCCGCCGGTCCGGTTTTCTATTTTGCCAGGCACTGCAATCGGCTATAGTCTTCTTTAAGCAATCAATACCGGCGCTATCCGGAATGCATTCTTTAATCAGAAATGGGAGGATATCATCATGCAGAAGTTATCATTTGTTGCCGCGGTGGCGGCTGGCGCCGGGTTGTTGTTTGCGGCCAATGCCGGGCCGGCGCAATCGGCGGAGCTTAAAGTCGGCACCTTTGCCTCGGCCAAGTCGTTCACCGTGAAGGATATGTATATCCCGTGGATCGCCAAGGTCGAAAAGGAAGCGGGCGGCGCCGTCACGTTCAAGCAATTCTGGGGCGGCGCGCTGATCCGCAGCCCGCGCAAGCAATATGAAGGCCTGTTGAACGGCATCCAGGACGCTTCGCCGTTGCTGCCCTCCTATACCCACAAGCTGTTTCCCGATTTCTCCTTCAACGCGCTGCCGTTTTTGTTTCGCGACGGTGAAGAAGCCTCCAACGTCGGCTGGAAAATGTATGAGGCGGGGCACCTGCGCGGCCTTGAAAAAGTCTATATTGCCGGCATCTGGACCAACGACAATGGCGGCATGCACTTCAACAAGAAGCTGAATGCCATCTCCGAGATCAAGGGTCTTAAAATGCGCGCCGCCGGGCCGGCGGAAGCCGCCGTCATTAAAGTCATGGGCGGCGTGCCGGTGGGTATGAGCATCACCCAGGTGGCGCAATCGCTGCACCGGGGCGTTATCACGGGCACATTCAACGGCTGGTCGGCGCTGAGAAGTTTCCGCATCACGCCGCTGATCACCACCCATATGGATGCGCCGTTTGGCGTTCGCGGCTTCTTCTTCGGCATCAAAAAAACCAAGTTTGACGGCCTGCCCGCCAAGGCGAAAAGCGCCATCCGGGCCAATTCCGGCCTCAAGACCAGCCGCATGTGGGGCCGCATGAACGAAAACCGGGGACAAAAGTTCCGCAAAGCGGCTGGTATGGATGCCAAGCGCAACGTGCTTTCGGTTCCGGGCGCCGAGCAAGCGGCGTTCGCCAAGAAGTTCCAGTTCCTGCACGATGAATGGATCAAGGGCCGCCCGGACGGCGCCAAAAAGTATCAGGCCGCCAAAAAGTTCATCGCCGATTACCGTAACGGTAGTTAGCCACTGGGTCTGCCGGCGGGAACCGGTAAATGCCCGAACCGTTTGATGCCCGGCGGCACCTAGACCGCTGGACCAACTGGATCGCGCTCGTCGGCGCCGGCGGTATTATGCTGCTGGCGAGCGCGGTCGTGGTTGACGTGTTTATGCGCGTCGCCTTCAACGCGCCGATCCTCGGCGTCGACGATCTGGCCAAATTGATCCTGGCGGTGATCGTCTCCAGCTTTTTCCCGGTTGGCTTGGCCGGCGGTCATTTCGTCACCATTCGCTTCCTTGGCAAGTTCATAGGTTCCAGGGGCGGCGCCTGGCTCGAAGTGGCCGGCGGGCTCGGCACCTTGCTCGTGTTCACATTGCTGGCCTGGCAGTTCTTCCGCTTCACCCTGTTCGACATCACCCTGACCGGATTGGGAACCGTGGTTCTGGAATTGCCGCAGGCGCCCTGGTGGTGGACGGTGACGCTGATCATCTTCGCTTGCGTTCCGATCCAGTTTATCGTCCTGGTCGATGCGGTGCTGCGCGCCGTCCAGGGGCGCCCGCCGGCCTACGAAACCAGAGAAGACAGCGAGGCAACCACCGGCGGCTAGGGGCGGGCGATGCCCTAACTTTAAGCGCCTAATTGGAATAAACAGATGGATCCAATCGTAATCGCCACTCTCGGGATCGTCGGCATGTTTGTGCTGATCATCCTGCATTTTCCCATCGGGATTGCCATGGCGATCGCCGGCTTTGCCGGTATTACGGCGATGACCGGAATGGATGTTGCCTTCCGCTCCTTCGCCACCTTGCCGACCCAGGTGCTGGTCACCCAGGAGCTGGGCGCCATCCCCATGTTCCTGTTGATGGGCAGTTTTGCCGCCGCCGCCGGCCTATCGACCGATCTGTACCGCCTGTTTCACGCCTTCGTCGGCCATTACCGGGGCGGGCTTGCGGTCGCCACCATCGGCGGCTGCGGCGGCTTCGGCGCGGTCTGCGGCTCGTCGCTGGCGACCGCGTCCACATTCATGCGCATCGCCATGCCGGAAATGCTGGCCCGCAATTACCGGCCATCGCTGGCGGCGGGCTGTATCGCGGCGGGCGGCACCCTCGGCATCCTGATCCCGCCTTCGAACCTGATGCTGCTCTACGGCGTGCTGACCGAGCAGTTCGTGATCGCGCTGTTTACCGCCGCCGTGGTGCCCGGGCTGATCTGTCTGGTTATCTATTTCATCACCATCGGCACCTATGTGCGCATCAGCCCCGAGGCCGGACCGCGGGGCCCGCGCATGCCTTGGGCCGAGCGCCGCCGCGTGGTCAAGGATTGCTGGGGCGTGGTGACCCTGGCGGTGATAGTGTCGGGTGGCATCTATGGCGGGCTGTTCACGATTTTGGAGGCGGCCGCCGTGGGCTGCATTTTCGCCGCCGCGTTCGCCG
>CAUZTZ010000318.1:0-5049 GCA_963582805.1 Alphaproteobacteria bacterium
GTCCGCATCCTTGGCCGCGAGCTGATAAAACCGGCCAATTCGGGCGGCGAGCCAAGCACGATGCCGAGACGCCGCCGCAAACATCCGCGCCGCCAATTCCGGGTTTTTTGGAACATCGGTGCCCAGTGCATAAGCCTTACCGAGGTCGATCAGCTTGAACGGATCGGTGCTCGCAAGCTGGGCATTAGTCCATTCCGCCCGCTTTAATAGTTCCGCATCAATGCCGCCCTCGGCCTCCTGGGCGAGAGGCGGGCCGCCGAAGCCGGGCCATCCGGCCAGCAGGGCGGCAAGGAACAGGGCGAGGAGCAGGCGCATGGGTCGTTCTCGCAACCAAATGGTGTGGAGGTGTCACTATAGTTCAATTGGCTATGAATTTATAGAGTGTGCATCAATATATAGCGCGCTTCGAGATTTGGATTTTCCCCGCCCTCCCGGCGAAGGCGCGGCTTTACAGAGCAGCGGCTTTAATCCACCCACGTGATCTCGTGGGCGATGGCGTAAGCGCCGAGGATTTCACCGATCTCACCTTCCAGTTTCGCCCGCTCCGCTGCGGGCGCCGTCACGGTCGTCAGTGTTCCATGTACCGGATGGGCGGCCACATTCACCTCGATAGCCGCGCCTAATGGCTCCAATGCTGCCTCGAAGGCCCGCCGCGCCGCGTCCAGGCGGAGCGCCGGCTTGTAGATTTTGCCCACCGCCGTCTGCGGCAAGGCGTCCATGAGCCAGATATCCACCGGATTGCCGGCGCGCTCAGGAATCGTTGCGCGCACATGATCGGCGATTTCGCCCGCTCCCGCGTTGGCGCCGGGGGCGCGCTGAACATAGGCCACCGGCAATTCACCGGCATAAGCGTCCGGCTTGCCGACGGCGGCGGCCAGGGCTACCGCGTCATGGCTCAAGAGCGCTTCTTCGATGATGCGGGGATCGATATTGTGGCCGCCGCGAATAATGATGTCCTTGGCGCGCCCGGTGACCCAGAGATAGCCGTCCGCATCGATGCGCCCCAAATCACCGTTGTTGAGCCAGCCGTCATTGGTGAACAGGCTGGCGGTATCGGCAGCGCTCAAATAGCCGTCGATAATGCTCGGCCCCTTGACCACGATGGCGCCGATTTCATCGGTCTCGCAATCGCGAACAATATTGCCGTCCTCGTCCAGCGCCACGGTGCGAATTTTCGTGTAGGGCCAGCGGATGCCCGAAGAGCCGTAGCGGGGATCGCCGTTGCGGGGGCTCATGGAGATGTTGCAGGTGAACTCAGTGGCGCCGTAGGTGACCAGCACGCGCACCCCGGTGACATTTTCGATGGTGCGGCCCAGTTCCGCCGGCAAGGCGCCGGACCCCGACCCGCCATAGGCGCGCAAGCTGGTAATGTCTTCGCCGGCGGGCGGGTTCTGCATGAGCGCCGTCTGCACCGTCGGCACGCCGTTCAGAAACGTAATGCCGAAATGCTCGACCAGCTTCCAGTAATTGCGGATCACCGCTTTGTTGCGAAAGCCGGACGGATCGGGGATGACCATTGTCATGCCATTTGCAAAGCAAGGCAGGCTATCGACGCAAATGCCGCCGGCGTGAAACAACGGCCCGGCGCCGAACACCACGTCGCCCCGGCAAAGGCCCTTCATGGCCGAATTGGCCCAGCGCTGATAGGCCATGCCCCGATGTTTGAGGCGGGCGATTTTGGGCGCGCCGGTGGTGCCGCCGGTATGCAGATAAATGGCGGTATCGTCCGGCCTTATGGCGCGCTGGAAGGATAGCTCTGCGGGCTGCCCGGCCAACAAGGCGGCGAAGTCGGGCGCATTGGGGTCCGCTTCGCCCAAGGCGGACACCTGGATCAAATGTTCGATCTGATCGCTTTCTTGGGCGATGCGCCGGGCCTTGTCCCAAATCCCGAAATCATCCGCCGGGCCGAGGGCGACAAGCACCTTGGCTTTGGCGGCGGCCACCAGGGCGTTCAATTGCAATGGCTCCAGCATCCAGTTGACGGAAAAGCCGATGCCGGCGGCTTGCGCCCCCCAAAGGGCGTAATGGGTTTCCGCCAGGTTGGGCAGCATCAGCATCACCGCATCATCTTCGCCAACGCCGAGACTGCGGAACAGATTGGCGGCGCGGATAATGTTTGCCAATAAATCCGCATAGCTGACGCGCCCGATGGCTTGCGCCGGATCGCCATTACGCAGCACATGCAGCGCCGTCTTGGCGCGATCGAGCATGGCGCCCCGGCGGATCAATCCGAAGCTGGAGAGCGGGCGGGCGCGCATTTCGAACGGCACCCGCTCCATACGTTCGATGTCGGCCAGATTGCGCAGGGCTGCGTAGTTGTCGGGGCTGACCGCGATGTCCGCCGCCCCATGGAAATCCGCATCGAAGCGGTCCATGGGCAGCATCGTGTCCGCCTTATCCGCCATCGGCCCGTACAATCTCGTGGCGCATGGTGTAGGCCGCCATGATTTCTGCGGCTTCGGCGATGGCGCCTTGGTCGGCACCGCTCAGCGTTATGCGGGCTACCGTGCCCTCGGCGGCGCCGTCATCGACGCTGACCGCGATGCCGATGCCGCGCCCGGCCAAGGGTGCCAGGGCCTCGGCAAAGGCTTTTTCGGCGGCGCTGCGGCGCAAGGGCGGCTTGAATATCTTGCCCACGTCGGTAAGTGGAATTTTATCGATGATATGGATTTCCGCCGGCGCCGCGCCGCGCTCTGGAATATTTCTCCGCGCATAAAGGCGGATGTCCTCGGCGCTGGCGCTCGCGCCCGGCTTCAATTGCACATAGGCGATGGGTAATTCGCCGGCATGGGCGTCCGGCTTGCCGACGGCGGCGGCCAGCTCCACCGCTTCGTGGTCCTGCAAGGTCTCGTCGATGATGCGGCTGTCGATATTGTTGCCGCCCCTGATAATCAGATCCTTAAGCCGTCCGGTGATCCAGATAAAGCCGTCCTCGTCGAAACGTCCGAGATCGCCGGTATTCAGCCAGCCATCTGCAAAGAACAAACCGGCGTTGAGGCTTTCGTCCACATAGCCCTTGGTCACCCCCGGCCCCTTGATGGCGATCACCCCGGCCTCGCCTGGCTGGCAATCGGCCTCGTAGGCGCCGTGGCTGTCTACCCTCACCGCCTTGATGTGGGTGTAGGGCAGGCGGATGCCGCTTGAGCCGTAACGGGGCCGGCCATGGCGGGGCGGCATGGCAGCGGATGCGGTGTTCTCGGTAAGGCCGTAATTGGACAGCATGATGACGCCGAATTTCTCTTCAACGGCGCGCCCGACTGCGGCCGGCAGCGCCGCCGAGCCGGTATTGGAATAGGGCTTGAGGCTGGAGATATCGGCGTTCACCGGCTGGCTCATGAGCGCCGAAAGGGCGGTCGGCACGGCGATCAATTCGGTGGCGCCATATTTCTCCACCAGCTTCCAGAAATTCTTGTAGGTGTTTTTCTCGCGGAACCCATGCGGGCTCAAGATCACGTTGGTCATGCCCTGAGACAATGGGCTGAGGGAGCGGTTGACGATGCCGCCGGAATGAAACAACGGCGTGCCGGCGAAGATCACGTCTTCGGGCCCATGGCCCAGGAACCAGCCATAGACGTGGCATTTATAGGCAATGGCCCCATGCGCCAGCCGTGCCAGCTTGGGCGCGCCGGTGGTGCCTCCGGTGGGGCAATAGATGGCGGTGGCATCGGCGCTGTCCAAGCGCTCGAAATCGAAATCATCGCCGTTCTCGCCGTCCAGAAAATCATTGAAATCGGCATCGGCGTCTTTTTCGCCGCCCGGACCTTGCACCTGGATAACGTGGGCAATGGAGGGAACCAGCGCGGCGACCTTTTGCGCGGTCTCCCAGATGGTGAATTCCGGCGACGGCCCAAGCGCCACCAGCACCGTAACCTTGGCCGCTTGCATGACGCCGGCGATGGCCTCCGCCGACAAGGCCCAGTTCACCGGGCAAAAGATCCCCGCCGTCGGCCCGGCGGCGAGGGTGATATAATTTTCCGGCACCATGGGCAGCAGCGCGCCGATCACGCCGCCTTCGCCGGCCAGCCGGTGCAACAAATTCGCCGCCTGGCGGATGCGGGTCAGGTAATCGCCATAGCTTAGCGTTTCCGGTGTCTCATCGGGGTCGGCGTGGCGCAAATAATGGATCACGGCCCTACCCGGATCATGGGCGGCGCCCATGGCGACCAGATCGAAGACGTTAAAGGCGCGCATGCGCTCTTGCAGCGGCGTTTTTTCAAACGCCTCCACCTCGGCAAGGTTGCGGATATTGGCGGGCAGGCCGCTCATTCTTCGCCGTTATCGTTGATCGGCGGATAGCGGCCCAAGGTGCCGCCGAACGGGCCGTCGCGCCATTGGATGGCGGCTTTTAAGCCCTCGTCTTTGGCGATGCGCTTGAACTCCTGATTGGACGGCAGCCGCCCGGACATGGTCACGAACTCGCCGGAGCTTTGGATCGAAAACTGAAAGCCCATCTGCTCATAGACCCGGTTGATCATCTTTTTCGACAGGGACAAAAGCTGCGGATCGATATTGGCGATGCGGCGCGCGATAGTGCGGGTTTCCTCCTCCAGCTTTTCCGCAGTGAACACATGGTTGGCCATGCCGTGGCGCAACATTTCCTCCGCCGTCAGGGAATCGCCGGTGAGCAGCATCTCCTTGGCTTTTTTGAGACCCACGTGCCAGGCGAAGATGGCCGTCTCCTCGCCGGGCGCGATGGCGCGAAGGCCGGGATGGCCGAGGCGCGCATCGTCGGCGGCGATCAGCAAGTCCGAGGCCAGCGCCAAGGCTGATGCGCCGCCCAAACATGCCCCGTGCACCTGGGCAATGACCGGCTTCCAGTTGTTCCATATCTCCATCATATATTCGATATGGCCCTGCACCCGGGCGCGGTTGTCCCAGACGCTGACGAAATTGCCGTGGCCTTCATCGGCGGCGGTAATGTCGCCGGTCTGGCGCGGCGCCTTGCCCATGGATGGGCCGAGATCGTAGCCGGACGAGAAACACTCCCCGGCGCCTTTCAAGATGATCACCGAAACATCCGTGTCAATTTCCGCCGCCTTTAACGCCTGG
>CAUZTZ010000319.1:0-5029 GCA_963582805.1 Alphaproteobacteria bacterium
GCGGAGACCACTAGGGCCTGATGATGCCAGCGCTATGGCCTCCTCTGGATACTCGATGTCCATGAGAGCTGCGAGTTCGACATCGGCCAGCAAAAACAGATAGCGATTAATTAAGGGATCGCTCGTCAGCGGTTTGAAATGATCCGGAATCTCGATAGTCGATAATTGGCGCCGAGCCAGTGCGGCGTCTCCTCCGGTTTCCAATTCCAATTCCGACGCACTGGTTTTGGATTGACCAAAATATCCAGCATTGTCTCTCAGTGCCTTAATTTGGTCCGCCGTCAGGTTCAGTACTCTGTTATCACCGGGATTTTTCTGAATTATTATTCGCCATGCCCTGAAAAATCTTATGGCATCCTCGCGCCCGGCCCAGTGGCCTCTTTGCCCGTGATTGCGGTCCAATATCCAGTGGACCAGGAAGACTTGAATACCTTGTTCTCGGGTCGGCGGCACCTTGCCTGGCGTGTGGGCAAGGGATGACACCCGCGCCCCTTCACCAGCCATCAGGGATGAATTAACGAGGCGTTTTATTTCCCGTGGAGAGCGTTCGCCCAGATTGAATATGACATCGCGGAAGATGTCTTTGGGATTGCGTTCGTCCGGCGTCGTGTCGGAGCCAATTTTCTGCCAGGTTTCGTTATCTTCGAGAATAGCGTCCAGATAATCGGTGATCTGCCTGTCGGACGGGCTGATGGGGACTTCCACCTGGAACATTTTGGACAAATACTGCTTGGCTTTGTCCTCATTCAGATTGAGTTTTTCATAGTGGCCGATGACCAGGCTGCGGACCACCTTGTCGTCGACGCCGACGACGAAGATCAGATCGCCGATGTTGAGATAGAGTTTAAGGGCTTCCAGAACCTGCAGCGCCACCTCCGGCATGCAGCGGTCAAGATCGTCGATGAACACCACCAGTCGCTGGTTCTCACCCAAGGATTGATTGACCCAATATTTGAACGCCTCTTCGATTTCGTTCGGATAGGCGGCTTCGGGGGTAAAATATTTTTTTGCGTGGTCTTTTAATGTAGGGGGTAGAGAAAATGTGACCTTGGTTCCTCCTATCCCGGGCGCCAATTTGACCGATTCAAGCAGGCTGTAAAATCCTTTTCCTATAAATTGGGCAAACCTCAATGCCTCCTTTCGGCGTTTTTCAAAATCATGTTCTGTTTGGCTGAGGCAGGCGAGAATTACTTCGGCGACGAGACCGCGCCAAACGTCCTCCTTGGTCTGGTATTTCCAGGGATAGAACCAAGCCGTGTGGAGTTTGATCTTGTCCTTGGTTCTTTCTTCCTCGGGAATTTCGTGCGCGTTCCAAGCTTGCAGCCGGGATTCCAGCCATTCCATGGCCGAGGTTTTGCCCGCGCCCCAGTCGCCATAAAAGGCGACCGATAGAGGTGTGACCGTGTTGGGATGGCGGATGATGTCGTAGACCGGGCCGATTTTTAAGGGCAGATCGAACGCGTCGGCTTCCACGTCGCTTAAGGGGTCTTTGGCGTCCTTGTCGTTCTTTCTGGCCGAAACGATGGCGGCGTCGGTTATCAGAACCAGTTCCGGTTCCTGCAACAGGCGCTTACGGGTTGCCTCGGCGCGCGCCCGGCGTTCCTCGCGGGTTGTCTTGGTGGTTGGTTCGTCGGTTTCATCCGCCATCCCGCCATCTTAGCGCGCGGCGAGAGGGAGTTCCATCATAAGGAGAATTTGTGCTGCACCCCCCCATCCCGGCCTTCCCCCTCGCTGGGGGGAAGGGGAAGAATGGGCGCCGTGGCCGGTTATTTGGCCGTTGCGGGTACTTATTCTGCCGCTGCCGTCCGCTCCATATCCCCCGCCGCCCAGGGCGGGCGCGGCAGTTCCAGGTTTTCGCGTAACGTGGCGCCTTCATATTGGGTCCGGAACAACCCCCGGCGCTGCAATTCCGGGATCACCAGATCGACGAAGTCTTCGAGACCCGCCGGGAACAAGGGCGGCATGATGTTGAAGCCGTCGCAGCCTTTTTCCGCGACCCAATGTTCCATGAAATCGGCAACCTCGGTTACCGACCCGGTGATGTGCTTGTGGCCCCGTGTGCCGCCGAAATGGCGGTAGAGATCGCGGATGGTCATGTTTTCCCGCGCCGCCATCTCGTAAATCAGCAGCACCCGGCTGTCGTCGCCACGCTCGGGTGGCATGTCCGGCAGACTGCCGTCCACGTCGCAATGGGAAATATCGAAATGCAGACGCTCCTGTAACAGCTCGATGCCGGTCTTGGGATCGATCAGGTCCTGCAATTCGTTCCACTTGGCTTCCGCTTCGCCCGTGGTCTCGGCGACGCTGACCGACAGGCCGGGCATGATCTTGAGGCTGTCCGGCGCGCGCCCGAAGGCGGCCATGCGGTGCTTCACGTCGGCATAAAACTCCTGCGCCCGCTCCAATGTTTGGCTGGCGCCGAACACCACTTCGGCGCTCTCGGCGGCCATGGCGCGGCCGGCTTCGGAGGCGCCGGCCTGGATCAGCACCGGCTCGCCCTGCGGTGAGGCCGGCACATGCAAGGGGCCGCGCACCCGAAAGAATTCGCCCTCATGCTCCAACACCTGGAGCTTGTCGGGATCGAAAAATTTGCCTTCTTTTTGGTCGAACACAAAGGCGCCGTCGTCCCAGCTGTTCCAAAGGCCGCGCACCACATGCGCAAACTCGCGGGCGCTGCGGTAGCGGATCGATTTTTCGATATGCTTGTCGAAGCCGAAGCTTTGGCCGGCGTTTTCGCTGCCGGTGGTCACCAGGTTCCAGGCGGCGCGCCCGCCACTTATGAGATCCAGCGACGCAAACCGGCGCGCCAGGAAAAACGGCTGGTCGTAGGTCGAGGTGGCGGTGCAGGCGAGGCCGAGCTTTTCCGTATGCTGGGCCAGCGCCCCCATGAGGGAAAAGGGCTCGATCCAGGCGACGTGGGAATCCCGGCTCATGGCTTCCAGGGAGCCGCGCCAGAAGGAGATCGAATCGGCCATGAAGAACATGTCGAACAGGCCGCGCTCGGCGATTTGCGCCAGTTCGATCAGGTGCGCCAGGTTCTCGCCCGAATTGGGCACCGCGTCCGGGTGCCGCCAGGCGGCGATGTGATGGCCGCAGTTCCAATAGAACATGCCCAATTTCATGTGACCGTCTCCTCCGCAAGCAAAGTGTATTTACCTTGAGGTCTATAAAACCACATATTTGATGGCGGTTTCCAACGAATTCCGCGTCCCGTCAGGGCGCCCGATTACGCCGCGCCCGGCGATAGAGGGCGGCGCCGAATTTCAAGACCGTGATCGCCACGAAATAGCTGGCCCCGGCGGTGACCATCCAGATGGTCACAATGCGTCCCGCCGATGCGCCACCGGCGATATCGGGCCAGGCCACTGCCAGCCCGGCGGCGAAGGAGAGCCCGGTGGTCACCAGCCAGGTGCGCTGCCCGCCGATGGTCTTATTCGGGGCCAGCCCGCCATGCACATGCAAGGCGTTGATCTGGCCCTTGCGGCGCAGCACCTCGTCGACGAAGCCGTCGTCTTTGTCGCCGCGGTCTTTGACGCGGTCTTTGTCCATTGCGCTCAAACCTGTTTTTCGGCTTCCGTTGCGGCGATGATTTGCGCGAATTTGCGCACCGCCGCCGCCGGGCCGCCGGCCTCAATGGGGTGCGCCCAGACCGCCGAGACAACTGCCAGAAAATCGGTGCCGGCGCTCACCAGGGGCGCGCAGTTCTCCGGCGTGATGCCGCCGATGGCGACCGATGGCACGATGGTGGCGGTGTTCCAAAACTCCAATATGTCCGGATCGGCGCCGCCCTTGGCGTCTTTGGTGACGCTCGGAAAGAAGGCGCCGAAGGCCACATAATCGGCACCGGAATCGGCGGCGGTGATCGCCAGATCGACGGAGCCGTGGCATGTGACGCCGACGGTGGCCTGGTCGCCGAGGATGGCGCGCGCATCTTGCAGTGACGCATCCTCCTGGCCCACATGGACGCCGTCGCAGCCCGCTTCCAGGGCGAGCGCCGGATCGTCATTTATGATAAAAGCCACATCGTGGGCATGGGCGATGGGCAGCAATATCTCTGCGGCGCGCAAAATTTCGTCGGCTGCGCAATCTTTCAGGCGCAGCTGCAAGGCCGCCACATCGCCGCCATCCAGCGCCGCCGCCAAAGTCTCGGCGAAGGACGCGGGCGCGATCTTGGGCGGCGTAATCAGATACAGGCGGCAGGGATCATCTTGCATAAGACAAAATGCAATATCAGTATGCATATATTCGGTAAACAGCTTTTCATCAAGGAACCAACCCATGATCGAAATTGACCAGATGGATCACGCCGGTATCCGCATTAAAGATGAGGATGCGGCGTTGAAATTTTACGGGGCGCTGGGCTTCGAGGTGATCACCCGGGTCGAGTTTGATGCGGTCATCGTGATCAAGAACAAAAATCAGGTGGAATTAAACTTGATCTGCAACGGCGCCGACCTGACGGACGGCAAAAACATTCTGATGGACGTGCCCGAAAAACACACCGGCATCACGCACTTGGCTTTGCGGGTCACCGACATCAAGGCGACAATCGACGGCTTGGCAGCCAACGATATCACCATCACCCAGGGTCCGGTGACCTTCGGCAAGGACGGCCATGTGTCGGTGTTCGTGCGCGACCCCGACCGCAACGTGATCGAGTTGCGCGGCCGCATGCAGGACGAAGGAACGATTGAGGGGCTGGAATTTTACGATCCCGAAGGGTGACGGGCCGAGCCTGCAAAGGCGCGGCATGGTGTCGATAGGCGTGGTGTCGATAGGCATGGGTGACAAATACTCTGCGCGACTGTACACTTCGAAATAAGAGGCTTGATGACAAGCCCTGCGCGTTACTTCGACCTTTTTATTATCAGTAACTACAATCGGCAGACGGTTAAAATTTAATCTGCGCCGTTTCGTTGGTTGTGGTTGTGCGTCTCCTGCCCGGTGTACGATGGCCGGTTTGGGCCCCATCATGCGCGCATAGGGGATGCAAATCTGTGGCGAATGCTGGAAGCGGTAGTCCTTAATT
>CAUZTZ010000320.1:0-5027 GCA_963582805.1 Alphaproteobacteria bacterium
CCCTATAAATTGCCGAAGAAACTGTCGGAATCGGTGAAGATCATGGGCTTCATGGAAAAGGATTCCCATATCGACGGCGAATTGTTCAAGCTGTTCCTGAACTCCGGCGTCTACAAGGAATATGGCGAGCGCTACCTGATGCCGGAACAGATGGACGAGGTCGATGTGGCGTCCTATCTGGGCAAGGCGGCGGAATAGACCGGCGCGGTCAGCGGGACCGGCGCGGTCAGCGGGGCTTTTGGGGGGCGGAAGTTGAGCGAAACATCAGTATTGATTGTCGGCGGCGGGCCGGTGGGCTTGGCGCTGGCCGGGGATTTGGGCTGGCGCGGCATCGATTGCGTACTGGTTGAGCAGACAGACGGCGCCATACGCACGCCGAAGATGAACGAGGTCAATATCCGCACCATGGAGTTCTGCCGCCGCTGGGGGCTGTGGGACGCGGTTATGAATTGCCCGTTCCCGGACGATTACCCCATGGATATCTGTTTCGTTACTTCGCTCGGCGGCTACGAGCTGTCGCGCATGAAGCGGGCGGCGAAAAAAGACCAGGTGCCGAACCCGAACAGCCCGGCCTTGCGCCAGATCTGCTCGCAGAAATGGTTCGATCCCATTTTGCGCGACTTCGCCGCCGGCGCGCCCTCGGTATCGCTTCGCCACCAGACCCGCTTCGATGGTTATGAAGATACGCCCGATGGCATCGTTGCCCGCGTCACCGATTTGCAGACCGGCACCGAAGACACCATTCACGCCCAGTACCTCGCCGCCTGCGACGGCGCGGGTAGCATGATCCGGGACGGCCTCGGCATCGGCTTCGAGGGGCCGGGGATTTTGGGCAACCCCTTGCATTTCTTCTTCCGGGCGCCGGGCCTGCTGGACCAGTTGGGGCGCGACGCGGCGACCTTTTTCCTGGCCATGGATAAGGAAGGGCTGTGGGCCAATATCCGCATCATCGATCCCGAGGATGCCATGTGGCGGATCATGGTGCTGGATACGCCCGATGATTTCGATTTCGATGCCATCGATCCGGACGATTATCTGCGCCGCGCCTTGGGCCGGCACGTAGATGTGGAATGGCTCGGCCATGCGATCTGGACGCGCATGGGGGTGGTGGCGGAAAGCCTCAACGAGGGCCACGTCTTTATCCTCGGCGATGCCGCCCACCAGCTATCGCCCACCGGCGCCATGGGCATGAATACCGGCTTGGGCGACGCGGTGGATTTGAGCTGGAAGCTGGCCGCCATGCTGGACGGCTGGGGCGGCGACAAATTGCCCGCCGCGTTCGACTATGAGCGGCGTCTGGTGGGCATGCGCAACGTCAATACGGCGGCCGGCTTCCACAGCAGCCATCTGGCGTTCGAAGAATTCAGCGGCATCGAGGAGGTCGGCCCGGCGGGCGATGCGTTGCGCCAGCGTCTGGGCGCCGAATTGCTGCAAAATGTCGGGCAAATGTTCCGCACCGAGGGCGTCCAGATCGGCTACCGCTACGAAGGCTCGCCGATCTGCGTTGCCGATGGCACACCGGAGCCCCCGGACGCGGTCGAGCAGTGCATCCAAAACGCCCGGCCCGGCGCCCGCGCCCCCCACGCCTGGCTCAAAGACGGCCGCTCGACGCTGGATTTGTACGGGCGCGGGTTCACCCTGGTGCGCACAGGCGAGGCCGATCCGGAACCCATCATGCGGGCTGTGGCGGCGGCTGGCGTGCCCCTAAAACTCACCGCCCTTGATGAGCCGGATGTGGTGCGGTTGCACGAGCGCGCCCTGGTGCTGGTCCGCCCCGACGGCCACGTCGCCTGGCGCGGCGACGAAGCACCGGCGGACCCGGCGGCGATGATCGATGTGGTGCGCGGCGCTTAAGCTATCGTGATCCAACGTCCTTCGAGACGCGCTTTCAGCGCTCCTCAGGATGAGGCCGTTATACCAATTTAACCCTCAGCCTCATCCTGAGGAGCCCGTGTAGCGGGCGTCTCGAAGGATGAAAGTTGCGGGCCCCTCTAAGCTATCGTGATCTCCAGATCGGCGACGCCGTCGACATGGCCGGTCATGACGTCGCCGGCGACAACCGGGCCGACGCCGTCCGGGGTGCCCATATATATGAGATCGCCGGGCGCCAGTTCGACCAGGCCGGACAGATACGAGATTGTCTCCGGCACCGACCAGATATGCAGATCGATGGTGCTTTCTTGCTGCATCTCGCCGTTCACCTTGAGCCAGATGGCGCCGTCCGCCGGGTGGCCCACATCGGATACCGGGCGCAGCGCCGTGCACGGCGCCGAATTATCGAAGCCCTTGCCCATGTCCCAGGGCCGGCCCATTTCCTTGGCCTTGTTCTGAATGTCGCGGCGGGTCAAATCGATGCCGACGCCGTAGCCCCATACATGGCTCAATGAATCCGCTTCGGCGATATCGGTGCCGCCTGTGCCTATGGCGACCACCAGCTCGATCTCGTAATGGAGGTTTGCGGTCTGCGCCGGGTAGGGGATGGTGGCGCCGTTCTGCACAATGGCGTCGGCCGGCTTCATGAAAAAGAACGGCGGATCCCGGTCCGGATCGGCGCCCATCTCGATGGCGTGGGCCCGGTAGTTGCGGCCAACGCAATAGATGCGGCGCACCGGATAACGGTCCTCGGAGCCTTCGATGGGCAGCGACGGTGCTTCGCTTGTCGAAATCACGTAGCTCATGGGTTTGTTCCTTGTCCTGACAATTGCAAATTTGTCCGCCCAATAGCGGCTGGAGGCCCCATTGTCAAAACACTTGTCCAAGCCCCTCAATTGCAACATTGTTCCGGGTGGTAAATTCAAGAATAGGGGACGACAATTATGGTTCAGCTAGCCGCCGGCGATATCGCCACCCGTGAAGTGTTGGAATGGAAAGGCCTGCATCTGTTCCATTTTATGGGGTCCTCCTGCTCGCAGAAAACCCGAATATTTCTCAACCTGAAGGGCATCGATTGGCAATCGCACGTGCTGAACTTGAGCATATCTGAGAATTACAGCGCCCACTATCTGGGCATCAATCCGCGCGGCCTGGTGCCGACGCTGATCATCGATGGCGAGGTGCATATCGAAAGCAACGATATCATGACCTTGCTGGATGAACGTTATCCCGAACCCAAATTGATTCCGGAGGGCTTTGAGACGGAAATGGCTAAGCTGCTGCACCACGAAGACGATCTGCATCATGACGTGCGCACCATCACCTTCCGCTTTACCCAGCCGCGCGGGCGCGCGCCCCGCTCCGAAGAAGCGCTGGCCGACTACCGGGCCGGCGGCACCGGCACGGTTCTTGGCATAGAGGATGCCAACAAACAGCGCGAAATCGATTTCTGGGAGCGCATCGCCCGGGACGGCATCACCGATGCAGCCATCCAGGTCTCGGCGGGCAAATTTCGCGCCGCGCTCGATGATCTGGACGCGACCTTGGGGGGCAGCGCATATCTGTTGGGCGATGATTTGAGCGTCCTCGACATCGCCTGGTTCATCTATACCAACCGGCTCAAGCTTTGCGGCTATCCGGTGGCGCGCCTGCATCCCAATGTGGAGACCTGGTTCCAGGGGCTGTATGCGCGCGATGAATTCGCCCGCGAAATACCGGTGGACCCGAAGGTGCGCGCCTCCATCGACGAAAACCACCGGGCCCAAGAAGCCGCCGGCCAGACCTTGGAGCTGGTGGCGGGCTTATAAGGTTTTAAGGGTTCTCCACCACCGGGATATGGGCCAGATCATTCACCCAGGCCTGGGCCGAGCCGTGCCAGATTTGCCGGGTTGGCTTTAGTTGGGCGCGCTGGCGAATGGTGCCGAGACGCAGGCTGAAATCCTGGGGCTCGGAGCCCGGATAGGCGGCATAAATATGGGTGCCGCATTCGGGGCAGAACACCTGTTCCCGATCCCTGCCGCTGGCGCCGATCTTGATATAGGTCTTGGGCGTTCCTGACAGCAGGTGGAAATCGCTGTCCGGCACTCTGGCCGAGACCCGGAACGCGGTCCCCGACATGGTCTGGCAATCGGTGCAGTGGCAGATGACCACCTTTTCGGGATCGATCTCCGCCTCATAATTGATATGCCCGCAATGGCAGCCGCCGTCGACTTGCATGGGACGCTCCTTATCTACTGTTTCTCCACCACCGGAATATCGCCGAGGCCATTCACCCAGGGCTGCGCCGAGCGGTGCCAGATTTGGCGTTTGGGCGACAATTCCCGGCGTTGGTTGATGACGCCGATGCGAATGCCGAAAAACTTTTGCCCGCCGCCCGGTGGATCGCCGGCGGATGTGGCGTAGATGCGGTTGCCGCAGTCTGGGCAAAACATCTGCGCCCGCTTGTTGCCGCTTTCGGCGGTTTTCACATACATTTTAAGCGTGCCCGATTTCAGCGTGAAGTCGGCTTGGGACACCTGCACCACGGCGTTGAAGGGGGCGCCGGACATGGTCTGGCAATCGGTACAGTGGCAGATGCTGACCCTTTCGGGATCGATCTCGGCTTCGAATGTGATCTGGCCGCAATGGCAGCCGCCGTCGACTTTCATGAATTTATCCTCCGTTTGTTTCGGTTTTCCGGTGTTTGTAATCCAAGGCGTAGGGCAGGGCGATGGATGCTGCTAGCGCCAGCCACAATGGGTTGCCTAGTTTCGAATGTGATCGATCTTGAGGCTATCAAACATTTTCTACGGCTGGCTGACAATACACCAGCCGGTGACCGCGCCAAGTTCCGCCGCGATAGGTAAATTGTGGCCGATTTAAATCTGGATTGCGGAAGAAAAAAGAAGAATTACCACAGAGGACACAGAGGGCACAGAGGAAGAGGATTTAGAAGGCGCGCGGCGCGTAATTCAAAAGCCTAAAAGCCCTCCCTCTTGATTGAGGAGGGCTGGGTTGAAGGTGCGCAGCGCTGGCGAATTGGCACCGCACCCGCGCCCTAATTCAGACGATACCGCGCCAGCGGCAGACCGTGCCCATCAGAGTTATAGCCCAAAGTGGTGTTTGGCTTTTGAATCAAGCGGCGACCAGATCGACGTCAGTTACCTCGACACCGT
>CAUZTZ010000321.1:0-5024 GCA_963582805.1 Alphaproteobacteria bacterium
TGCATCCAGTCGTAATAGCGCCGCCCGATGCCGGCCTGGTTGGTCACGATAACGACGGCGATGCCTAGCCTGTTGGCGCGGCCGATCACGTCGGCGGCGCCATCGATCAGGCGCGCGTCCTGGGGCCGGTGCAGGTAATTGACCTCCTCCACCAGAACGCCGTCCCGGTCGAGGAACAGGGCCGCCCGGCCTTCGGTTGCGACGCGGGGGCTTTTAACTTCCGACCAAAGCCCGGCCTCGGTCAAATAGCTATCGAGATCGCTATCGTTCATATCAATTTACAGATTTTTGGGGCCGCATGTCATTGGGGTGTACTAGCCTCTTGGTTCGGGTTATGCAATTGACATGCCGGACAAGATATTGCGATCCACCGTAGCAACCAGGGGGCTCGACCGGGCGCCGCACCGGGCGTTCCTGCGCGGCATGGGGCTGGACGACAAAGCCATCTCACAGCCCTTCGTCTGCGTCGTCACCACGTCCGGGGAAGGCACCCCCTGCACCATGAATTTGGCGCCGCAAGCTGCCGCGGCCAAGGAAGGCGTCGCGTCCGCCGGCGGCACGCCCCGGGAATTCACGACGATTTCGGTTTCCGACGGCATCTCCATGAACCATCAGGGCATGAAGTTCTCGCTCATATCCCGTGAAGTGATCGCCGACAGCGTTGAGCTGGTGGTGCGCGGCCACGCCTATGACGGCATCGTCGGTTTCGGCGGCTGCGACAAGAACCTGCCGGGCATCATGATGGGCATGGTGCGCTGCAACGTGCCATCGGCTTTCATATTCGGCGGCAGCGCCCTGCCGGGGACCTGGCGCGGCAAGGATGTGAGCGTGCTGGACACCTACGAGGCGGTGGGCGCCGTAATGACCGGCGACATGGACATCGCCGAGCTGGACGAATTGGAGCGGGTCTGCCTGCCATCCACAGGCGCCTGCGCCGGGCAATTCACCGCCAACACCATGGGCATGGTCTCGGAAGCCTTGGGATTGGCGCCGCTCGGCTCTTCGATGATCCCCGGCGTTTTTGATGCGCGCGCCGCCGTCGCCCGGCGCGCCGGAGAAATGGTTGTGGAGATGATTAACGCCGGCGGGCCGCTGCCGCGCGATCTGGTCACCCGCGCCAGCCTGGAGAACGCCGCCGCCGTGGTCGCCGCCACCGGCGGTTCCACCAATGCGGGCCTGCACCTGCCGGCCATCGCCCACGAGGCGGGCTTGCGTTTCACCTTGGACGATGTGGCCGATGTGTTTGCAGCGACGCCGCTGATTGCCAATCTCAAGCCCGGCGGGCTCTACCATGCCAAGGACGTCTATGACATCGGCGGCGCGCCGGTGATCTTAAAAGCGCTGCTCGACGGCGGCCATCTGGACGGCGATTGCCTGACCCTCTCCGGCGCGACTTTGAAAGACGCTCTCGGCGATACACCGGCGCCGGACGGCGACGTGGTGGTCACCGCGTCCGATCCGATCTCGCCCACCGGCGGCGTTGTGGTGTTGAAAGGCAATCTCTGCCCGGACGGGGCATTGTTGAAGGTGGCCGGTCTGGCCAGCCTGGCGCATGCCGGCCCGGCGCTGGTATTTGAATGCGAAGAAGACTGCATGGCGGTGATCCGCGCCCGGAATTATGCCGAAGGCTCGGTCATTGTGATCCGCAATGAAGGACCCAAGGGCGGGCCGGGCATGCGCGAAATGCTGGGCGTAACCGCGCTGATCTATGGTCAGGGCATGGGCGAGAAGGTGGCGCTGTTGACCGATGGCCGCTTTTCCGGCGCGACGCGGGGCATGTGCATCGGCTATGCGTGTCCCGAAGCCGCGTCGGGCGGCGCCATCGCGCTGATCCGCAACGGCGACATGATCCGCATCGATGCAGAGGCGGCCAGCATATCGGTGGATTTGAGCGACGCCGAGCTGGCGGAGCGGCGCCAGGATTGGTCGCCGCCGGATGCCTCCAAACTGGCCGGCGCTTTGCAGAAATACGCGGTTACCGTCGGCCCCGCCAATCTCGGCGCCGTCACCCATGCGGGCGGCGTGGTGTGGGAGCACGAGGAACGCATCGGGGTGGATACCGAATGACCGGCGCATTGAATCTGGGCTTCGTTGGGCTCGGCCTGATGGGCGCGCGGATGACCGGGCGGCTGTTGCAGGCGGGCTTCGCCGTCACCGTCTGGAACCGCACATCGGCCAAGATCGAGCCCTTGTTGGCGATGGGCGCCGCCCGCGCCGATGGCCCGGCGGCGGTCACAAGGCAATCGGAAATCGTCCTCATGTGCCTGACCGACGCGGACGCGGTGGAGGCCGTTGTCTTCGGCCCCGGCGGTGTTGGCGAAGCGGCAGCGGCGGACAAGCTGTTGGTGGATTTCTCCTCCATGGCTCCGGACCGGGCGCGCGTCATGGCCGGGCGGCTCAAATCCGAGACCGGCATGGGCTGGATTGATGCGCCGGTATCGGGCGGCGTCAAGGGCGCCGCCGAGGGCACGCTAGCCATCCTGGCGGGCGGCGAGGCGGGCGATATCGAACGCGCCCGCACCGTCTTGGCGCATCTCTCCCAGCGCGTCACCCATATGGGGCCCTCGGGCGCGGGCCAGGTGACCAAGCTATGCAATCAGGTGATCGTGGGCAGCAATATCGCCACCATCGCCGAGGCGGTGCGCCTGGCCGAAGCCTCCGGCGTGGACGCGAAAATGCTGAGCGAAGCCTTGGCCGGCGGCTTTGCCGATTCGATCCCTTTGCAGATTTTCGGTCCCCGCTTCGCCGATCGAGTGACGGAGCCGCTGCTTGGCCATGTCTATACCATGCTGAAAGATTTGGACGCGGCAAATGCTCTCGGCACAAATAATCTGGCGCCCTTGCCCATGGCGGCCACCGCTGCCGAGATCTTGCGCCGCGCCGCCGCCAATGGATATGCGGAACAAGATATTGGCATGATTATGGAATTGTTGGGGGAGTCATGACGGACAAGATTGAAAATATCGAAGCCTGCGTGTTCGACGCTTACGGCACGGTATTCGATGTTAACGCCGCCGCCGCCCATTGCGCCGACGCGCTCGGCGACAACTGGCAGCCCTTGGCCGAGATTTGGCGGGGCAAGCAATTAAGCTACACCTGGCTGCGCACCCTGATGGACGAATATGTGGATTTCGAGGCGGTGACCGCCGATGCCCTGGATTACGCCATGGCGAGCCTCGGCATCGAAGATGATGGGCTGCGCGCCCGGCTTTTGGCCCTTTATTTGGAACTGGACGCCTATCCGGAGGCGGCGGGGGTTTTGGCGGCGTTACAAACCAAAGGTTTGAAGACCGCCATCCTGTCCAACGGCAATTCCCACATGCTGGACGCGGTCACCGGCCATGCCGGGCTGGCCGACAAGCTGGACGCCGTCATCAGCGTCGATGCCATTCGTATTTATAAGCCCAGCCCGGCCGTTTACCAGATGGCCGTCGATCAACTGACATGCCCGGCCCAAAACATATGTTTTATGTCGTCCAACGCCTGGGACGTTGCCGGCGCCGCCAACTTCGGATTTCAGGTTTTATGGGTCAATCGGTTCGGCCAGACCGCCGAGCGACTGCCCGGAAAACCGGCGGGCGAGATTACCGATTTAAGCGGATTGCTGAGTTGGATTTGATTTCCGGAGCCGACAGACTATATGACTTAAATAGTTCTTTAAGACGTGGCCGGTAATATCAAATACCCTGGTGACTTGGTAAAAAACCAAGCGCCGCAAATGGTGGGAGAAGGCTGAATGGCCGAGGCAGTGGATGTCCTGTTCATCAATCCAGGTGACAGGAAGCAGACCTATCAAGATTTGGGCGATGAGTTTTCGGCCATCGAGCCGCCGGTGTTCGCCGGGCTTTACGCCACCTATGTGCGCGGCAAGGGCCTAAGCGCCGCCATCTATGACGCGCCGGCCTTGGGCGCCAGCGCCGATATGGTGGCCCGCGCCGCGACCGAGGATTTCAATGCCAAACTGATCGTTATCGTGGTCTATGGATTGCAGCCCTCGGCCTCGACCCAGAACATGACCGCCGCCGGCGCCATTGCCGAGAAAATCCGCGACGCGGACCCGGAAGCCAAGATCATGATGACCGGCACCCATCCATCGGCGCTGCCCTTGCGCACCATGCAGGAAGAGGCGGTGGATTTCGTCTGCGACCTGGAAGGCCCGGCGACCATCTACAAGACCCATCAGGCGATCAAATCCCGGGCCAACGATTATTCCGGCGTGCCCAGCCTTTGGTGGCGGGATGGCGGCAAGATTATCCCGCCCGCCAGCGCCGAGCCGTTGATCACCAATCTGGATGAAGAAATGCCGGGCATCGCCTGGGATTTGCTGCCCATGGACCGCTACCGGGCCCATAATTGGCACAGCTTTGATCATATCGATGAACGCTCGCCCTACGCCTCCATCCATACCAGTTTGGGGTGCCCCTATCATTGTTCGTTCTGCTGCATCAATTCGCCGTTTGGCAAATCATCCTACCGCATGTGGGAGCCCGAAACGGTGATCAAGGAGATCGATTTCCTGGTGGAGAATTTCGGCGTCAAAAACATTAAGTTCGTGGACGAGATGTTTGTGCTCAACAAACGCCATGTGCATGGCATTTGCGATCTGCTGAAAACCCGGGATTACGAGGTTAATATCTGGGCCTATGCGCGCGTCGATTCGGTCCAGGACGAGTTTCTGGATGGGCTCAAAGCCGCCGGCGTCAACTGGCTGTGCCTCGGCATCGAAAGCGCCAGCGATCATGTGCGCGACGGGGCGCTCAAGAAATACGGCAACGACGATATTATCGACGTGGCGCGGCGCATCCAGGGCGCCGGCATCAATATCATCGGCAACTATATCTTCGGGCTCCCCGACGACAACGTGCCGCGCATGCAGCAAACCCTGGATCTGGCGCTGGAGCTTAATTGCGAGTTCGCCAATTTCTACTCGGCCATGGCCTATCCGGGCTCCCAGCTTTATGATTCCGCCATCGCCGGCGGCTTGGAGCTGCCCGATACCTGGCAGGATTTCTCTCAGCACGGCT
>CAUZTZ010000322.1:0-5018 GCA_963582805.1 Alphaproteobacteria bacterium
ATCGCTTCGCATAAATTGCCAGAATCCAGGCGTTTTAATACTTAATTTAGTGGGGATATGGTGGGGGAAAAAATAAGGACTTAGGAGTTATTCTCCTAAGCCCTTGAAAAAATTGGTCGGGGAGAGAGGATTTGAACCTCCGACCCCTACGTCCCGAACGTAGTGCGCTACCAGACTGCGCCACTCCCCGACGATAAGCCTTAAGGGTCAAGGCGCGTTTTATACAAAGCCCGGCGGCGTTCGGCAAGCCGTGTGGCTGCCGGCCTGGCTCATGACCCGGCCCGAAATCTAGTGGGCCCGGTGGATGCAGAAATCGATGGCGTCGATCAGCGCCCGCTTTTCCGGGCCATCCTCGAAGATGCCCATGGCGTCGCGGGCGATGGCGCCGTAATGGCGGGCGCGCTCGACGCTGTCATTGATGGCTTCGTGGCTGCCCATCAATTGGGTGGCCCGTTCCAGATCGCCGTCCTTTTGGTCGAGCTCTTCCATGGTGCGCCGCCAAAATTCACGCTCGGAATCGTTGCCGCGCCGGAACGCCAGGATCACCGGCAGGGTGATCTTGCCTTCCCTGAAATCGTCGCCGATGGTCTTGCCCAGCTTCGCCTGGCTGGCGGAATAATCGAGCACGTCATCGATCAACTGGAAGGTGATGCCCAAATTCATACCGAAGGCTTCCAGCGCTTCTTCTTCGACTTGGGGCCGCTCGGCCACCAGCGCGCCGATGCGGCAGGCGGCGGAAAACAATTTTGCCGTCTTGGCGCAGATCACATCCTGGTAGGCGGTTTCCGAGGTTTCCACATTGTTGTTGGTGGTGAGCTGCAATACCTCGCCCTCGGCGATGACGCTGGAGGCCCGGCTGAGGACGCCTAGAACCGGCAGCGAGCCGTCGGCGACCATCAATTCGAACGAGCGCGAGAAAAGGAAATCGCCGACCAGCACGCTGGCCTCGTTGCCCCAGATGGCGTTGGCGCTTTCGGCGCCGCGCCTGAGCGCGCTCTCATCGACCACGTCGTCATGCAATAACGTGGCGGTATGAATGAACTCGACGCAGGCGGCGAGGCCGATATGGCGATCTCCATTGTAGCCGCACATGCGCGCCGCCGCCAATGTCAGCATCGGGCGCAAGCGCTTGCCGCCGGCAGCGATGATATGGCTGGCGAGCTGCGGGATCAGCGTCACCGGGCTTTCCATGGCGCGCAGGATCAACGCGTTGACCGCTTTCAAATCATCCGCGGTCAGCGCATCAAGCGCCGCGATGGAAGGTGATGGTTCGGGCGCCGAGCCCAGATTTACTACTACGCCCAAAGCTCAAAATTCCCAGATGCCTTGACGATTGCAAACGTGCGGGGGAGCATAGGAGGCGCGTTCCGGGCGGGTCAAGCCCGGATCGTGGGCTCGGGCAGCCTAGGATACGGTAATGATTGAACTTTTGCGCACCAACGATCCGGTCTTGATCTCCTGGCTCAGCGCCCTGCTGGCCGGCGAGGGCATTCAAGTGCATGTGTTCGACGGCCATACCAGCGTGCTCGAAGGCTCGGCCGGCGCCATCCCAAGGCGCCTCATGGTGGCCGATCAAGATTACCGCCGCGCCGCCGGGCTTTACGAAACCTCCCGCGCCCAGTTTGAAGATGCCGCACAACAAATCAACGCCGGTTAGCACCGACGCCCTGCTCGGCGGCCGCGTCATTCTGCGCCAGCCCGAAGATGGCTATCGGACGGCGATCGATCCGGTGCTGCTCGCCGCCGCCGTGCCGGCAATTCGGGGCATGCGCGTGCTCGATGCCGGCTGCGGCACCGGCGCTGCGTCTTTGTGTCTGGCGGCCAGGGTGGCGGGCGCCGACATTACCGGCATCGATACCGAGCCGGAATTTATCAGCCTCGCCCGAGACTCTACAGAATTAAACGATTTTGCGCCGCCGCCGGTTTTCGAAGTTGGCGATTTGCGGGACTACCGTAACCACGCGCCCTTCGATATCGTCATGACCAACCCGCCCTACCGGACCAACGATAGCGGCCATCCCCCCGCCCACCCCTTGAAGCGCGCCGCCAATATCGAAGGCACGGTGACTTTAAGCCAATGGATAGATTTTTGCTTCCAGCTGCTCAGGCCCGGCGGCTGTTTCACCATGATCCACAGCCGCGACCGGCTGGAGGAGGTGCGATCCTTAATCGCGCCGCTGGCCAGCAACGCCGTCATTCATCCGCTTTGGCCGAAACGCCGGCGCAAGGGCGGCAAGCGCTTTTTGGTTTTGGCCTTTACCAACGATCCGCAAAATTCGTCCATCGATCGCGGCGGCGTGCATATGACCGATGGGCTGGTGCTGCACCAGGCCGACGGCGCCTACACCGAAGAGGCGGAGGCTATCTTGAAATCCGGCGCCGGCTTCGGCTTCAATTTTCCGTGACCAGGGCGCAATCAGCGCCGCCCCCTTGCGCTGGCAGGTTACGCCGGCCTAGTTTATGGCCATGATTAGACGATTTCTCGAAGCCTTGCGGGTGCCCGGTTTCCGCAATCCGAAACCGGTCGTCGCCGTCCTCCGCCTGACCGGCGTGATCGGCCAAGGCGCCTCGCCGCTGCGTTCCGGTATGACCGTGGCGGCGCTGAACCAGCCGATCGAGGCGGCGTTCGCCACCAAGCGCTTGAAAGCGGTGGCCTTGGCGATCAACTCGCCGGGCGGCGCGCCGGCGCAGTCGTCGCTCATCTTGAAACGCATCCGGGCGCTGGCCGATGAAAACGATATTCCGGTATTCGCCTTTGCCGAGGATGTGGCGGCGTCGGGGGGCTATATGCTGGCCTGCGCGGCGGACGAAATATTCGCCGACGAAACCTCGGTCATCGGCTCCATCGGCGTGGTGTCCGCCGGTTTCGGCTTTCCCGGCCTGCTGCGCCGGTTAGGGATAGAGCGCCGCCTGCACACCGCCGGGACACGCAAGGGCATTTTGGATCCGTTCTCGCCGGAACGCCCCGAAGAGGTGGAATTGCTCAAATCCCTGCAGCGGGACGTCCATGACAGCTTCAAGGACATCGTCCGCGACCGCCGCGCCGGCAAACTAAAAGCCGACGAAGATACGCTCTTCAACGGCGAGTTCTGGACCGGCCGGCGGGCGCTGGAGCTGGGCTTGATCGACGGCATCGGCGAATTGACCGCCGTCATGAAGGAACGCTTTGGCGACAAGGTGCGCTTCCGCCCGGTCGGTCCGCGCCAATCCTGGATCAAGCGCAAACTGGGCACCGCCTGGCCGGGCAGCGGGGCTGCGTCCAGCCATGCCGGCGCGATTGCGGGCGATCTGCTGGCGGTGATCGAAGAGCGGGCGCTCTGGTCCCGTTTCGGGCTTTAACTTGACCCGAAACGTATTGAGCCCCTAAAAGGTTCCCATGCTTGGTTTCAGCCTTCCCAAAATCCTGGTCCTGATCGTCATCATCATGGCGGTCTGGTACGGCTTCAAGTTATTCGGCCGCGGCCGCAATGTCTCGGGAGGCGCCAATGCACCGAAACAGACCGGCCAGGAAAAAGCCGACGCCTCGTTGGAGATGAAGCCCTGCGAGGTGTGCGGCGATTACGTGGCCGCCGGCGCCAAGACCTGCGGCCGCGACGACTGCCCGTATGGATAGGTGACCGTAGGGGCGGGTTTAAAACCCGCCCGTGGATCATGGATAAATTGCCGGGCGGGTTTGAAACCCGCCCCTACGTTTTAGATGCCAACGGCGCGTCGCATCAGCATTGCGGTTTCATGGCCGGGGGCGGCGTCACAATCGCGTCCGCCTTGACCCGCTACTTATGCCAACGTATCACTCCCCGGCAACCGCATTTTTCTTTAATTTCCGCCGGATACAGACATGGCGAAGGCCCCCGCTCGCGACACAAGTTTCCAGTCCCTGATCCTGAAATTACAGTCCTATTGGGCGGATTACGGCTGCGTGATCTTGCAACCTTACGATATGGAAATGGGCGCCGGAACCTTTCATCCGGCGACCACCTTGCGCGCCCTGGGCCCGGAGCCGTGGAAGGCCGCCTATGTGCAGCCGTCGCGGCGCCCCACCGATGGCCGCTACGGCAAAAACCCGAACCGTTTGCAGCATTACTACCAGTTCCAGGTGATCCTCAAACCGTCGCCCGCCGACGTACAGGATTTGTACCTGGCCAGCCTTTACGAGCTTGGCATCGACAAAGAGCTGCACGATATCCGCTTTGTCGAGGATGATTGGGAAAGCCCAACCTTGGGCGCCTGGGGCCTCGGCTGGGAGGTTTGGTGCGACGGCATGGAGGTCAGCCAGTTCACCTATTTCCAACAGGTCGGCGGCATCGATTGCGAGCTGGTCTCGGCGGAACTGACCTACGGCTTGGAGCGCCTCGCCATGTATATCCAGGGCGCCGAGAACGTCTACGATCTGGATTGGAACGGCAGGGGGGTGACATACGGCGATGTGTTCCTGCAGGCCGAACAGGAATTCTCCGCCCACAATTTCGAACACGCCGACGTCGACATGCTGGCCCGGGAATTCGAGGATGCGGAGAAGGAATGCCTGTCTCTGCTCGGTCACAAGCTGGCATTGCCGGCCTATGATCAATGCATCAAAGCCTCGCACCGGTTCAATCTGTTGGATGCGCGCGGCGTCATTTCGGTAACCGAGCGCCAAGCCTACATCGCCCGCGTCCGCACCCTCGCCAAGGGCTGCTGCGAGATGTGGGTGGAAAGCCGGAAACAAGAGGCGGGGAGAGGCGAAGCCGCGACAGGGACAAAAAAATGAGCGGAGTAGGGGAGCTTGCGGTTAGGAATTTACAGGCTATATACAGTCTATAAGCCTTAACGGAAGCTAAAAACTGATGATTCTATTTGCCCCGATTACCCATACTTATCCATACCAATCCATACCAATCCATACCGGATTATTACCAGCCGATGTCGCACGAGAATAAATTAGATAAGCAAGTAATGGTTGAAACACAGAGATCACAGAGGACACAGAGAAGAAAAGTAAATGGAGAAGGACCAGTTAACAGACCGGGTAATTGGGC